>JANOPP010000255.1:0-1716 GCA_031421915.1 Myxococcales bacterium | reverse complement strand
CCGAAGACCCAAGTGGTGAGCGTTGCCCGCTTGCTGGGCGGCAAGGTCGCGCTCGGCGAGGCCGTGACCGTACAGGGCTGGGTGCGCACCCGTCGCGATTCCAAGGCAGGGCTCTCCTTCATCCAGCTGCACGACGGCTCCTGCTTCGACCCCATCCAGGTGGTCGCGCCCGAGGCGCTCGGCAACTACCACGACGAGATCGCCAAGCTGGGCGCGGGCTGCGCCATCACAGTTTCGGGGGCGCTGGTCCAGAGCCAGGGCAAGGGGCAAGCGGTTGAAGTCGCGGCCAGTGCGGTGCAGGTCCTGGGCTGGGTCGACGACCCCGAAACCTATCCCATCCAGCCGAAGCGTCACACGCTCGAGTACCTGCGCGAGGTGGCCCACCTTCGGCCGCGCACCAACACGCTTGGGGCGCTGACCCGGGTGCGGCACTGCCTGAGCATGGCCGTCCATCGTTTCTTTCACGACGAGGGCTTCTTTTGGATCCACACGCCCATCATCACCGCCAGCGACTGCGAAGGCGCAGGCGAGATGTTCCGGGTGAGCACGCTCGATCTGGCGAACCTGCAGGCGCTCCCCAAGACCAGCGATGGCAAGCTGGACTTCTCGCGCGATTTTTTCGGACGCGAGGCGTTCTTGACGGTCAGCGGGCAGCTGAACGTGGAGGCCTACTGCCTCGCGCTGTCCAAGGTGTACACGTTCGGCCCGACCTTTCGCGCCGAAAACAGCAACACCAGCCGCCACCTGGCGGAGTTCTGGATGATCGAGCCCGAGATCGCGTTCGCAGATCTGGCGGCCGACGCGGATCTCGCGGAGCGATTCTTGAAGTCACTCTTCAAGACGCTGCTCGACGAGCGGGGCGACGACATGAAGTTCTTCGCCGAGCGCATCGACAAGGACTGCGTCACGCGCCTGGAGAAGTTCGTGACCGCCAGCTTCGAGCGCATGAACTACGGCGAGGCCATCCTTGCCCTTGAGAAGAGCGGCAAGAACTTCGAGTTCCCGGTGCGCTGGGGCATGGACCTGCAGTCGGAGCACGAGCGCTGGCTGACTGAAGATCACGTCGGCCGTCCCGTCGTGGTCATGAATTACCCGAAGGAGATAAAGGCCTTCTACATGCGGCTCAACGACGACGAAAAGACCGTCGCCGCGATGGACGTCCTGGCGCCCGGGATCGGCGAGATCATCGGCGGCTCACAGCGCGAGGAGCGCCTCGACGTGCTCGACCTTCGCCTCGCCGCGCAGAACCTGGATCCCAAGGCGTACTGGTGGTACCGCGATCTGCGACGCTACGGCACCGTCCCGCACGCCGGCTTCGGTCTCGGCCTCGAGCGCACCATCCTCTACGCGACCGGCATGGCCAACATCCGCGACGTGATCCCGTTCCCTCGGGCACCGGGACAGGCGACGTTCTGAGCGGTCAGAGCTAAGTCGCGGCTAGTCCACCGGGTAGCCGCGCCACAGCCAACGCAGCGCACTCGGGAAATCGACGGCACCGTGAATGCCGCCGTGCTCGTCCTCCCCGAATACGAAACGGTAGTGGTACGCTTTCGCTTTCAGCGCCGCCGCAAGGCCTTTGTTTTCTGCCGCCCAGTCCTGCCGCGGTCCCAGTTTCAGATCGTTCGCACCGTCTTGAAGGTAGACGCGGAGCGGCTTGGGGGCGCTCTGAAGGACCAAGTCCTTGTAGGTATCGCCGCCCTTGCCGCCGATGTTCAC
>JANOPP010000254.1:0-1609 GCA_031421915.1 Myxococcales bacterium | reverse complement strand
GCTGCAGATGCCTGAGCAGCGCGCCGTCGTACTCTTTCTGCTGCTGCAGATCGAGATTCGGCTTCGCATGGTAGTCCCAGTCCTTCTGCATCGCCGCAAGCTGGCGGCGCTCATGCTCGCCGATAATCTCCGAGAGCTGCTCGTTGCTGAAGTAATAGACGCCTATCCCGGGTGAGCGGCGGTGGAGATTGTCGGCCACTTCTTGGAGTCGGCGTTCAAACATGTCCTGAAATGCGGACTTCATCACATTGAATTCGTCCATCGAGCGGCGCGCGGCCGGAGTCTCCCGTTTCCATACGCTGATCACCCCCGGCATGACCTTCGTCACCTCGCGAGGCTGATCGGCGGTGAGGACCCACTGGATCGTCGCCTGGTCGATCTCGGGATGCTGGAGGTCGAGCCGGACTTCGACATGCACGGCGGAAACCTTCTCGGGCAGGGGCAGCGTGAAAACTCGCGGCGCGGCGAGGGCGAGCACGCCCGGTTCGATCACGCGCCCGAGCGGATGTTTTCCAAAGGTGTCCCGCACGCGCTCGAGCTCCGCGATTCGCTTCCTGCGCACTTCTGCATCCGCAGGCGGAAGTTCCGTGGCGACCGCTTTGCCATCCTCATCGAGCTGCTTCCGGAGCCAGTCGAAATAGGCCACCGACTCTTTGCCCATACGCAGCTCCAGCTTCGTGATGAGCGCGATATCACCGGCATTTCCGTCGCCACCGTCGCCGATGCAGAGATGTGCTTGGGTTTTCCCCTGCACCTCGAGATTCATCCGATATGCCCGGATCCCGTCTGTATCCTGCTGCTGCCGCTGGACCCCGTTGCCCGGGCGCTTCGGGTTGTTCCACGACCGCAACTGCGCCTGGATCGCTGCTGCGCCTTCCACCACTGCTGGCGGCACCTGCCCGGGGTTCGCCGCATCGGGCGGAGGCAGTTCGCGCCAGGCGACGCGGGTGAGATCGAGGAAACGCGATTCCGGCTCCGTGCTGGTCACGAGCCGTAACCAGTTCGCGAGGAACGGCAGCTTCAACCCTGCATCAATGGCGAGTTTTTCCAGCGGCTCGCCTAGGTATTTATGCCGCCACGCAGCGATCATGTAGTCGGCCTCGCGCTTGTCCTCCGTGTCCTGCGGAAGTTGAGGCGCGGCCTTTTGCTGAAGCCAGACATAGAGCGCCTGCTGCGCCTGCGTCGCCACCTGCTCCGGCCCGCGGAGGCCGATGCGCTGCGGATGAAAAACGATGCCGGTGCCAGGCAGGATCGTCGTGTGCTCTGCGAGCTTACGCGCCGCGTTGAAGTATTTGTCGATCGCCGCCGGGCTCAGGAAAAGCACGTCGCCGGTATTGGAGAAACCTTCGCCGCCGCCACCGTCAGTCTGGAACTCCCTGGCGAGTCCATAGTCGTGCTCCGTGAGATCGCGGATGGTGTAATCGTATTCCGCATTCGTGAGCCGCCGCATCGTTACCGGACCAGGGTCGCCGGACCTCGACTCTGCGAGCGTCTCCAACTCGCCCGTCACCCAACCGAGCAACGCTGCATGCTCGGCATCGCTCATCTGATGCGCCTTCGGCGGCGGCATGTCGCCGTTCTCGATCATATCCTTCACCTTCCCCCAGAT
>JANOPP010000253.1:0-5187 GCA_031421915.1 Myxococcales bacterium | reverse complement strand
TGCTGATCGCGTTCGAGAAGGTACCGAAGCGTTGCCCGCGGAGAAACAAGCGGAAGTCCTCGACTTTGTGGAATTTCTTCGCAGTCGGGCGACCAAGGTTGTTCAAGAAGAAGCCGACCGAAAAGCACGTCTGCGATCGGATGGTTTTGGCGCACTTCGAGACGCATTCACGATAGAGCCCGACTTCGATGCACCTTTAGCTGAAGATGTGTTGCGCGACTTCGAGGGTGGATGACGTGCGGCTATTATTTGACACGCACGTCTGGCTTTGGTTCGCACATGGCGAAAAGCAACTACCGACGACATTTCTCCACGCGATTGGGGATCCTGCAAACACAGTGACGCTGTCCGTCGTGTCTGGATGGGAAGTGCAGATTAAATCGGCAATCGGAAAGCTCCACCTACAAGGCTCGCTGGATATGTTGCTCGACGACGCTACGCACCGATTCGACATTTTGGACGTGTCGCTGCGCCACATTCGCACCTTGCGTTCGCTGCCATTGCATCATCGTGATCCATTCGATCGTATGTTGGTCGCGCAAGCTCAGTGCGATGATCTGACGATCATGACGATCGATCCACTTGTTCGTGCGTATGGAATCGACTGCCTCGCCATTTGACGCCCAGCCTTATCGTTCCCCGAGAAACGTAGGATCCTCGGTTTAACGCTACCAACGATCCGATGCCTCGAAATCACCCGCCTGGAGGCGTAGCGGGTGGCGTTGCCGGCTGAGGTTCCGGCGCTGGCTTTTGTGACCGACGGCTCGTCAATTCATCGAAGAATCCAAACACTTGTTCTTCGAGGTCTCGAGGCAACGAGTCATTCTCGGCTATCTCGGTCCGCAACGTCGCGCGAAATTGAAACAACATACCAATCGTATCGCTGCGGAGTTTGCCCCCGCTGCTTTCCGATGTCGATGTCACCACAGCCCGTTGATGCAACAATTCGGCAAGCGTGTCACCCGCGTCGAGAAATGCGCCTACCCAGTCAAAAAGCGTTTTACCTTCAGGTACGGGGAAAAGCTTCAAATCATTTTCGAGTTCTGCTACTTTGGCTCGGTTCTTATGGGCTACCGCAGCTTCTTCGGCGTATGAATCCGTCAAGACACTACGTTGCGGAACGAATGCGGCGCGAATTCTTCTTGCCGCCGAATAGGTCGTAGCGGAAAGGCCAGGTACTTGCTCGATCGCGTCGAGATAACTAAAAATGCTCCCACCAAACCCGTCGTAGTTTTTATCAGCCACACCGAGTTCTTCCGCGAGCGGCGCTTTGCCCCGTAATGCTTCCGGCAATGCCAAAATGCCCGCGTATTTCTTGGCGAGCATGGGGCCATACAAAGTACCCGATACGGACAATTCGAGCGCGGGTTTACGCGGCCCGAAAAGATTGGTCAATCCAAGTTCCAAGTCGCCCAATGTGAGTTTGCTCATGTGTGAATTGTCTCACGAGGCATTGTCGAAGGTCAAGGGCTATCTTGAGTTACATCAACGAGGCGCGGTGTGTAGGTCGTTACCATCGTGAGGGCCTCGGACGAGGGCGTATTGTAAGGCAAGGGATACGTGAGAGCCTCGAGCGAAGGCACTGCATAGGGCTGGGGATACGTCAAGGGCCTTGGAAAAGGGCGGCGTGGAAGGCGAGAGATGCGTTGGGGATGCGGATGAGGCGCTTCGTATCGGTGGGGTATGGCGAGGGGGTTGAGTGAAGATCTTCGTCCGCGAAGCGACGCGAGGAGGCGGTGTTGACGAAGAGGTTGCCACGCAGGCACGTTTGAGGTGGAGCGCGGAGGAAGGTGTGGGCATTGCGGACGGGTTGAGGTGGAGCGTGGAGGAAACATTCGTTTGTGAGAAACGCAGAAGGGCCGAGATCGGCTCAGGTGGCGATTGGTACCATGATGGTTCAGCGCACCATGGTCGTCCAGCGCAGTTTATACGCAATGTTGCGTATTGCGTGGCGCCGAATCGTTCAAATGCGTAACGCGCGAAAGCGGAACGCGTCAACGCGAATTCTCTTCAGCTCGAGCAACCATCACGTCCGTCGTGTTTGTCGCAGTCGGCGAGAGGGAAGGTGAAGTCGTCGCGCTCGCATGTGCGACGGAATCAGGCCGAACTACGCTCTGTTTGGTGGCGCTCTCGGTCCAGTCGGATGCGAGATTCGTATGGGCGGCAAACGCGTCGCGATCGATTCTTCGCGGCAAACTTTCGCGTTGGGTCTCGCGCTTTTGCCAACGGGCACAAAAAAAACAACAGACAATTTCTTGTCTGTTGTTTGCAAACCCGAGACGAATCCCGGAATCGCCTTAACTCAGCGTCCCTTTTGGGTAATGGGGCCGCCGCGGACGTGGGTCTTGATCTTCATGTGCTTATCACCTCCTTTCTAATTTTGATCTTAGGACGCGGGGTTCCAAAAAACAAGAACAAAGTGAATTTGATATTGGCATCCGATTTCACGTGCGCGTATAAGAATCGGTCTCAAGTACCTATGGCATATCCATTCGATCGGACGCTCCGTTCATTAAACGGCTACAAATCGGGCACGCGGGTGCTGCTCGTCGTCTTGGTTATGCTGGGCGTCGGCGGCGTCGTCGCCTGGGCCGTGCTCGCGAGGGTTCCGATCGTAAAGGTCGGCAAGCAGGCCCGCATCGAGCCGCATAACGCGGTCTATCGCATTGAGCCGCCCAGCGCGGGGCGCGTCATTCGCTCGCTGCTCAACCTCGACGAGGACGTCAAGGAAGGCGACCTTCTCATCGAGTTCGACACCCGTACCGAGCGTCTCGAACTCGATCAGACCAAGGCGACCAAAGCCGGGCTCCTGAAGGAGCGCTCTGTCATCGAGAGTCAAATTGCCAACAAAAAGAGCGAGACCACCGCGACGGGCCAGGTCGACAATGTCGCGGTCAAAGAGGCGCTTGAAAAAGCGCAGGAAATCGCGCCCCGGCACAATCTCGCCCAGAATCGCGCGCAACGCGCCTTGGGGAGCCCGAGCGGATCGATCTCCGAGCTCGAGAAGCTCGAGCTCGCAACCGATGTCGAAGCGCTCAGCTTCGCCAAGACGGCCCAGAGCCTCGCGATCGAACGGCTCCGGCGCGAGCAGGGCGTGCGCCGCCAGACGTTCACCGCGCAGCTCCTGGGGCTCGAGCGCGAGGAACTAAAGATCGACGGCCAGCTTCGCGAGCTTAAGGTCGCGGTCGAGCGGCTCGAGTATCAGATCGAGAAGAAACACTATCGCGCGCCAGCCACCGGGCACCTAGTAGACGTGGCCGAACTCGGCGCGGGAGCGTTCATCGCCGACGGACAGCGCGTCGGCACCATCGTTGGTCACGACGGGGAGGTCCGGGTCAGGGCTCGCTTCCCGAAAGAGGTCGTCGGCATCATCCAGCCAGGTCAAACCGCACAGCTCAAGCTCGACGGCTATCCGTGGACGGTTTACGGTACGGTACGGGCAACGGTGACCCGTGTCGGTACGGAGCCTGGCCTCGTCGCCACGCCCGAGGCCATCCCAGGCACGGTGCGCGTCGAGCTCGACATCAAGGCCCCGGCGGACCCGAGAATCCAGCTACAGCACGGGATGACGGCGACGGTCGAGGTCGAAGTCGCTCGCGTCTCACCGATCGCACTCTTGATGCGGGCCATCGGCGAATGGCACGCCGACCCACCGGAGGACGAGCCGCACGCGAGAGAGTTTCGGACCGAAGCCGAGGCCCGGTGATAGGCATGACGGCTCACCGGCGTCGACGCGCGATCATCCCCGAGGTAGTCCAGATCTCTGCGACTGACTGCGGCCCGGCGTCGCTAAAGAGCATGTTCGCCGGGATGGGTGTCGAGCTCAACTATCGGGTTCTTCGCGAGGTGTGTCAGACCGACATCGACGGCACGTCGATCGGAACGCTCGATGAAGTCGCGAACCAGCTCGGCCTCGACGCCGAAGAGGTGATGCTCCCGGTTGACCACGTGGTCGTTCCCGAGGCGAAGGCGCTCCCCGCCATCATCGTCGTGCTTACGGCGGGCGGGCGGCCGCACTTCATCGTGATCTGGAAGCGCGTCGGCCCGTTCGTCCAGATCATGGATCCTGCGGCGGGCCGGCACTGGACGCGTGTCGAGAAGCTGCTCGCCAGCCTGTATCAGCACACGACGTCGGTGCCAGCCGAAAGCTGGCGAGAATGGGCTGCCTCGGAGGAAGCGATCGCCACGCTCGATCGACGCCTCCAGAGCCTCGCCGCCGCCGGGACCAAGGCGCTGATCGCCAAGGCGTTCGAAGATCAGGGCTACCAGTCGATCGCCACCCTCGACGCCGCCTGCCGGGCGACCGAAGCCATGGTCCGCGCCGGCGCCGTCAAGCGTGGGCGGACGGCGTCGGACCTCCTTTCGTCGATGATCGCGAAGGCGGAGTCCGGCGCCGTTCCGATCCCCGACACGTACTGGTCCGTCCGCCCGAACCCCGAGGTCCAGGGCGAGCTGCTGCTGTCCGGCGCCGTCCTGCTCCGAGTGAAAGGCTGGCGCGACGACGCGACCAAAGGCGGCGAGCGCCCGAAAGCGCTGATTGCGCCCGAGATCGCCAAGCAAGTCGTCGCGCAGCAGCCCAGCACCGCACGCACGCTCTTCCGCCTGCTCGGCGAAGATCCATGGAGCATCCCGATCCTGGTCATCGCTGGGCTCGTGATCGCGACCTTTGGCCGCATCCTGCAAACGCTGATGTTGCGCGCCATCCTCGATCTCGGGCGCGACCTCGGCACCATCGCGCAGCGCGCCACCGGCATCGCCGTCCTCGCTGGCGTCGCGCTGGTGCTTCTTTTGATCCAGATCCCGATCTCGCTCGGCTTGCTCGGGATTGGCCGTCGTCTCGAGGTGCGGCTCCGGAAGGCGTACTTCGAGCAGCTACCGAAGACTGAGGACCGCTACTTTCAGAGCCGGCTCGCGTCGGACATGGCGTCGCGCACTCACAACATCCAGGCGATGCGGACGCTGCCGGCGCTGCTTGCCCAGAGCATCACGATCTCGCTGGAGGTCCTGGCCACGACCGCCGCGCTGGTCTGGGCCGCGCCCGGCGCGTGGCGCATCGTGGTCGCGCTCTCGGCGGCCACGCTGTTCTTGCCGGTGCTCGCCCAGAAGCTGTTCTTCGAGCCCGACATGCGGGTACAGGCCCAGGCTGGCGCGCTGAGCAAGTTCATCCTCGACGCGCTCGTCGGGCTG
>JANOPP010000252.1:0-2376 GCA_031421915.1 Myxococcales bacterium | reverse complement strand
ACATCTACGCCAAGGGAAATCCGCTGACACTTTGGGACGCGATGCCATGGTCAGGGTTCAACGCACAGTGGCGCGCAGGCGTGCGTGCTGAGAACCAAATGCGCGTCTACTACGGATGCTCGCGGCGTTGGACTCACTATCAAGATGGCTCCAACTGCTGGTGACCGCGATACCATATAGGACACCCTTACAATGACGATATTGCTTCTTCGAGGGTCGTGCGCGCTTGCCGTGGCGCTGCTCGCGCTGGATCGGTACTCGTGGGGACACGAGAGTGCGCCCTTTGGTCATCTGGTTGCCGACCCGGTAGGAGGGCATGTGTGGCAGTTTGCGGTGGTATGTTTCTCTGCGGTAACTCTCGCAGTTGCCGCGGTGGTCGCTGAGAGTCACCGCGGTCTTCTCCAACGACTGCTCTTGGCTGAACTGACGGTCTTCATCGCGTTCAATCTCGCATTGGCGAGCCGAGATGGGGTAGCACGCTTCTCAGAATGGGAGTATTCATCTGCAGGAACTGGATGGATACTCGTCCTGACGGGCTTGATCGTCCGCGGGGGAATGCTGAAGCTTGCGTGGAAGCCCCTTCACAATCCTCCACCTCGTGTTGGGTTGAGCGTCTAAACCACCGATTCGCGACGTCCCTATCGAAAACGCGAGCTGGCATGGTGTAGTCGCGCGATGATTGGGGAAGCGACGAGCCGAAAACAGATGCGGCTGTGCGAACGCTGCACGCGAACGAATAGCCTAGCACCACGTTCTGCAGCGGCGGCGCAGCCGCCGTCTGCAGCAACGGTTGTTAGGCGCTGGTAGGACCGCGCAGGTCGACCACAACCGCGAGATCGTGGCCAACGAGTTCCCCGAGTCCCCGGAGACGGTGCAGTCGACGCTCGCGCGCGTCTTGGAGCTGCAGAACGCGCCGACCGACGCGCAGCTGGTCCGGATGGCGAGCGTCTCGATCACGCACGTCGAGCACGACTCGTGGCAAGGCGGCACCGACTATTACCAGCTCGGGCTCCGCATCCCGCTCGAGGTCTTCGTCCAGCTCCAGCCGACGATCGAGGAACACGAGAAGCGGCTGCAGGCCGTCGCCGCCGGCATCTGGCGAGACCTCGACAGTCATGTCGTCTCGAGCACGCGCATCGCGCCCGACCGGAAGGGTGGGAGCGGTGGCGTCATCGCCGCGCCGACGCCGGGTGTCATGCCGGCGTATTGGACGCCTGGGGCCTTCCGCCTCTTCCTCTCCCATCATCACTCGCAGCGGGTCGCCGTCGGGCAGCTGCGCACCGAGGTGAGCTGGCTCGGGATCTCCGCCTTCGTCGCACACGATGACATCGAGCCGAACCAGGTGTGGCAGGTCGAGATCGAGAAGGCGCTCCAGTCCTGCGAAGCGCTCACGGCCATCGTGTCGCCCGACTTCGTGGAGAGCAAGTGGTGCGATCAGGAGGTCGGCATCGCCTTGGGACGCCACGTCGAGGTGCTCCCCATCGCGTGGGGCGCGCCGCCGCACGGCTTCATCGGGAAGATCCAGGCCGTGCCCGTCGCGCGAGGACAACCGCTTGCGTCAGCAGCGCACACGATCGTCAGCGTGCTCCTCAAGTCGCCGCGCACGTCGGTCTCGATGACGAACGCCCTCGTGGGCGCGCTCGCGCACGCGCCGTCCTACGCGATGGCGAAGACCACGGCGGGCCTCCTCGAACAAGCGCCCGCGCTGGCGGCAGCGCACGCCAGCCAACTGCGCCGCGCCCGCGCGGAGAACGATCAGGTGCGGGACGCCTTCGGCGTGCCGGACCGGATCGAGCGGATCCTGAAGAGTCACGGGCTGTAGCACGCGGCGCGATCGCGCGACGAGTGGAGCCGGATGCAGACGCCGCCCGACCCCCTCACGAGTCCAGCATCGCATGCGCGCTCGCGTACGACCGCGTCCCCGTCGCCGGATGCTCGTCGCAGAACGCGCGCACCCGCTGGAACACGTCCGCCACCCGCGCTGTCTCGTTTCCATCGTGTCCTCCCTCCTAATGGATGTGAATGGACGCAATCGCCCCCGGGGGGAACCCGCCCGTGTGCGTCCGTCACGGGGAGCCGAACTCGAATCGCCTCGTCGCACTTCTGGAGAGGCTCGTTGCTCACTCAAGTCGTCTCGGAGCCAGCTGCACTCGACTCGTCGCATTCGCAACGAGCCCGGTCGCGCGCTCGACTCAACTTGCCGCGTCCTCGGCTCACCTCGCCGGACGCTCGACCGTGCCGGGAGCTTCCTGAGCTGACCTCGTGGGTCGCTCGAACTCCCTCGTCGCTCTCTCGAGGAGCCCCGCCGCGTCCTTGATCGACCTTGCAGCGCACTCGATCGACCTCGTCGCTCCCTTGATCTATCTCGTCGTTCCC
>JANOPP010000251.1:0-24092 GCA_031421915.1 Myxococcales bacterium | reverse complement strand
GGTGCGCCACTGTCCTCGGTTCGAGCGGCTGGGAGAACAGGTGGGGGATCGTCGACGTCTCGAACATGGGGCGAACCGCGGTCGGCGTCGCGGGGGGCGCGCCATTGATCGCGACGAGCGCCGACCGCGACGAACCTGCCGACGACGGGCCCGCTGTTCAGCTTCACGACGCGGTCCGCGCTGCCGCGCGCTGCGGTGCCGGCGCTCGTCGCGATCAATGGCGCGCCCGCCGCGACGCCGACCGCGTTTCGCCCGATGTTCGAGACGTCGACGATCCGCCTCCTGTTCTCCGAGCCGCTCGATCCGAGGACAGTGGCGCTCCAGGCTGGCTCGATCGAGCTGCTCGACTCCGTGACGCGCATGCCGGTCCCCGCGACGCTGGTCTCGACGGGGGTCCACGTCTCGATCGATCCGAAGGCCGACCTGACCGCCGGCGCGATGTACGAGCTGCGCGTCGGCAATCGTCTCCTCGATCTCGGCGGCACCGCGCTGACGCCGACGTCCGTGATGCTCGCGCCGATCAACAGCCGCGGCACGAACCCGATCCCGCAGGTGCTGCGTACGCGGCAGGCGAACGATCCGGGCCCGGAGACGTCGCGGTCCGGCGCCACGAAGAATGTGATCGCGATCGACAAGCCGCTGATCGGTCGCGAGGAGTCGGCCCTCTTGCCGGCGAACCTCGCCGCCGAGCTCGGCGATCCCAAGATCCTCGGCGGCCCGATCGCGTTCGTGATCCGCAAGGGCCAGCGGCTGTCGGCGACCGGCCTCGACATCAAGCTCGGCGGTGACATCCCGGTCGGCCTCTCGACCGGGAACATCGAGATCGAGATCCTCACCGACGGTGGGGGACGGATCTATCGCAACCCCCATCAGCCGGCCGACCAGCGTCCGGAGAACGATCGCGCGCCGCTCTACGTCGACCTCAGCCTCGATGTCGCGGTCTACGCGACGGATCCAGCCGGCAATGCGGTGCTCACCCAGACCGTCCTCGGCGTGCAGGCGAGCGGCACCGCGGTCGCCACCGATGGCGTCCTCGCGATCGAGAGCGTCGCCGCGATGGAGCTCGGCCTGCTCGGCGTCACGCAGGCCCCGACGAACCTCGTGCTCGAGCTGATCATGGACGAGACCGCGACGGTCACGGCGGACGCCACCGCCCCGACGGTGGTCGCGACGAACCCGACGAACGGCACTGCGGAGCACACGGTCGACAGCGGCATCGAGGTGATCTTCGACGAGCCGGTCGATCTCGATCGACTGCGCGCCGGCGGGATGCGGCTCGAGACCGGGACCAGCACCGTGGTACCGAGCGTGATCGAGAGCCACGGCGCGGCGATCGTGATCCGGCCCCTGACGCCGCTCGCGTACTCGACCACCTATCGCGTCGTGATGACGGACGTCGCCGATGTCGCCGGCAACGCGCTCGTGGCGCCCGCGCCGCTCAGCTTCGCGACGCCCCGTCTCGTCTCCACCAACGCGCCGCCCACGGTCCTCGGCATCCATCCGGGCGTCCCGTGCGCGCTGACCGGATCGACGGCGACCGCCGCAGGCCGATGCGCCGGTGGCGCTGGCGGCGATCAGCTCTATCGCCCGTTCACGCTGCCCGCGAACGAGGCCGTGCAGGTCGTGTTCGACAAGTCGGTCGCCATGAACACGGTCGCGCTCGGCGCCGCGTGTGGCACGGGCAGCGTCCGCGTCGAGCTCCTCACCGCGGGCGGCACGTGCATGTCCGCGGTCGCCGGGACGCTGATCCGTCGCGATCGCTCCCTCGCGTTCATCCCCGACAGGCCGTGGGCCGCCGGCGCGCGCTACCGGTTCTCGCTCGTCTCCGGCGGCGACGACAACTGCAACGCTGGTGAGCTGTGCGGCCTCGCAGGCGCAATGAGCTTCGACCCGCTCGGCGGCCTGACCGACGGTGACGGCGGTGGACCGAACCTGATGGTCGACTTCATGGGCGCACCCGCGAGCACCGCGACGTTCCTGCTGCCACAGACGGGCCCGTTCGCCGACTACAACGGCTCCGGCTTCCTCGAGAGTGGCGAGCTCACGCGCGACGAGAATCGCGCCGCCCTCCGGATCACCGGCACCACCGGCGACGTCGGTAGCGCCAGCTTCAACGGCACTGACTGTGTCCCCGGCACGCCCATGAAGGAGGCGTGCATGTACATCGCGGGCGCGTTGCCCGTCGCGATGGGTGAGGTCACGACCGACTGTCCCCTCCCAGGCGGCGTCACCGCCGCGAGCTGTCTGCCTGTCACGATGTCGCCGCAGGCGATGCTCGGCACCTCGGTGTCGATGACCGCGAGCGTGGGCATCTCGATCAACACCGACACGGGTGGCTCGGTGATGCGGGTGCGCGAACCGGCCGGCGGCGGCGCGGTCACGGGCTACATCTACGACGAGGGTGGAGCGCCGACGATGATCGTCGCGCTCGACCTCTACATGGATGCGCCCGACATGAGCATCCCGCTGTCGAGCCACGATCTCCACAGCAAGGCCATGTCGGCCGTGCTGCGCGGTCCGGTGTCCTTCCTCGCCGACGGGCGGATCCAGATCGCGGTCGCGAACCTCGCCGACATCGCGGTCGCGGTCGCGATCGATGCGCCGCTCGGCCTCGGCGGCAGCGTCAACATGATCGTCCCCGCCGGCGAGATGAAGCTGCAGCTCGTGTCGCCGAGTGCGCGCGGTGTGATCAAGTGAGACGCCTCGGTGGAGCGCTCGCCATGCTCGTCCTGCTCGCGGGAACGGCGGACGCGGATCGGCGCTCGAAGAAGAAGCCACGTGGCAAGCAGCCGGCGCCGGCGAAGGTCGAGCCCGAGATCGAGTTCGAGCCCGAGCCCGCACCGGCTCCTGCACCCGACCTCGACGTGACCTCGTCCGAGCCAGCGCCAGAGGTCGTCGCCGAGCCCGTGCGCGTCGCCCCCGCGAAGGCCAAGCGCAAGCGGTTCTACCTGCGCGCGGGCATCGTCCACGTCGCGCCGCTCGCCGTGTCGCGCGAGATGGAGCTCGCCGACGTCGACGGTGCCGCGAGCCTCGCGATCGAGAACGGTCCGATCGCCGGCTCCGGCGCCGATGTCAGCTCCGCGACGGTGCCCGGGCTGATCATCGGCTACGTGCTGCCGTGGCTCGACGGCAAGCTCGCGATCGAGACCGTGCTCGGCACGCCGCTCACGGTGAAGTTCAAGGCAACCGGAACGCTCGCGAACGAGTCGATTGCTCCATCGGCGCTCGGTATCCCGACCGGTGTCATGCCGCTCGGCTCCGAGCTCGGTGAGGCCAAGGCTGCACCGCCGACCCTGACGCTCGTGTACTCGCTACAGCAGCGCGGCCCCATCCAGCCGTTCATCGGCGCGGGAATAGCGGTGATGTTCGCGTACGACGCGAAGGTCACGAACCCGATGCTGACCGAGGTCAGCCAGCCGACGATGGAGATCGCTCCTGCACCTGGCCTCGTGTTCCAGGGCGGCTTCGAGGCGAAGCTCTACAAGGGCATCTACGCGCGGCTCGACGTGAAGTTCATCGCCCTCATGATGGCGCGCGCGGAGGTCCACCACATCCAGGTCCGTACGCCCGAGCTGCCACTGTTCGACACCGTCGAGGTCGGAACGGCAAAGATGAATGTGTGGATCAACCCGCTGATCATCCAGGCGGGAATCGGCCTCGACTTCTGATTTGCCGCGCATTGCCTTACGCCGGGGAGCCGCGCCGAGGATCGTACACGTGATGCTCCGATCCCTGCTCGCACTCGCAGTCCTCGCCTCGGGATGTGGCTCGCACTGCAAGGAGGTCGCGAGCGCGCGCGATGCCCTCGCGAACCGCGCCCTCGCACCCGATCGCGGTCACGACGTGCGCGTCACCGTCCCGTTCGAACGTGCAAACACGCTGTTCGCCGAGTCCCTCGCGGCGCAGCCGCTGACGATGGGGCTCGAGGCCCCGAGCCTCGGACCGATCGAGATCACCATCCCCGAGATCGCCGCGAGCGTCCGCCAGGTGGTGCTGCTCCCTGCCGACGCCGGCAAGGTCCGGTTCTCGATCAGCGTCGAGGTTCGCGATGTCGCGGCCGAGATCGCGATGCTGAACGTGATCGCCGAGGTCGCGCCGCGCGTCGAGAAGGTCGATGGCATGACTCGCCTCGTGATCGGCTTTGGCCCCGAGAACCTCCTCTCCGTGACGCCCGAGCTCGGCCCCGAGGCGAAGACCACGCTCGACGGTGCGATCTCGCGCTGGGTGCCCGAGAAGCTCAAGGGCAAGGTGCCGCGGCTCGTCCTCGACGCAGCGCGGAGCAAGCTCGGTTCGCACCTCACCGGCCGCGCGTACGAGGCGCTCCGCGAGACCTTGATCAAGCGGCTCGGTGAGATGACGCGGATGACGCTGCGGCTCCCCGAGGTGCCAGTCGCCGAGGTCGACATCCGCTCGACGCAGACCTTGCTCGTCGTCGAGATCCTGACCGACCTGCCCGTGCGCCGCGGTCTCGCTCCGGCGAACGGCGATCCGACCGACGTTGGCGTCGTCCTCTCCGGCAGCGCCGTCGCCGAGCTCGCGAACTGGGCGATCGATCAGGGCATCGCGCCGCAGTGGTACACGCGCAGCATCGTGCCTGCACCGAACGGCGAGTTCCGGCCGCGGTTCGACTACCTCGCGGAGAATCGCGGTCACCCATTCAAGGTCTATGCATTCCAGGAGCGCGGCGGCTGCTCGTACTTCAAGGTCGGCGTCCGCGCGAGCGTCGCGCTCGATGGCGACAAGCTCGAGGTCACCGCACTCGACCGCGCGCTCGAGGCGAGCGCCGCCAACGCGGTCGTCGAGGCGGCGGCGTGGGTGAAGTTCTTCCTGACGGGATCGATCGATCGCTCGAAGACGATCGTCGCCAGGACCCAGCTCACCGTCGGTGGCCGCACGCTGCAGACCCAGGTCGTCGGGGCCGCGCTCACGGACGACGAGCTCCAGTTCCAGCTCCGGTTCACGCCGGTCCCGCCGCCGTCAGCGTGATCAGCGCGCCCGCACACGTTCTGCGTGCTCGAATGCGTCGTCGAACTGGGAGAGCTCGGTGCGAGACATCCCGATCTTGCTCCCGATTTCACGCCACCGCGCGACCGCTCGATTGACCGCTGCGACCACCGCTCGCGCTCGGGCCTGGGTCAATCGAAAGTACGGCGCAACGGACAGCAACGCGTCAATGGTGGCCTCGGGCCCCGTGTCCTCGGAGATCCATGTCTTGAGCTCGCGAGCACGGTCGGGGAACGGGTTGAGGTCGAAGGCCGGAGACAACCGCCATTGATCGCGCTGAACGTGCAGGAAGCCATGGTTCTTCAGGTGATCGTCGACGTTGGTGATCAGGATCGAGAAAGCGATGCGGCGGAACAGTTCCTCGATGTCCGATTGAACGGACGAGCCGTGCCGGCGTATCGCATCGACAATCTCCGTGTACGTGTGGTCACCGGGTTCCGTCGGCTCCACTCCAAGCATCGTGGCGGCGCTGATATACAGCTCTCGACGATCTCCGTTCCGATCGAAGCGACGGATCAGCGCGACCGGCACATCGGCGGAGTACACAAGTCGCGCCTCCGCGACATCGATCCCTGCGAGCTTGGCCAGCTGAAGCGCGAGGACCTCGCCCTTCGTCACGGGACGCTGATCCTGGATACTTGGAAACTTTCCGATCGAGAGCTGTCCGTCGTCATCGACGACGCTGCACTTGGGACGAAGACCACCGAGAGAGGTACCGCGTCCCTTGAGGTACGCGAGATCGGCGGCCGTTTCGGCGTTCAGCTCGAAGGCTCGCGTCGCCGACAGCAGCGCTCCTAGCTCGATCAGGGGTGGTATCGCGCGGTCATCTTCGTCATGGGCGCGACAGAACTCACCGCGCTCGTCCTTGAATCGCAGTGCTCCGACACGGCTGACATCATCGACGCAAAGCAGGATCTCGAGGCCCCCGAGAACGTGGACGGGCGCAACTTCACCAGAGCGTTTGGCCTGCTGCCGACGTTTGGCATGATCTCTGAGGATGACGGCGCGGCCCCAGCCATCGGGTTCCGTGTCCGCGATCGGGCCATGAAACACAGAGCCGTCACGGGTCCTCTTGTGAAACTGAGGTCCAGAAACGCGTGGTAGGCCGGGGGCAATCGAGAATGCGTCCGGGGAAGCGAGCCACGTGCCCACGTATTCGAATGACGCGCTCTCGCGCGCCCCCTGTGCGTCGGAGCGAATCGTGCCGACCTGCGTGTCCTCCCCCAGGAAGACTCCAATGTCTCGCCTCATCAAGGCGCCTTGATTCGCTTCGAGCGAATGCGCTTGGGTAGCCGTTCGAGGTCGAGAAGCAATCCCTGCTCGTCTTTGCGTTGATCGATCAGATCGCCGAGCGAATCGCCGAACCCGAGAACGTAGAGCGCCATCACGTAGACTCCGAGCGAGACCTTCGGATCCCCCTTTTCGGCGCGCACGTATGTACTCGTGGCAACGCCGACGCGTTCGGCCATCATTGCGACGGTCAGGTGTCGTTTACGCCGAGCGATTCCCAGGTCGCCGCCGAACTTCCGCAGCGAGCGCCGCACCGGTGCTGGCAAGATGTCGATAACCGAAGACCTCATTTAATGACTCATGCATGAGTGTTTCATTGTTTTAACGATTCATATATAAATCATTCAGGGCAACTGGTTCCCCTGGGGATTTCAACGACCTGCGGCTCCGGCCTCGTGGACGCTCACGATCTTCGGGGCCTACGGCACGCGAGCGGAGCTCGGGCCGGCAGGTCTGTCGCGCCCTCAGGCGCTGCGCCGTCAGCCGATCTTCGTCTGCAGCCACTTCACGAGCGGCGCGAGCGCCACGCCGTGATCGCCGAGCCACGTCGCGAGCGCAGGCTTGTGCAGGATCCCCCGCGGTAGCTCTCCCGGTCCCGCGGTCATCCCCTTCCACTTCAGCAGCTCTGCGTGCGGATGATCTTCCGCGTACGGCCTGGGCACCTTCTTGTAGTCGTCGTGCCCCCCGACCTCGTAGCCGGCCTTGCGCAGCCTGGTGACGAGCTTCATCAGCTCCGCGCCGTCCTTGCCGGCGACCTTCTTGCGCCAGATCGCGAGCTTGTCGGGCTCGAAGAAGTACGTGCCGACTCCGACAAACTCCTCGTCGGTCCCGAGGTGCACGTACATCGCGGTGGTGCCGCTCATACCGACCTTCTTGCCGGCGAGCGAGATCGACGCGCCGATGTGCGTCTTGTACGGCGTCTTGTCCTTGGAGAACCGCACGTCGCGGTGAATCCGCATGACCTTCGGCTCGCTCAGCTCGAGCGGCTTGTACGCGCGCGCGATTCGAGTGCGGACCTCGGCGAGCAGCTCCTTCATCGGCACGACCCACTCGGCCTCGTAGCGCGCCTTGTTCTCGAGGAACCAGTCCCGGTTCATCTCGACGGCGAGCTCGTGGAAGAAGGCCGGCGCAGTCCTCGGGAATCCAGTGAACGTCATGTGACGGATCCTGCCTTACTGCGTGCGGAACACGGGCGGCGTGACGACGACCAGGACCTGAAACAGGATGTCGGTCAGCAGATCGCGCAGCTCGGTCCGCGACAGGCGCGCATTGACGGCCCAGTCGATCGTCGTGAACTCGACAAAGCCGATCCAGCCGCGCACCGCGGTCTCGAACTTCGGATCGCCGGCCACGAGCGGCGCGAACGGCTGGTCCTTGAGGAACGTGTCGAACATGCGGCGGCGAACGCCCTCGATCACCTCGGCGACCTCCGGATCGCTGCCGATGCCGCCGCGCATGAGCGAGACGAACGCCGCCTTGTGACGTGTGATGTGATCGAGATAGGCGTCGAGACCGGCACGTGCCCGTTCGACCGGCGAGAGATCGCCGGGGATGCTGGTGACGGCGGTGACGAGCTCGCCGGCGATCTCCGAGAGCCCGGCGACGTAGAGATCGCGCTTGGTCGGGAAGTAGTGATAGAGGAGGCCCTTCGAGATCTTCGCCTCGCGCGCGAGGTCATCGATCGAGACATCGTCGTATGCGCGAGCGGAGAACGCGGCGCGCGCGAGTGCGAGGAGCTGCGCGCGGCGCTGGTCGTTCTCGAGCCGCACGCGCCGCTTCGGCGGAGCGACGCGACGGACGACACGGCGGGGCGGCACGGGCCCATCATAGCGGAATCGTTCCGCGGTTTGTGAGCTATTGACTTCGAGTCAATACGGTATCAGGCTGGGGACATGACCGAAGCGATCGTCGTCCGCGATCTCGATGTCGACTTCTCCAAGGTCCCGCGGTTCTGGCTGTACGGGAACGCCACAGCGACCGCGATCTCGAATGGCGTCAACATGCTGTTCCCGCACGGCGAGCGGTTCTTCGTGAGGTCCGTGAAGTACTTCATGGACCAGATCGACGATCCGGTCCTGCGCGGTCAGATCAAGGCGTTCTTCGGACAGGAAGGCCGCCACGCCCACGCCCACGATCAGTTCAACCAGATCCTCCGCGACCAGGGCTACGAGATCGACAGGTTCCTGGAGGGCTACAAGAAGCTCTCGCTGTGGCTCGAGTCCAAGACTCCACCGAAGTTCCGCCTCGCCGTGACGGCCGCGGCCGAGCACTTCACCGCGATCATGGCGGAGGGAGCCTTCAATCAAGACGTGCTCGATAGCTGCGCGCCCGAGATGCGACAGTTGCTCGCGTGGCACGCGGCCGAGGAGATCGAGCACTAGGCCGTCGCCTTCGACGTCCTGCAGAAGATCGATCCTTCGTATGCACTACGAATCGCCGGTCTGTTCTATGCGGCCGCGACGCTTGGCGGGTTCTGGGCGTGGGGCGCGATCACGCTGCTGCGGCAGGACAAGGTCTCGTTCCGCACCGCGGTCAAGGACATGAACAGCGAGCGCAAGCGTGACCCGATCATTCGCCGCGTGTTCCTCCGCGGGATCCGGCAGTACCTGCGCCGCGACTTTCATCCGAACGACAACAACGACAAACAGCTCGCGGCGGAGTGGTTTGCAGCGCGTGGTATGCAGATGCCCGAGGCAGCATGACCAAGGTCGCGGTGATCACGGGGGCAGGGAGCGGGATCGGTCGGGCAACGGCGCTGGCGTTCGCCGCCGACGGCTTCAAGGTAGTCGCGTGCGATGTCGATCAAGCACGCCTCGAATCCCTCGCCACCGAGCTCGGCGATCGCGCGCTGATCGTGCGCAAGGTCGACGTGTCGGATCGCGCCCAGATGGCCGCGTTCGCGGACGCCGTCCACGCGCAGGTCCCGGCGGCCGACGTGATCGTCAACAACGCCGGCGTCGCCGTCGGGGGCACGTTCCTCGAGACCACTCTCGACGACTGGGACTGGCTGCTCGGGATCAACCTGCGCGGCGTGGTTCACGGCTGCCACTTCTTCATCCCGAAGATGGTGGAGCGTGGCACCGGCGGCCACGTGATCAACATCTCCAGCATCTTCGGCATCTACGCCGCGCCGAAGGTGACCGCCTACGTCGCGAGCAAGTTCGCCGTGCTCGGCTTCTCGAAGTCGCTGCGCGCGGAGCTCGCGCCGCACCGGATCGGCGTGACGGCGATCTGCCCCGGCATGATCAACACGTCGATCATCGCCGACGGTCGGATGAGTGCACAGCTCGACACCCGGCGCGCCAAGCTCGCCGCGGCGTTCCACAGCAAGGGCGCACCACCGGCACTCGTCGCGAAGACGATCATCGAGGCCGTGCGGACCAACCCGGCGGTGCGAACCGTCGGGCGAGATGCGTGGGCGGTCCACCAGCTGACGAAGATGGCGCCCGACGCCACGTCAAAGGTCCTCGGCGTCCTCGCGCGCCGGTTCGGTCCGCGCGACTAGCTACGCGAGATCGAACACGAGGATCTCGGCGTCGGCGGTGCCCCTGATCGCGAGCTCGCCCGGACCCGCGGCGGCGAGCGCATCGCCCGCCAAGAGCGTCTCGCCACCGATCTCGATCGTGCCCTTCGCGATCTGCACCCACGCGAAGCGCTTGTCTGCGATCGCGTGCGTCGCGGATTCTCCCGCCGCGAACAGCCCCGCCGCGATCGTCGCATCCTGGTGGATCGTCAGCGAGCCGTCGCGACCATCAGGAGACGCGACGAGGCGCAGCTTGCCCTGACGCTCGGCGATGGTGAACGCCTTCTGCTCGTAGCTCGGCGGATGGCCGGGGCGATCCGGGATGATCCAGATCTGGAGGAAGTGCACGCCCTCGGTCTTCGACGCGTTCATCTCGCTGTGCTTGACGCCGGTGCCCGCGGACATCCGCTGGACGTCGCCCGGCTTGATGACCGAGCCCGTACCCATGCTGTCCTTGTGGCCGAGCGCGCCGTCGAGGACGTAGCTGATGATCTCCATGTCGCGGTGGCCGTGCGTCGGGAAGCCACCTCCTGCCGCGACGCGATCTTCGTTGATCACGCGCAGGGCGCGGAAGCCCATGGCCTCGGGGTTGTAGTAATCCGCGAAGGAGAACGTGTGATAGCTCTCGAGCCAGCCATGGTTCGCGTGGCCGCGCTCGTTGGCGCGCAGGACGGAAGTCTCCATGGCGGAGAACCTAGGGCCCCGTGCGCCCGGTCACAACCCCGGGGCTCTGCAACAGTCTTACCTAGCGCTCGAACACGAGCGGGAGCGTCACCCGGCTCGGGGTGCGCTGGGCGCCAAACCGCCAGGTCCCGATGTGCTCGCGGATCCTCCGGATCAGGCGGGTTCGCTCGCGCTCGTCGGCGCGGGGGACCCGGGTGGTATCGGACAGCGAGGTGACATTCCTCGCCGTGCCGCGGCGATCGACGTCGAACGCAACCGAGTAGAGGCCCGCGATCGGAAGCGCACCGAGCCAGCTCCCGAGCTGATCGGTGAGGTCGCCGATCCGCTGTGCGAGCACGCGGGTCGCGAGCGGACCGCGCACGAAGGGCCGCGGCTGGACGAACCAGCCGTGAATCACGAGGCGTCCCTGGCGCGGATCGTGGGTACCGGTGACGGTGCGAACCCCGTGTGGGATCCGCGGATCGAACACCGTGAGGCGCGAGAACTTGGGCTCGATCGTCCGGATCAGCTCGCGCTCCTCGACGCCGCGGATCGATGCGAAGTCGTGCCAGAAGTCGAGAACCTCGTCGCGGACGAGCAGTGTCTCGCCACCGCGAAACGTTCGCTGTCGCCAGTTCGTCAGCGAGAACACGAACGCCCATGGGCCGTGCGGCAGATCGCCGTGGAGCTCCTGGCGGCAACCTTCGACGTAGAGCGAGAGCCACGGCGGCGAGACGTCGTGACAGCCGAGCGTCTCGCGTCCCCACTGCACGAGGCGCTGGTGGAACTGGCGGTAGATGCCTGACGGAAAGTACGTCCACGCGGGCGTGCGCAGCGCGGTGTACTGACCGGGCACGTGCCAGTAGTCCCAGACGAACCGATCCGCGCCGGTGCCGCGCGGATTGGCGAACCGGGCATCGAACGTCGAACGCAGCTTCGCCGCCTCCGGCGCGAACCGATCGACGATCAACACATCGCGAGCCACGGCCCCTTAGACCACAGACCGCGCCGAAACGGAAAACGCCGCCAGGTCATGCGGACCGAGCGGCGTGTTCGTCGTCGAAGAACGCTGGTTACTTCGTGGCCGGCTTGGCCTCGACGGGCTTCGCCGCACCCGTCGGCGCCGGTGCCGGAGCCGGCTTCGCCGTACCCATCTTCGCGTCCGCGCCGGTCTTCGCCGCGCCGGTCGCCGTTCCGCCGGCCTTCGCCGCGGTGTCCGTCGTCGCCTTCGCACCGCCGCCGGTGCCCGCACCGCCGCCGCCGCCCGTGGTCGCGCCGCCACCGGTGCCGGTGCCGCCCGCCTTCGCGTCGACCTTCGCGTCGGTCTTGACCGCGCCGCCCGCCTTCGCGGCCTTCGCGGCGTCGGCATCCGCCTTCTTCTTCGCGGCAGCTTCCGCCTTCGCGGCAGCAGCGGCATCGGCCTTCGCCTGCTTCTCCGCCTTGGCCTTCGCCGCGGCCTCGAGCTTCGCGGCCTTCGCAGCGTCGGCCTTCGCCTTCGCCTCGGCCTTCGCGGCGACCGCCGCGGCAGCCTTCGCATCGGCATCCGCCTTCTTCTTCGCGACGGCTTCCGCCTTCGCGGCAGCGGCAGCATCGGCCTTCGCCTTGGCGTCGACCTTGGCGTCCGGCTTGACGTCGAGCTTCGCGTCGCCGGCGACCTTCGCGTCAGCGGGCTTCGCCGGGGCGCCGGCCTTGGCATCGCCAGCGGCCTTGGCGTCGACCTTCACGCCGGCCTTCGCATCGGCCTTCGCGGCGGGCGGCGTGGCCTCCTTGTGAGAGTCGGCGATCGCCGGGGCCGAGAATGCAGCGAGAACGAGAGCGAGACGGAACAGGTTACGCATCGGTGACTCCTAGTGGGGTTCGTGGAGGCGTCCCGTGGTGCACCGGACATGCCGCCGACCTGCAGCGAATCCACAGAGTTAGAGCGTCCTTTCGCGGGGCCGTTTGCCCCACGGGGCAGTTCGCCTCGCACCCGTCGATCGCGTGAATGACGAGGCGCGCTCACGCGTCTCTCGGGGTTCGCTCAGTCGTCGCCGACACCCCACCGCAGGAGCTTGCGATAGAGCGTCTTGCGATCGAGATCGAGGATCTTCGCCGCGTCGGTGCGATTGCCATCGCACGCCTCGAGCACGCGCAGCACGTGGCGCCGCTCGATCTCCTCGAGGGACAGCAGCTCGGGCAGGTTTGCGCCCGACATCGTGGTCGAGCGCCGGGTCTGCAGCGTGCGGATCTTGTCGGGGAGATCCTCGACCTGGAGCTCCTCGAAGTGCGCGAGTGCAACCGCTCGCTCGATGCAGTTGCCCAGCTCGCGGACATTGCCCGGCCACTCGTACGCGAGCATGCGCTCTGCCGCGGCGGCAGAGAGCCCGACGATCTTCTTGTCGAGCACCGTCGCGTAGTGGCGAAGGAAGTGCTGCGCGAGCAGGAGCACGTCACCACCGCGCGTGCGTAGGGGCGGCAGCGGGATGTGGATGACGTTGATCCGGTAGTAGAGATCCTCGCGGAACCGCTTGTCCTCGACCATCTCCTCGAGGTCGCGGTTCGTGGCAGTGACGAGGCGGACGTCGGTGTTGATCTCTGCCTCCGCACCGACGGGGCGGACCTTCCGCTCCTGGAGTGCGCGCAAGAGCTTCGGCTGCGTGGTGAGCGCCATGTCACCGACCTCGTCGAGAAACAGCGTGCCGCCGCTCGCCTGCTGGAACAGCCCCTGACGGTTCTTGTTCGCGTCGGTGAAGGCGCCCTTGGAGTGACCGAACAGCTCGCTCTCGAGGAGCTGCTCGGGCACGGCGGCGCAGTTGAGCGCGACGAACGGACTGTCCTTGCGCTTCGACCGCTCGTGGATCGCACGCGCGACCACCTCCTTGCCTGTACCGCTCTCGCCGGTGATCAGCACGGTCGCATCGGTCGCGCTGACCTGATCGATCAGCTGATAGACCTGCTGCATCGCGGGGCTCGCACCGATCAGATCGCCGCGGCCGCGCGTGTTCGCGACGACCTCGGTCAGCCGCTCGAGCTGACCGCGCAGCGCACGATGCTCCGCTGCACGGCGAACCGCGATCGCGAGCGCCTCGATCTCGACGGGCTTGGTCACGAAGTCGTACGCGCCCGCGCGAATCGCGCCGACCGCGGTCTCGAAGCTGCCAAACGCCGTGAGCACGAGCACGGGAATATCGGGGCGCTCGAGGACCACACGCTGGCACAGCTCGAGCCCCGTCATCCCCTTCATGTTGAGATCGGTGATCAGGACGTCGACGTCGCTCGTCGAGATCGCCGCGAGCGCATCGGCGGCCGTGGTGAACGTCGTGATCGTGAAGCCACGCTTCTTGAGGCCGACCGCGATGAGATCGACCATCTCGCGTTCGTCGTCGACGACAAACAGCTTGGTCACGTGGCGGCTCCTGTCGGCAAGCCAAGCGGCAGATAGACGGTGAACGTCGAGCCCGTACCCAGAGTCGACTGCACGTCGATCCAACCGCCGTGCTCGCGAACGAGCCCCCAGCTCACGGACAGACCGAGGCCTGTTCCATCGCCGATCTCCTTCGTCGTGTAGAACGGCTCGAACATCCGCGCACGCGTGACCTCGTCGACGCCGGTGCCGGTGTCGCGCACATCGATCGCCATCCACGGTTGCTCGTCGCCGCCGACGTACGATGGGGGCACCTGGTCGACACGCCGCGCCTCGACGCTGACGGTCCCGTTCACCGGTGTCGCGTGAATCGCGTTGACGACGAGGTTGGTCAGCACCTGGGTGAGTTGCCCATCATCTGCTTCGACACGCAAGGTCTCGTCAACCGGAGGTGGAACGAGTGTCACGTTCGCCTTGCGCGCGATCGTCGCGACCAGCTCGCAGACGCGCTTCCCGAGCGTCGTCACATTGACAGGCGCCTTGTGGAGCACGCGCGGCCGCGCGAAGTCGAGCAGCTGGCGGATCAGCGCCGTCATGCGCTCGGCCTGCTCGACGACGATCCGCGCGGAGTCGATGACCTCTTGGCCCTCGACCTCCTTGTCCGCGATCAGCTTTGCGCGCCCACCGACGACGTTGAGCGGCGTGCCGAGCTCGTGCGCGAGTCCCGAGGCGAGCTTTCCAACGGTGGTCAGCCGATCGGCGTGGCGGAGCTGCTCGGTCGCTTGCTCGCGGGCTTTGCTCTCGTCGGCGAGTCGCTCGCACATCAGGTTGATCTCGTTCGCGAGCTCGCCGAGCTCGTCGCGTTGATCGAGCACGAGTGGCCCGCTGAGATCGCCGGTGCCGACGCGGCGCGCCTTCTCCGCCAGCCGGTTGATCGGGCGGCCGATGAACACGACGCCAAGCCCGAGCGCGAGCAGACCGGCGATCAAGACGGCGCCGACGGAGCCGATGACCTCGCTCTGCAGCGAGTCGCGGACGTAGCTGTCGAGCTGCTCGAGTGACTGCGCGATCTCGAGGCCGCCGAGACGCGCCTCGGGAACCTGCACCGGGATGTACGTCAGCAGGATCCGCCGGCTGTCGTCACGCAGCGTGATCACCTGGTCGCGCGACAGGGCCTCGAGCTGCGAGAGCTCGGCACGCGGTGCGTCCAGTCCTTTCGCGTCGAGCCAGATCCACCGGGCCTGGAGGTTCTCGCGCTTGCTCGTCGCAGTCTCGAGGAAGGCGCGCGCCGCGGGCTCGCCGTCGCGCTGCCACACGTGCGCGACGCCTCGCGCGAGAGCACGCCCGAGGGCGGCGGCTTCACCGCGCATCTGGCGATCGAACACGTCGCGCTCGCGCTGATAGTCCAGGTAGCCCTGGATCAGGGCCACGAGCGCGACGCCGATCACGAGCGCCACGATGAACTTGCGAGTCAGCCGCATGCTGCGACACGAGTTCTACCGGAAATCGCTGGCCGGCGTGCCCCCGTGTCTCGTCGGGCGTGTTCGCCCGGTGGCACCCCTCGGAACCAATCTCAGCGGTTGGCTCGGTTCGTGAAGTCTATGTGCTCAACGAAAAGGAGCCCGTCATGCTTCCCAAGAACATCCTGGTACCGACCGATCTCAGCGAGGGCGCCCAGCATGCGCTCGACTACGCGTGCGAGCTCGCACGCACCCTCGACGCAAAGGTCCACCTCCTCAACGTGATCGGCATCCCGGTGCTCGGCGTCCCCGAGCTCGGCGTCGCCCTGACGTCCACGATGATCGATGGAATGATCGCCGAGAACCAGAAGGCCCTCGACGAGCTCGCAGCGCAAAAGGGGTGCGTCGGAGAGGTACTGCTGCGCACCGGCGACGCGCGCGATCTGATCAACCAGACCGCGATCGAGCTCGGCTGCGACCTGATCGTGATGGGCACGCACGGCCGTCGTGGCATCAAGCGCGCGCTCCTCGGCAGCGTCACCGAGAGCATCGTTCGCTCGGCGCCCTGCCCCGTACTGACGGTTCGCCGACACGAGGACGAGAAGTCTGGCCGCCACGCGGCGTAAGCTCGGCGGGTGGTGAAGACATGGGAAGGGTCATGACGACCTTGGAGTCACGTCGCCAGCGGATGATCTCGGACCATCTCCGGAGGCGCGACATCCTCGATCCGAACGTCCTCGCGGCGTTCGCGAGCGTGCCGCGCGATCGCTTCGTTCCCGCGGAGCTGCTCGACCACGCATACGACGACACGCCGCTACCGATCGGCAGCGGCCAGACGATCTCGCAACCGTACATCGTCGCGATCACGGCGCAGTCCCTCGCGCTCACGGGGAGCGAGCGGGTGCTCGAGATCGGCACCGGCTCGGGCTACGCGGCCGCCATCCTGGGTCAGCTCGCGCACGAGGTCCACACCGTCGAGCGGATCGAGGAGCTCGCGCGGACTGCTGCAGAGCGGCTCGGCGCCCTCGGCATCGACAACGTCCACGTCCATCACGGCGACGGCACGCTTGGCTGGCCCGTCAACGCACCGTACGAGGCGATCGCGGTCGCTGCAGGCGCGCCACGCCCACCGCCTGCTCTGCTCGAGCAGCTCACGATCGGTGGACGCCTCGTGGTGCCGACCGGTAGCGCGGATGCGCAGCGCCTCGTGCGGATCACGCGCCTTACCGACGACCAGTACTCCGAGGAGGACCTCGGTGATGTGCGGTTCGTGCCGCTCCTTGGCGAGCAGGGCTGGCCAGTCCCGACGCGCTAGGCGGCAGCCGCCGCCGCCGCCTGGATCGCTTCGATCTCGAGCGTGATCTCGATCTTCTCGCCGACCAGCACGCCGCCCGTCTCGAGCACCGCGTTCCAGCCAAGGCCGAAGTCCTTGCGGTTGATCGACGTCTTCGCCGAGAAGCCGGTACGGATGCCGCCCCATGGATCCTTGGCCTGACCGCCGAGCTCGACCGCGAGCTTCACGGACTTGGTGACCCCGTGAAGTGTCAGGTCGCCGGTGATCGAGATCTCGTCAGCCGAGACCTTCTCGACCGAGGTGCTCTTGAACGTCAGGGTCGGGAACCTCTCGACGTCGAAGAAGTCGGCCGACTTGAGGTGTGTGTCGCGCTTGTCCTCGCGCGTGTCGACGCTGGCCGCATCGATCGTCACGTCGACGCGCGACTTCGTGATGTCGTCCTCGTCGATCTCGAGGCTGCCGCCCCACAGGGTGAACCGGCCGTGCACCTTCGACACCATGAGGTGGCGTACGTGGAAGTTGACGCTGGAGTGAGCGAGGTCGAAGTTCCAATTCGTGGTGGTCATGCGGAGCAATCTGGGCCGTGCTGCTCGCACCCACCAGATACCATTCAGGAATTGACCGTTGCAGACACGCTCGTCGTGGAACGGACTGTTGCGGTTCAGGGCTCGCACTCGCAGACCGCGACGTACTGCGTGTTGCAGCGCTCGTCGTTGATCTGCGAGAGCGCGGACACGACCTCGACGCAGTCCTCACCGGGATTCTGATCGTCGGGTGCACCGGTGATCCACGGCAGGAACGGCGCCGCGGTGCCCTTGGTCGTCAGCCACGTGTTCTCGGTCGCGCTGTCTGTGAGACCGACCCAGAACCGCTGCGCGCCCGCGAGCGTCGCGAGTGCCTGGAGCTCACCGAGGTCATCGGGGATCGCGAGGTACGCGCTCGTCGTCGTCGTTTGGCAGAAGTCGCGGTGCTGCATCCAGTTGTCTGCAGAGCTGACGAGCCGGTAGCGATGCGTGCCCTGCCCGCCCGTGATCGCCACGTACTGGACAGGACAACCCGCAGGCGCCGCGTCGATCGCCGAGTCGATCGGTGCATCGTTGGATGCATCGATGCCCGCGTCGCCGCCCGACGTCCCGGTGCACTGATTCGCGAGCTCGCCGGCCGACGTGCCGAACCGTCCACCGCTCGCGCACTGTCCATCGGGGAAGCTGCAGAAGCCGACGCTCTCGCACGTTCCGTTCGCTCCGCACTCCGAGCTCGTCGAGCACCGGTACTCGGTCGACCGCAGGCACCCGCTCGTCAGCGCGACAAGAACGATCCATCCCGCGCGCATCAGAAGCTCCCTCCCCACGTCACGAGGCCGCCGCGATCCGTCGGCACGATTCCCACGCGTGACGGCTCGCGCTCACCACTCTCGCGCAACATGTAGCGCGCCACGCCAGCCCCGATCAGGATCATGCCGCCGCCGATCAAGAGGACCGAGTAGGTGCGGTACGTCCGCGCCCCGTCGACGAGGTCGGTGTACTCCGCGAGGTTCGGTGCGGCTTCGGCGTCATCGAGCTTCGATCGTGCACTCGTGTAGAGCACGAGGCCGACGACGCCCGACACGATACCGGACACGACCAGCGCACCACCGACCGGATCCTTGTACCAGGGGCGCGCTTGCGTCGCCGGTGCGACCGGCGGACCACTCGGTGGTGGCGGCTTCGGCGGCGCCTGCTTCTCGCAGGTGTCGATCGCCTGCTTCGTGTCGACCATGGCCTGTGCGGGTGGCTTGGTGTCGAGGTAGCGGCGGTAGTACGTGATCGCATCTGGACAGCGCTCGAGCTTCACGTAGACCTGCCCGATCGCGTAGAGCAGATCGGGGTTCGGATCGAGGTCGTAGGCGGCCTGGAGCTCGATGGCCGCGAGCTCGAAGTCGCTGCGGTCGTGTGCCTCCATCGCCTTGGTGATGTGGACCTGGGCGTCTTGCTTGCGGTCGGCATGTGCCAGGAGAGGCGCGGCGACGAGGAGCGCGACCAGAGGTACGAGGACGGTGCGCGGCATGGTCACTTCTTGTTCGGGAAGAGTTTGTTCGGATTCCACTTCGGCGTCGGCAGTGGCTTGGCCTTGGTGGTGGTGGTCGCAGGCTTGGTGGTCTTGGCGACGGTCGTCGCGGGCTTCGTCGTCGCGGGCTTGGTCGTTGCGACCGCGGGCTTCGTCGTCGCAGGTTTCGTCGTCGCAGGCTTTGTCGTCGCCGGCTTCGTCGTCGCGACCGCGGGCTTCGTCGTTGCGGGCTTCGTCGTCGCAGGCTTTGTGGTGGCTGGCTTGGTCGTCGCCGGCTTCGTGATCGCGGTTTCCGTCGGTGTCTCGATCGGCGGATCCGCTGCCACCGCGGTCGGCGTCGGAGTGATCTCGGTCGGGGCAACCTCCGTTGGAGTCGGGACGACCGGATCCGTCGCGACCTCGGTCGGTGTCGGGGCGACCTCGGTCGGTGTCGGCTCGACGGGATCGACTGCCGGTGCCGGAACGGGATCGGCGGGTTGCGAGTTGGCCCACGTGCGGGGCCTCGATTCGTCGCGGACGTCGTCGGTGACCAAGGGTGCGTTCGTCGGCGTCGGCGACGGCGCCGGCGTCTCGGTGACGGTGGGCGGCTCGGGCCGCACGTCGAGCTCGTCGCTGCCTCCCGAGCGCGCGATGGCGAACACGATGATCGCGAGCACGAGCACGCTGCCGCCGATCGCGGGGAGCATCCAGCGCGGCCGCGGCGGTGGCACCATGTCGCTGGCGTCGTCGTCGACGGAGGATGCGAACACTGGCGGTGATGCCGAGGGGCGCTTCCCGCGCGGCACGTCGGTGACCAGCGGCGATGGGAGAGGCGTCACGATCTCCGTGGGCTCGCTCCGGCGGACGTAGTCTGAGGCTTCCAGCGCTCCAGAGACCTCGACCGAAGGCTCGATCACTTTCGGGAGCTCCGTCAGCGCATCGCCATCAGTCGCCACCGGCGGCGTGGCCTTCGCCGGTGTGACCGAAGCAAGCGTGACCGATCCCCGCGCCCCAGCGCTGTCACTCGCGAGTGCAGCGGTCGCCGACGCGGCGCCCGACGGCGCGGCGCTCGACGGCGTGGCGCCCGACGGCGCAGCGGCCGACGGCGTGGCGCCCGACGGCGTAACGCTCGACGGCGCGGCACTCACGGGCGCGGCACGTGCGGGTGTTGCACTCACGGGCGCAGCGCTTGCGGGCGCACCGCTCCCCGGCGCGGCAATCGCGGGCGCACCATTCACCGCTGCGTCGTCGGCCGGCGCACCACCCGCGGGCGTCGCGGTTGGCCCGAGCGCCTTGCCGAGTCGAGGTGGCGGCAGCGACGCGCGCGCGGCGCGTGCAGGTGGGCTCGGCGGCGGCACCGGCATCACGTCGGTGTGCGTGCCTTCTTCGACGATCAGCGGATGCGTCAGCTCGACGATGTGCTCGCTCGCGTCATCGACGGTCGGCCCGTTGGATGCTGCCTTGGCACCATTCGCGGCCTCCACCCTCGACGCCTCGGCCTTCGTAGCGTCGGCCTTTACCTCCACCTTCGGCGCCTCGGACGTCGCCGCGCCCGCCTTCGCAGCCTCGGACTTCACCGGCTCCGCCTTGCCTGCAACCACCGGGACCTGGACCGTCTTGGGCTTGGCTCGCTGCGCCGTCGCCTTCACCGGTACGCGCGCTGCCGCCTTCGGCGTCGTTCCGACCGGCTTCGCGGCGCCTTCGGGAATCTTGATCGGTGAGGAGCTCACGGCCTCGAACTGCTTGGGGGATGCGGTCGCGCCCTGCGCTTCCTCCCGCGCGCGCGCGATTGGTGCGCTCTTGGTACTCGAGATCGCCACGGGAACCGCCTTTCCGTTCTCGACAGGCGCAACGGCAATGCCGGCGGCTGCTCCATCGAAGTCGATGCTGCTCGTCAACGCGCGCGCCTCGCCCGCGAGCCATGGCTCCGTGCGCGTGCCGAATGTCTTGGTCATGTACGCCGCCACGTGACTCGCGGCCGTCCGCCACTCGGCGAGGACCACGAGCTGCTCGAGCGCGTCGAACATCTGAGCGGCCGTCTGGTAGCGAGCCGTCGGATCTCGCGCGAGCGCGCGGAGGATGATCCTCTCGAGGTCGGGCGGGAGGTCCTTACGAATCGTCGACGGCTTCGGGAACGTTCCGCTGACGACCATGCTCATGGTCGCGAAGTCGTTCTCCGCCTTGAACAGCCGGCGCGCCGTCACCAGCTCGTAGAGGACGATCCCGAGCCCGAACACGTCGCTGCGTCGATCGACCGGCGCGCCCGTGCATTGTTCCGGCGCCATGTAGGGCGCCTTGCCCTTGAGCATGCCGGCCTGCGTCTCGGTGCGGCGCATCGCTGCGCGAGCGATTCCGAAATCCACGACCTTCACGTTGCCGTCGTACCCGACGAGAATGTTCGCGGGGGACACGTCGCGGTGGACGATGCCGAGCGGCTTCTGATCCGGGCCCTTCTGCTCGTGCGCGTGGTGGAGCGCGGTCGCAACCGCCGTGACGATCGCGACGACCATCGGCAGTGGGACCTGCTCGCCTCGGGCGGCGACGACCGCGAGGAGGTGGCGGAGATCCTCGCCGTGCACGTACTCCATCGCGAAGTAGGGCTTCCCGTCGTCCTCGCCGATGTCGTGGACCTGGACGATGTTGTGGTGGTGGAGCGCTGCCGCGAGTCGCGCCTCCACGAGGAACATCTCGATGAATGCCTGATCGTTCTCCGCATCCGCGCGGATCCGTTTGATCACGACATGGCGCTCGAAGCCCTCGAGCCCACGCGCACGCGCCAGCAGCAGGTCCGCCATGCCCCCACTCGCGAGCGGACGAATGACCTCGTAGCGGCCGAGCTTCACGCCCCCTGCGGTTTCCACCACCTACAGCGTGACGGACGGGGTTGCCCCGGGTCAAGAACCTTAATGAGCCGGCGTACTTCGCAGATTTCTGCGACCTGATTCGGTTCCGGCCCCACTACGTACTGGCCAGCGACACGCGTCAGGAGCCCCATGATTCGGATGATCGCCACGCTCGGACTCGTAGCCCTCGGTGCATGTGGTTTTGGCACTGATGGCGGAGGCGATGGCGACCCGGCAGGCCCCCTCGGCGGCGCGTTGACCGTCACCGGCGAGGTCGTCGACTTCGAGACCGGAGTTGCGATCACCGGCACCGCATCGGTGACGACGTCAGGACTGCTCACCGCGCCGCTGGTCACGACGCTCGGCGCGGGCTTCGAGATCACGGGGATCCCGGAGAACTCCGCCTTCCAGATCCTCGCAGCCGCGCCGCCATCCCATCGCTCGACGTTCAGCTCGACCGTGAGCGTGGCGGGCGAGGATCTCGATGGTCTCGTCGTCCCTGCCGTCAGCGAAGCGTTCCTCGCGCGAATCGCGACCAGCTTCGGTGTCACGCCGACCGCAGCGAAGGGCGTTCTGTTCGTGCGCGCCGTCGATGGTGCGGGGATGCCGCGCGCGAACATCGCAGCAGCAACGTTCATCGTCCCGGGCGGCGTCGTCGGTCCGAAGTTCCTCGACGCGAACCTCGCACCGCTTCCCGCGGCGATCGCGACGACCGCGTCGGGATGGGCCGTATTCTTCGAGGTCCCCACCGGCGTGGTGGCCCTCGGCCGTCCGGCGACCGCGACCGTCGACATGGCGGACTCCCCGGTCAACGCGGGTGTCGTCACGATCGCGGACGCCGTTGTCACCGACGGCGCACTCGTTCTGCCGACGAACGTCAGCTTCCGCACCAGCGTCTATCCGATCTTCACGGCGCGAGGCTGCATCGCGTGTCACACCGCGAACGGCGCGGGCAAGCAGCTCGGTGGTCTCCACCTCGACGGTGGTTCCACCTACCGCGAGCTCGTCGAGGAACGACCGAACACGCGTGTCCGGACCGCGATGCCGGAGCTGAGCCTCGTGCTCACGTTTCCGTCGCGCGAGAATCCGCCCGATCGCCATCCCAACATCACGTTCGCGAGCGCGTCGGATCCGGACTACCTGAAGCTGCTGGTCTGGATCCGAGAGGGCGCGAGAGACAACTAGCTCTTCGGCGGGATGAACGTCATCGCGCGTTCGGCGAGCGCCGTGATCGTCAGGCTCGGATTGACGCCCAGGTTAGCGCCGACCGCGGCTCCATCGATCACGTAGAGGCCCGTGTAGCCGAACACGCGGTGCTGCGCGTCGATCACTCCGTGCGCGGCGTCGCTGCCCATCACGCAGCCACCGATGCAATGCGCGGTCATCGGCAGATCGAACAAGATCTCGCTCGACGAGGTGATCGGGATGCCGCCGAACTTCTTCGCCGCGCGAACCGTGAAGTCGTTGGCAACAGGGATGTTGGTCGGAATCCGCGTCCCCGCCGAGCAGAGCAAGCGCGTGAAGGGCCAGAACCAGCGCCGGCGCAGCTCGAACTTCAACGTCGCGTCGATCGTCTGCATGACGAGGAAGATCAACGTCTGGCGCGCGAACCCGAACGGCCATGCAGCGCGGAAGAACTTGATCGGATGCAGAAGGCCGTTCCACAGCCACGCGGCGACCCGTCCCCAGCCCTTGCCGGCGACGAACAGCGTCGCGATCAGGCCGAGTGCGTCGGAGCCGCGCGAGTACCGGACGGCCTCGATGTGCGTGAACGCGTCGATGTGAATGCCCGAGCCGATCGCGATGCCCTTCGACATGTCCTGCTGATCGCCCGGGAACCGCACGCCGACGATCGACTCCGCGTTCGTGCGCACGTCGTGGCCGAGCCGTTCGGACACCGCTGGCAGCGACTGCTTCACGCGCATCAGGAGATCCATCGTGCCGAGCGCACTCGCGGCGAGCACGACATGACGCGCCGTGATCGTACGGCGCTGCTTGAACAACCACGCGGTCGAGCGCTCGACCGTGAGCTCGTAACCGTCGGAGCCATCGGCCGCGCCGAGCGGCTTCAGATCGACGACGCGGGTCTCGGCCATGACCTTGGCGCCACGCTTCTCGGCGAAGTAGAGGTAGTTCTTGTCGAGCGTATTCTTCGCGTTGTACCGGCACCCGACCATGCAGCCGCCGCAGCCGACGCAGCTGCTGCGCGGTGGGCCGTCGCCGTCGAAGTACGGATCGGCGTTCTCGGTGCCGGGCTTCTCGCCCTCGGCGCCGAAATAGACCGCGACATCGGTCCGATAGAACGAGGCCCCGAAGCCCTGGTCCTCGGCCATGCGCTTCAACATGTGATCGGCGTCCCCGAGGATCCGGTTCTCGGTGACGCCGAGCATCCGGCGCGCTGTTGCATAGTGGGCCGGCATCTCGCGCTTCCAGTCCGCGAGCCCCGTCCACGATCCGTCCGACCACACCGTCTCGGGTGGAACGAGCATCGTGTTCGCGTACGTGATCGAGCCACCACCGACGGCGTTGCCGCACATGATCATCACGTGCTTGAACGGCCGCATGTTGTAGAAGCCGAACAGCTTGAGGCCCGGCCGCCACAGGAACTTGCGGAGGTTCCAGGTCGTCTTCGGGAAGTCGGTGGCTG
>JANOPP010000250.1:0-38174 GCA_031421915.1 Myxococcales bacterium | reverse complement strand
CATCCGGCCGATCGCGTGTCGTACATCGTGCGCGAAAATGCCGATCCGGATCCCGCCCGCAACAAATCATCCACGTCGGGGCTGAAAAAGTTGCCCGTCGATCCCCAGCACTTTCATATGGGGCCATGGCACTCATCGAATTCGACGACGTCTCTCACGCGAAGATCCTCGTCATCGGTGTCGGCGGTGGCGGCGGCAACGCGGTCAACACGATGATCAGCGGCAACCTCGACGGCGTCGAGTTCGTGGTCGCCAACACCGACCTCCAGGCGCTCGAGGCCAACATGGCGCCTCACAAGATCGCGCTGGGCAACGCGCTCACCAAGGGCCTCGGCGCTGGCGCCAACCCCGAGGTCGGTCGCCGCGCGGCCGAGGAGAGCATGCAACAGATCGCGGACCTCATCTCCGGGGCGGACATGGTGTTCGTCACCGCGGGCATGGGCGGCGGCACGGGCACCGGCGCTGCGCCGGTCATCGCTCAGATCGCTCGCGACTGCGGCGCGCTGACGGTCGGCGTCGTCACCAAGCCGTTCGGCTTCGAAGGCAAGAAGCGCAGCAAGCAGGCGGTCGAGGGCATCGAGAAGCTCTCGGCGGCAGTCGACACGCTGCTCGTCATCCCGAACAACCGCCTGCTCGCCCTCGTCGGCGCGCAGACGTCGATGGTCGAGGCCTTCCGCAAGGCCGACTCGGTGCTCCTCAACGCAGTCCAGGGCATCAGCGATCTGATGACGGTCCCCGGCCTCGTCAACGTCGACTTCGCCGACGTTCGCACGATCATGAAGGACATGGGCCGCGCCCTGATGGGCAGCGGCGTCGGCACCGGCAAGCGCCGGGCGCAGGAAGCTGCCGAGATGGCGATCAGCTCGCCGCTCCTCGAGGACGTCAACATCGAGGGCGCGACGGGCATCCTGATCAACATCACCGGCGGACCGGACCTCACGCTGCACGAGGTCAACGAGGCGTCGTCGCTGATCGAGGCGGCCGCGCACGAGGATGCGAACATCATCTTCGGCTCGGTGATCGACCCGAACCTGAGCGAGGAGATCCGGATCACCGTGATCGCGACCGGCTTCGATCGCGACACCAAGACCCAGATGCTCGTCCCCGAGACCAAGGCGCCCACGCAGATGGCGCCGACCGGCGGCCGTCGCATGAGCTCGCCGCAGATCACGCTGCCGTACGATGTCTCGAGCCAGGTCACCAAGGAGTATCCGGCACCGGTGGCCCCCCGCCGTCCGTCGGTCCAGGTGATCGAGGAGCCGCAGATCGATGTCGAGTGGGACAACGAGTCCTCCGAGGTCGAGCGCGCCCTCAACGAGCTGATCGAGCCGATCCCGCACGGCGAGCCCTCGGCCCGCATGGCGAGCGGCTCCGGCCCCTCCCCCGTCGACGGAACGCCACTCGTTCATCCGTCCGAGCGCAAGCGCGCGCAGTCGCGCCCGAGCATGAAGGCCGTCCTCTCGGGTGAGATCGACACCGAGAGCGAGCTCGACGTCCCGACGTTCATCCGCCGCCACAGCGCGACGCAGTCTTGATCTTCTCGACCTAGCTTACGGCTCCAGCGCCACCCGGCGCATCGCATCACCAGATGCGGGAGCAGGCGAAAAACTAACTCTCCCTGGGGGCCCGGTGTTCGGGCCCTTCGCCGTTTCGGTCGGCGCGACAGTCGGGGTAGGTTCATCCTCATGAAGAGGGTGCTCCTAGTGGGGTTGCTTCCGTTCGTCGTCGGCTGCTTGCTCAAGACGGACACGAGCGGGTCCTCATTTCCGGGTTCGTCGGGTTCGTCGGAGTCGTCGGGTGGCGGTGGTGGCGGCGGTGGTGGCAGCGTTGGCAACGTCACCGTTCCGGACCTCGTCGGCAAGACGCAGAGCGAGGCCGAGGCGGCCATCGCATCGGCGGGCCTCCGCGGCGGGATCCGGATCGGCAACGATCCAGGAACGTGGGACGCGAACACCAAGGTCTGCCAGCAGACGCCGGGCGGCGGCAATCAGAGCGCAGCGTCGCTCTTCGTGTCGGTCCGGATGTGCGTCGCCGAGAGGGTCTCGACGCGTGAAACGGACGGCATGCTCACGGGGATGACCATCGAGGCTGCGAAGAAGGCGATCGAGGCAAAGAAGCCTGGACTGAAGGTCAAGGTCTCCGAGCTCTACGAGTATGACAAGGACTGCAAGGACGGCACGGTGTGCCGGTTCGAACCTCGACGCTGGTACATCGACGGTGGCGCGTATGAAGTCGTCCTCTCGATCAATCGCAAGCTAACGATCAGCGCGCCTGAATAGTCCAAGCTCGTTCCGTATGTTGATTCGCTCTATGGGGAGGTACTCGTGAAGAAGCTCGTTGCAGTGAGTGTCATGGCGTGGCTCTGCCACATGGGTTCGGCGTCCGCCGGCGTTCCGGCGTGGTGCAAGGACTACACGGGAGGGGACCGCTACGATCTCAAGGATCTATCGTCGAAGAACATCCGCGACAACGTGCTCCCGGCATTCGTCGGTGCGACCTGTGCACCCAACGCCGAGGTCGCGGCCAACGCGGCCGACATCGAGAAGGCGCGCCAGGCATGGGGCAAGAAGCTCGGCATGCAGGAGGCCGACTGGGCCGATGCCGTCGCGTGGGCGAACGTCAACGCCCGGCCCTCGTACTTCCGAGATCCGTCGACGAAGGACCTCGCGAAAATGACGCCGGTCGATCAGTACATCACGATCCGCGAGGGCTTCTCGGAGAACGGCTCGCCGTTCGACAACCCGGTGTATCTGACGGACATGTTCGAGCCGAACCTCACCGAGGTCGGCCGGCTCGCCTACATCGAGGAGTGCATTCGCGAGGAGCGGACAGAGGAGAACGCGGTCCAGTACGCGATGTGCCAGGGCGACATCGACGCGCTCGACTACGCGAAGTTCTTCGCGCAGCTCCGCACCGATACGGCGAACAAGGGCGAGCACCGGATGCAGCTTCGCTTCGAGGCGTACGAGATGGCCCCGAGGCTCAAGAAGCACGCCGAGATCGTCGCGAAGATCTACACGAAGGACGAGGCCTACAAGAAGCTGTGGGATGCGGCGAAGAAAGGCCGCACGGAGTGGGCTGCATCGTTCAGTGGCAACAAGGATCTGCTCGCCCTCGCGCAGCGGCTCGATACGTTCCAGTTCTCGAAGTCGCGCAAGGCGCGCGAGGGTTGTGAAGCGGCGACCGACGCAGCGCTCGCAGCGGCGATCACGGCGAAGGTCCCCGCGAAGCTGTTCAAGGACCTCAAGGACATCCGCATGGATCCGTTTGCCGGCGTCGCCAAGGACGTCGGCCCGCTCCTGCTCGACATCCCGGAGATCGCCTTCATCTCTGGTCCATACATCCAGTGCCAGGGTGGTCGCGGCGCCGCCGAGTTCCTGTCGACGTGGGTCGACAAGGTCCCCGGGCAGCGTGGCCCGCGAGCCGCCGCATTCACGGCGATCACCAAGGAGAAGATCGTCCTCGACGACATGAGCGCCAAGGTCGAGTACCCGAGGAACCTTGGCCACCCGTTCACCCAGAGCCACGGTTCCCAGGGCAGCTCTGGTGGCGTGATCAAGAGCGTCAAGGAGAAGGACGGCGTGTTGATCGTCGAGCTCCAGCCACTCCTGGTCAAGCGCAAGGAGTGCGTCCAGAGCCACCGCACGAATCGCCTGGCACGCATCAACCGCGATGGGTCGCTCGACTACGAGCTCGTCTGCGACAAGATGGGCGTGAAGACCTACGACGAGAGCTGGGGCGACTTCAAGATCAACCCCGCGTACAAGTCGACCCTCAAGCCGGGCGCGCTGTTCTCGGCCGTGCACGCGAACGAGAACGGCAAAGGCGCCGACATCCTCGCGGTCTGGCCGAAGAAGGACGCCGAGCTGCCGACGGTAGTGCTCGGCGCACCGGTGAAGTGATGACCCGGTTCGCAACACTCCTCGCCGTCCTCGCGCTCGCCGCCTGTCCGCTCCAGAAGTCGGGCGGCACGACGACGATCGGTTCTGGCGATGGCAACAGCGGCGGCGGTGACAACACCGGCGGCGGCGGTGATGGGATGGTCACGGTGCCCGACCTCACGGGCAAGACCGAAGCCGAGGCCGTCGCGATCGTCCAGGCGGCGGGCTTCAAGAGCGCCGCCGAGAAGTACCCGCTGTCGTGCGAGGGCGGATCGTCGACAGAGATCGATCGCATCGACTGCCAGGATCCCGAGCCCGGCACGTCGGTGAAGGCGTACACGATGGTGAAGTTCAACCTGAAGCGCAGCGATCGGATCTCGAACACGGTGCTCCGTCGCGACTTCGATCAGATGCCCGGCATGACCGTCGAGCAGGCCACCAAGCTCGCGAAGTCGGTCGGCCACGATGGCCCGGTGCGCGTCGAGAAACTCGGCGAGTTCATGGCGGGCTGCAAGGCGAACACGGTGTGCCGAGGCTCCGACGAGCGCGGCGGCCAGTCGGGGATGAGCATCCACGACCCGCTGCTGCTGTGGGTCAACCCGACGCTGACGATCGCTCCGCCGCCGGATTGATCTCCGGCGCCTGCTCGGCGTCCCGCTTTGTGTTACGACGAGCCATGCGAATCCTCGTTGCCTTGACGCTCGTGCTCGCCGCCTGCAGTGGTCCGACGAAGAAGTCCGTCCCGCCCGGAACCACCGAAGGTTCGGACTCCGCCGCCGAGACCTGCTGCTGCAAGTCCAACCCGCTGACCAGCGAGGATGGCAAGCCGGTGTACGAGAATGGCGGCCGGATGGATTGCTCGGCCAAGCAGGGCGAGTGCGTCGCCGACGTGCAGTGCACGGCCCAGGCGCCGACCGAGTAGCGATCGAAGGTTGCCGACCGACGCCGCCCTGCCGGGTGTACGATCGGGCCTGTGAGATCGCTCGTTGCTGTGCTCGTGCTGGTCATCGTTGCACGCACCGCGAGTGCCCAGCCCGGAGCTACGGAACCGATCCCGGAGGGATCGATGGAGCCGCCTCCCGTCTACGTCCAGCCGCAAGCGCGGCCGTCAGGCACGCAGAAGAGCGAAGACATCGCGCTGTGGTTGTCGCTCGGCGGCACGCTCGGCTCGTACGCACTGTTGATCGTTCCATCGGCGATCGCGGCGGGGCGCTACAACCAGACCGCGAACCAGCTCGCGGCCTCTGCGGGTTCCGTCGGTCTCATCGGGACGCTGCTCGCACCGTCGTTCGGTCACTGGTACGCCGGCAAAGTGTTCACGCGTGGCCTCGGCCTCCGGCTCGGCGCGATGCCCGTCGCGCTGATCGGTCTCGTGGTCGCGCTGTCGGGGTGCACGCTGTTCTCCGGGGGTCACGATGACAGCGGAGCGGACGACAACTGCGGGCAGGGCACGCCGATCGGGCTCGCGCTGATCATCGGCGCGGGCGGCATGTGGTTCGGCGGGACCATCGACGACATCGTCCAGGCGCCGCGCCGCGTGCGTCGCAACAACGGCGCGCAGTACGCGATCACGCCGCTCATCCAGCGCGATGGCGGTGGCCTCGCGATCGTCGGCGCGTTCTAGCCGCTACCAGGTCACGGCGAGGCTGGACTGGAACAGCATCGACCGATCGGTGTAGCGCGGCTCGGCCATCATCGGGGCGGGCTTGCAGCTCTCACCGCGGCAGATCGAGGCGGGATCCGACTCGTGCGGCGCGAGCGCGAGGCGCCAGCCGAGGAACCAGCCGATCCGCCGGGGGAACCCGATCGGCTCCTGCAGGCGGTGATCGATCTCGATCCCGAACCCGGCCTGACCCTCGACGCGCTCCGTATCGTCCTGGACCAGACGACTCGCCTCGTCCCAGTCCGGGCGTGACCACCGGTTCCACGCGACCGCCGCGCCGCCCTCGACATAGATCGAGAGCAGCGAGTTGCCGCCGACGTAGCGCGGACCGATCCGGATGACGTCGAGGCGCGCCATCACGCCGAGCCGATGACCGACGCCGAGCTTGAGGCTCGACGGACCGCGCTCCTGGAACCCGAGATACATGTACTCGCTCTCGACCGCGAACCGCCCCCACCGCTGACCGATCGCCACGGCTCCACCGACCGCCGTCACGTCCTGACGCTCGCCGTAGACGAAGCCGACCACCGTCCCGAGCCGGGCCGTGGTCCCGTACGTCACGTGGTCGGCGTACGGGTCCTCGACGTACTCGGCTGTGGCCGGGTCGGCCCATGCGACACCGGTGCCTGTGAATCCCAGGCACACGAGCACGGCCATCCATCCGGGACGTCGTTGCGATTCCCTCACGCGAGGGATGCACTGCAGATCACGTACCGCGGAGATCGTCGTCGAGCGCGCGTGTCATGACGTCGACCGGCGCGGCCCTCCCGGTCCAGATCGCGAACGACCGCGCCGCCTGATGCACCAGCATCCCGCGGCCATCGACGATCGCCCGACCGATCGCACGGGCACGCTCGAGCAGGCGCGTCTGCCGGTGATAGACGAGCGTTGCGACCCACGCTGCCGGGCCGAGGAGCTCGAGCGGGAGCGCGTCGGTGACCGCGATCTCGTCGGGGCCCCCGAGGCCGAGCGACGTGCAGTCGACGACGAGATCCGCGCGCACGAAGGAAGCGCGGAGCGCATCCGCGGTCCAGGGGAGCGCGGTGGTCCAGGTCGCCTCCTCGGGACGGCGCGCGATCACCTCGACACTCGCGTGGCGCATCGCGTATGCGACCGCGCGAGCGGCACCACCCGCACCGAGCAACACGACGCGCGGCGCCTTCCACGAGAAGCCCGCCGCATCGAGGCTGTCGGTGAAGCCGCCCTCGTCGGTGTTGTGACCGATCATGCGGTCGCCGTCGAACTGGATGCAGTTGACCGCGCCGATCGTGATCGCTGCATCGGTGACCTCGTCGCACAGCGCGAGCGCGGCGAGCTTGTGCGGGATCGTGATGCTCGCACCGAGCGCGCGCTGCGAGCGCAACCCCTGGAGCGCGGCGGTGAGGCCGTCGGGCGGAACGCCGATCGCGACGAGCACGGCGTCGATCGACAGCGCGGAGAACGCCGCATTCATGATCTGCGGGCTGCGCGAGTGCGCGATCGGCCAGCCGAGCACGGCGGCGAGACGCGTGGAGGGATTGATCGCGGCGGTCATGACTCGATGTCCTCGACGGTGACCGAGAGCGTACCGCTCGCGAGTCGGACCGCGAGACGATCTCCCGCGGCGACCTGGCTCGCCTCGCGAATGATCGTCTCGCCGCGGCGGACCATCGCGTAGCCGCGATCGAGCACCGCGAGCGGAGAGAGCGCAGCGAGCTGTGCGCCCGCGCGACCGAGCTCCGCGCGACACGCTTCGAGCCGCCGGCGCATCGCCGTGGTGCCGCGCGCGACGAGCGCCTCTTGATCGGCGCGCGCGCGACCGAGGCGCGGTGCCGGATGCATCGCGGCAAGCCGGCGCTCGAGCTGACCGAGCTCGTTGCGGCGCGCGAGGATCTGCGCGCGCGGATGCAGCCCGGCGAGGAGCTGCTGCAGCGCATGGAGCTGACTTCGTGTGGCGGAGAGTGCGCGCTCGCCGCGCGCGTGCAGCGCGAGCGTGCCGCGATCGAGATCCTGGCGCGCGCGATCGAGGCAGTGGTGGATCTCGCGGTCGAGGCGCCGGCGCTCCTTGACGAGGACATCTGCGAGTGCGACGCCGTCGGCGACCGCGAGCTCGGCTGCGGCGGTCGGGGTCGAGGCGCGTGCATCCGCGGCGAGATCGGCGAGCGACAGATCGGTCTCGTGACCGACGGCGCTGATCACCGGCACCGGGCAGCGCGAGATCGTCCGCACGACGCGCTCGTGATTGAACGCAGACAGATCGGTGACCGCGCCTCCGCCGCGCCCGACGATCACGACGTCGACGCCCGCGCGCACCACCATCGCCATGCCGTTGACGATCTGCGCCGCGGCGGTCGGGCCCTGCACCGCGCAGTCGGCGATCAGGATCGGGGTCGGCAGGCGGCGCTGGATCGTCCGGATGATGTCGTGGATCGCGGCGCCGTTCTTCGACGTGACGACGCCGATCCGGCGCGGGAACTTGGGGAGTAGCCGCTTCTTCGCCGCTGCGAACATTCCTTCGGCGGCGAGCTTGGCCTTGAGCTGCTCGAGTGCGAGGGCTTCTGCGCCGAGCCCTGCGGGCTCTGCGAAGTCCGCGTAGAGCTGCATCCGGCCATCGCGGTCGTAGACCCCGAGCCGGCCGCGCACGCGCAACCGCTGGCCGGGCTCGATCTTGAACTTGGTCCGGGCGACGTCGCGGCCCCACATGACGGCCGGCAGGACGCAGTCGCGATCCCGGAGTGCAAAGTACAGGTGCCCGGAGGACGGCATCGAGACCTGGGTGACCTCGTTCTCGAGCCACACCAGACCCAGCCCGTCGAGGGCTCGCCCGGCCAGACGGACTACCTCCGCCACTCCGAGGGGGCGCTCGCGACTGCTCGGAGGCCGCTCTGCCACGAGCTATCCTCGCGAATTCACGAATTCGGCGCAACCTGGGTGGGTGGCGCGTTGTCGATCCCCACGATAGGATGCCGATCGCTTCTGCCATGGCTGACGAGTCCCCGACCGAAGAGCTTCGCGACCCGGTCGCGAGGGAAGCGATCGGCGCGAAGGACACCGCTCCCGATCCCGGGATGATCAAGCTCAAGCGCACGCCGTCCAAGATCAGCGTGATCACGGCCGCGGGAGTGGTCTTCCTGTGCGCGCTGTTCCTCGTGCGCCTCCACGGCGACCGCACGTTCGGCGGCAACGAGACGCCCCAGCAGGTCGCGGTCTCCGCGATCGCCGCCGGCAACGTTGCCACGAACTCGTACGTGACGTTCACCGGCGAGCCGATGATGGCGCACGCGATCCGGACGTCGATCCAGAAGACCGGGATCGGCCTCCGCGTCGTGCCGATGCGCGGCACCACGGATCGCGTGTGGATCGTGATCCATGGCGACGGCTGGGAACCCGCGGTCACGAAGGGCTACACCGGCCGCCTCCGCACGCTCGAGGACATGCCGTTCTACGACGCCATCTCGACCTACGCGGACGCGAATCCGCGCCCGCTGTTCGCGACCGTCGCCGAGGTTCGCAAGGCGTTCGCGACCAACGAGGTGCTCACCGTGTCCGGTGATCGCGTCAAGCTCGCCGACGGTGACAAGGTCGCCTACGATGTCGTCGATCCGAGCTCGGCGCTCGTGATCGCCGCCGTCAACGAGCGGTTCGCGAGCGTGCAGGCGTGGACCGATGCGCTGACCGCGGCCGGTCTGACGGTGGGCAAACCGCTCGCCGATGCGTCGCCCGCCGGTGCCGACGGCAAGCCGACCCAGGTCCGGTTCGAGATCACCATGCCCGACGCCGTGACCGCGGTGACCGCCAAGCTCGAGGCCGCCGGGCTGTGGGCTGCTCGCGTCGAGCCGATCACGCGTCATCAGGAGACCCAGTGGTCCGCGCTGCGCGGCGGTGGTGCGACGGCACTCGCGACCGCCGACACCTCGATCGGCCTCATGGGCTTCTACGTCGCCAAGGGCATCCCCGACGGGGCGCTCGCACTGATCACGAGCGAGAATCCGAAGGACTACTGGTACGTCTGGCCGATCACGATCGCACTCGGCCTGCTCCTGCTGATGTTCGCGTGGGCGCTCGTCCGCGCCGTCAAGCGGGACCTCCTGTCGCCCGCCGCACGACCGAGCTGACCGCCGTATACTCGGAGGCGGTGGCGGATTCTGGAAAGACGGACGCGGGCGTTCCGCCGACCGACGAGACGCCGCTCGGCACGATCCAGATGAAGCCGGGCTCGCCGGCGCCTGACGTGCCTCGCGTGATGGCGACGATCAGCGGCACGCCCGCGATCCTCCATGCGCCGCCGGCGATGCCGCCTGCCCGCTACGAGCTCGGCGAGGAGATCGCGCGCGGTGGCATGGGGCGCGTCGTCGAAGCGATGGACACCACGCTCGGTCGCGTCGTCGCACTCAAGGAAGCACTCGCGCTCGACAGCGAAGCGCTGCGCCGGTTCCAGCGCGAGATCAAGATCACCGCGCGCCTCGAGCACCCCTCGATCGTCCCGGTCCACGATGCGGGCGAGGGACCCAACGGCGCGCCGTACTACGTGATGCGCAAGGTCTCCGGCCTGCCGCTCGAGAAGCTCGTGGCGTCGGCCGCGACGCTCAACGAACGCCTCGCGCTGATCCCGCACATCGTCGCGGCCTCGCAAGCGATCGCGCACGCCCACGAGCGCCAGATCGTGCACCGCGACATCAAACCATCGAATATCCTCGTCGGAGATCTCGGCGAGACCATCGTGATCGACTGGGGTCTCGCGAAGGTGATCGGTGAGGCCGACGAGATCGCGGCGACCCCGGCAAACGCTGATCTCGAGTCGATCAAGACTCGCGCCGGCATCGTGTTCGGGACGCCGGGGTTCATGGCGCCCGAGCAGCTGCGCGGGAACCCGGTCGATCCGCGGATCGATGTCTATGCGCTCGGCGCGACGCTCTACCACCTGCTGTCGCGCAAGCCACCGCACCACGCAAAGACCGCGGACGAGATGATGCGCGCCGCCGCCAACGCACCGCCGCCCCCGATCGGCGAGCTGGTCTCGGGCGTACCGCCGGAGCTGTCGACGATCATCGACAAGGCGCTCGCGTACCGGCCCGAGGATCGCTACCAGGACGCGCGCGAGCTCGCCGAGGACTTGAACCAGTTCGTCACGGGACAGCTCGTCGCATCGCACCACTACTCGGCGCGCGAGAAGCTGCGCCGGTTCGTCAAGAAGAACCGCGTCCCGATCGGCGTCGCGATCGCCGCGATGTGCGCGCTGCTCGTGGGCGGTGTGATCGCATACGTCCGCGTCGCCAACGAGCGCGATCGCGCGGATGCGTCCGCGGTGGTCGCGCATAAGGAGAAGCAGATCGCCGAGGACGAGCGCGCCCGTGCAGAGGAGCGGGCCGACCAGCTCACGCTGTCGCAGGCGCGAGAGATCACCGCCTCGAACCCGACGCTCGCGATCGCGATGATCAAGCCGCTCGCACAGAAGGCGCTGTGGCGCGAGGTCTTGCCGATCGCCGCTGCCGCGCGAGCCGCCGGTGTGGCGTGGAGCCTACCGGCATCGCGCTCGACCCGGTCGCTCGAGATGAGTCGCGATGGCCTGCAAGCCCTGTCCGCCGGCGATGACGGGGTCGTGCGGCTGTACGACCTCGTCAAGCGCACGACGCGCACGATCGCCGAGACCAAGATGCCCGTCGAGGCGCGGTTTGCCGACGAGGAGCGCAAGATCGTGATGTGGAGCGGACCGAACATCGTGGTCCGTGACACCGCCGGCGGCAGCGATCGCAAGATCACGGCGAGCGCACCGATCAAGGATCTCGACGTCGTCGGAATCACCGCGTACTGGACCGACGCGGCAGGCTCGGTGTGGCAGCTCGATCTCGCAGGTACGCATCCGCTCGAGCTGGCGATGGACGAGAAGATCGTCACGCTCGCACCCTCCCCTGACGGGCGGTGGCTCGCGCTCGCGGGCGAAGCACATCTCTACCTGTTCGATCGCACCCAACCGACGACGCCGTCGATCGAGATGCGGCTCGGCAAGACGCGCCACGTCGACTGGTCCGCCGACAGCCTGCACCTCGCCGCGCTGATGGACGAGTCCGCAGTCGACTTCTCGATCCAGCCGGGCCCGATGGTCGTCAACGTGCTGAACGTCGGCCAGCGCTATCAAGTCGCATCGACGCCGACCCGGGTCTACACCGTCGGCCCGACCGGCGTGGCGCTCGTGTCGCGTGAGGGCTCGCGCATGCGGAGACCGCTGACCAGCGCCCTGAGCCTCCACGAGTCGCGCGACGGAACCATCGTTGCTGCGACCGACAACTCGATCGCCGTGCTCGCCGATCGGGGAGACCACACGTTCGGGATTCCGCGCGGTCGCCTCGAGATCGCGCACGCCTCGCCGCACTCCCCGTACGTTCTCGGTGCCGTCGCGAACCACTTGCTCGTATGGAACCTCGACGATGTCCAGCCGCGCGAGCTCGCGACGCATGTCGCGTCGGCGTTCTTCGCGGGCCGGGATCAGATCTTCGCGACGTCGGCCGATGCGCCGGATCAGATCATCGAGCTGCCGGCGGCCAAGGTGCGCCCGCTCGGCCAGACCACCGCGCTGACCAAGGTCGCGTACAGCCCGGCTGGCACAGCCGCGGTGATCGTCGATCTCGCCCACAAGGGCTGGCTGCTCGTACCGGGAAAGGAGCCCGAGGCGCTCGGCGACGACACCGACTTGATCGGCTTTGCGAATGACCACCAGGTGCTGCTCGGCTCCGAGACCGGCGGCTCCGTGCAGGTCCACGACGTCACGACGGGCGCGCGCTCGATGCTCGTCGATCGCGACTCGCCGCTCGCCGGCCTCGCCTGGAGTCGCACACGCGCGGCGTGGGTCGCGGCCGTGTTCGCGGACAAGACGCTGTGGCGCAAGAACCTGACGACCGGCGTCGAGGCGGCAATCTTGCTCCCGAACCTCCCCGTCGGCTCGCTGCTGGTGACGGGTGACGGCACCGTGCTGTTTCCCGTCGACAAGCAGCTCCATGCATGGCGGCCCGGTGGCGAGCTCGAGATCCACGCGACGCTCCCGCTCGATGTCCTCCGCCTCGCGGATGCCGGACCTGCGCATGCGCTCGCGTTCACGACAACATTGTCCGGGTTCCTCGTCGAGCTCGGGCGACCGAACCACGTGATCGATCTCGAGGAGACGTTTGGCACCGTGCTCTCGATGTCGTCGGAGACCGGCGTGATCGTCGAGGCCAAGGACGGAGGAATCGAGGTCATCGATCCTCTGGTCGAGAACCGGCGCTGGGTCCTGGTTCGCTCCCCGGGTGTGACCTACAGCGCTCCCCAGATCTCGAGCGACGGGCGCTGGGTGATCGCGCGGACCCCGCAGAGTCTGCTCCTGTGGTCGCTCGCCCTCCCCACGACCCGGGCCGAGACCACCCTCTGGCTGGAGCGCCTCACGAACGCGGTCTCGGGAAGCGGCGCGAAGAGCTTCGGCTGGAAATGAGGGATGCTACAACGAGAGCTGTGACGCCTCTCCGCCTGCACGACTCACTGCGCCGGCAAAAGGTCCCGTTCGAGCCCCTCGAGCCAGGCAAGGTCGGCATGTACGTGTGCGGACCGACGCCCTACGCTCCGGCGCATATCGGTCACGCGTACTCCGCGATCTCGTTCGACACGATCCGGCGGAGCTTGCGATTCCTCGGGTACACGGTCCGCTACGTCCGCAACATCACGGACGTCGAGGACAAGATCATCAGGCGCGCAAACGAGCTCGGCGAGGATCCGATGGCGCTCGCCGCCCGGTTCGCCGACGCCTACAACGCCGACATGGCGCGGTTCGGCGTCCTGTCTCCCGATGTCGAGCCCAAGGTCTCGACGCACATCGCAGAGATCATCGACCTCACGGCAAAGCTCGTCGCGAACGGCTCCGCGTACGCCGTCGACGGCGACGTCTACTTCGCCTGCGAGACGTTCCCGTCGTACGGCAAGCTCAGCGGCATGTCGATCGACGACCTCCGTGCGGGCGCGAGTGATCGGGAGCTCGTCGAGAAGCAGAAGAGGTCCCCCGTCGACTTCGCACTGTGGAAGGCCGCGAAGCCCGGCGAGCCCGCGTGGGACTCTCCGTGGGGCAGGGGTCGCCCCGGCTGGCACATCGAGTGCTCCGCGATGACGATGGCGCACCTCGGCCAGTCGTTCGACATCCACGGCGGCGGCAAGGACTTGATCTTCCCGCACCACGAGAACGAGATCGCGCAGTCCCAGGGCGCGTTCGGCACGAATACCTTTGCGCGCTACTGGATGCACAACGGCTTTCTCAACTTCGCCGGCGAGAAGATGAGCAAGTCGCTCGGCAACGTCTTCGGCTGCGACCAGATCGCCGAAGCCGTCGGGGGCGAGGCGCTCCGGTTCTTCTGCGTCAAGCACCACTACCGCTCGCCGATCGAGTTCGAAGTCGACGAGGTCCGCGATCCCGACGGCACGCCGACGGGCGTTCGGTTTCGCAGCCTCGAGGCGGCGGATCGCGACCTCGAGTACTTCTACGTCACGCTGTCGAAGATCGACGCGTTCATCGCGCAGGGTGGGTCGACAGATTCCGGCGGCGACGGCGCGGTGCTGGCCGAGGCGGAGAAGCTCGTCCCCGCGACGCTCGAGGCGCTCGCCGACGACTTCAACTCGCCCAAGGTGATGGCCGCGATGCACGAGGCAGCGCAGCTCGGCAACAAGCTGATCGCCGAGGGCAAGGGCATCGACAAGCAGGTCCGTCGGCGGTCGCTCGCCCGGATCGCCAAGGACCTCCGTCACGTCGGCGAAGCGCTCGGGATCCTGGCGAACGCACCGGACACCTACCTCCGCGATCGCCGCGACCGGCTCGTTCGCCGCAAGGCAATCGACGTCACCAAGATCGACGGCCTGATCGCCGACCGCGCCGCCGCTCGCGCGGAGAAGAACTTCGCCCGCGGCGACGAGATCCGCAACGAGCTCGCCGCGATCGGCGTCGAGCTGCTCGACACCCCCAAGGGAACGGACTGGCGCGTCCACGACGACGCGAGCTGACATGGCCGACGACCCCAAGAAATCGCTCGCGCTGATGGCCCCCGGTTCCGGGATGGCGCTCGAGCGACCGATGATCGCGCGCGATCTCGACAAGGCGGGCAAGGGTCAGCTCGTCTACGTCGGCCGCGACGGCGAGGTGAAGGATCCATCGGGCGTGCGCAACCGCCAGATCCTCGCGTACCTCGCATTCGGGGGGATCACGGCGGCAGGCGTCGCGCTCGCCGCGACCTCGTTCCCGCTCCTCATCCCGTTCTACCTCGCGCTCGGCGGACGGTTCGTCGGCACCGTGCGCGCGGTCAAGAAGGTGAACGAGGCGAGTGTCGCGCTGTCGAACGGTCACTCGCTCGAAGGACGCGCGCTCGCGGAGCCCGTCGCCAAGGCGTGGTGGGCACCCGGCCGCGTGCGAGCGCTCGCCGAGCTGCGCGTCGCGATCGCAGATGCCCTCGACGGCAGGGGCGAACAGGCGCTCGATCGCGTGCGCCGCGCGCGCGGCAAGCTGTCGCCGCGGCTGATCCAGCACCAGTTCTCCTACTACACGGAGATCAACCTCCTGACCTCGCTCGGGCGCACCAAGGAGGCGCGCGTCGTCCTCGAGGCTCGCGGCCCGGTCCCCGTCGGGGAGGTGCTCAAGCTGTCGTACTGGATCGCGCAGATGCACCTGTTCTGCGCGGAGGGCGGCATCCCGAACAACGTCCTCGATGACTCCGAGCTCTACGATCGGATGCGCAAGGGCCTGCAGATGAACGCGGGGCGCGATCTCCTGCTGCTCTGCGCGTGGGCGTACGCATCGCGCGGCGAGCACGACGAGGCGGTGTTCGCGTGGCGCCAGGCGCGCGATCGCGAGGGCAGCCAGCGCCTCGAGGTCGCGATGCCCAAGCTCACCGAGTGGATGACGAAGTACGTCGTCGACCACCCGGAAGTCGAGCTGCCCGAGCCCGACGAGTAGCTAGCGGCCCGGCTGGGACGCGTCCGACGAGGCCCCCAGCAGCTTGTCGAGATCACCGCGGCGATCGAGCGCGCGGAGATCGTCGTAGCCACCGATCGATTTCCCATCGATGAAGATCTGCGGCACCGTCGTGCGGCCGGTCTGCTCGACCAGCCACTTGCGCGTCTTGGTGTCCCCGGTGCAGTCGATCTGCTCGTACGAAACACCCTTGGCCTCGAGCAAGCGCTCGGCCGCGGTGCAGTAGCCACACCACTTGCGTGTGTACATCTTCACGTGAGCGGTCATGCGATCACCGTACGCACGAATACGGAGGTCGACAAACGAGCGCCATGGCTCACTTGTCGTCGGCGTCTTCGGAGAGGTACGCGAGGATGACCTCATCGAGGGATTTCTCCGAGATCAGGCCCTGTCCGAACCCACGGGCTTCTTCTTCGCGCGCCTGGCGAACCTTCGGCTGGGTAGTGCGCGCCGGTGCACCGACGATCACCGCAGGGCGTGTCATCACGACGCCGCCGCTCGACGACGGTGCACGGCTCGGCGCAGGACTCGACGACGATGCGGACACGCGCGCCGGCGTCGGCGTCCGCGGGCGCTGGGCGGGACGTGATGCGAGGTCGGGCGACGGCGTCGCGCTGCGAGGCGCCGTGTGCATCGGCTGCGTCTGGATCTGAGCGGACGGCTCGCGCGTGATCCGCTGCGGGATCCCGCCGGAGCCAGGCGCCTGCGACGACCGTCCCGGACGCGCGAGCCCCGACGGGATCGGGACCGAGCCGGAGCGATCGCGATCGCTCTTCACGACATCGACGGGGACGCGCGGGCTGACGCGCGTGTGCTGCGCGTACTGACCCGGCCGCTCGCCGGGTTCGGCCGAGCCAGGTGGCGGTGCGTAGACCTCGACCGCGTCACTGTCGCCGCGCGAGCGTGCATCGTCGTTCGTCAGCGGACGCGACATCACCCCGGGTGGCGACAGCGCCTGGCGCGACGGCGGGCGAGCGATCGGACGCGCCGGCGGCAACGTCGCCGCACCGACCGCGTTGATCCGATCGCCAGTCTTGCGCTCGGGCGAGCCGAGCGGAGGCGGAACGGATCCACCCGAGCGACTGCTCACGGTCCCGGTCATCGGGCCGCCGGGAACACCGTCGCTGTGCGGCACCTCGATGTCCGTGTCGCGACCCGAGCGTGTGCGCGGCATCGCGATCTCGTCGCTGTCCTCGAGCTCGAGCCGGATCTGGACGTCGGGGACGGAGTCCTGCGGGACGACTGCGCTCACCGCAGCGAACGCCTCGGCGATGCTGTCCTTTTGTTCGTTGAACGTCGGCGGATCCAGTTCGTCCATCGACGGCGGCGGTGGGGGCAGTGACGTACGGATCGAGCTCGGCCCGCTCTTGCGCTCGGCGGTCCTGGTACGCGTCGGCGTGGGCGCCGTCGGGGTCCGGAGCGGGACCGGTGGCGGCGTCGCCGTGGGGGCGATCGCGGGAGGCGGCTGCTGCTCTTCGAGCGGCTCGAGCATCTCCGGCGTGATGTCGTGATCGGTCTCTGGACGCGTGAGCGTGATCTCCGGCTCGCTCATCCGCAGCTGGAGAGCGGGCTCGCTCTCGCGAGGGATGTCGCCGCGCTCCGATGTCTCGACCGGTGCCACGGCCCCCGCCGGACGCTCGTCGTCGCCGGCCGCACCACGCGGGAGTAGTCCCTCGGTGCCAGCGAGGTACTGGTCGATCTTGTCGTCGAACAAGCCCTTCTTGAGGTCACGCAGGACGATCTTGTGCTGGGACTGCATCAGCCCCTTGATCGCGTCCTCGGCGGCGCCCGCGTCATAGACAAGCTTGCGCGTCGAAATGATCACGCCGCCATAGAACATGTGCGTGAACAGATGCGGGCTCTGCAGGCCCGAGTCCTCGGTCTGAACATGGAAGATCAGGCCGCGATACCGGACGTTGTGATTGTACCCGGCGATTGGTGAACGCTTGGCCACCGCGTTCCAACGGTACCACGCTCCGGGGTGCGCCGAGATGGAGCGAGCCAGCGGACGCTGGCAAGCGAGGCGCCCCCACCCGGCTCCGTCGGGTTCGCACACTTGTAATTCCTGCCTGGGGTTGGTACTCACGTCCCTCGGGCTTCAATCTCGAAGCTTCTTGGAGGCCCCGCTTCTGCGGGGTAGGCACTATCCCGTGAGTACTGCAGCAGCGGAGTCGAAGTTCGTCGAGTTGGTGCGCGGTTGGTTGGTGTCCCTACCCCACGACCTCAAGATCGCGTTCGATGCGATGGATGACGAGAACCTGCCGCGGCCCGTGCGGGAAGTCGCCGCCGGGGTCGTCGCGTATGTCGTGTCACCGAACGACTTCATCGCCGACCGCAATGATGCCGTTGTCAGCTACGCGGACGACGCGCTGCTGCTCCGGCTCGCGCTCGCAAAGGCCCTCGGACAGGGCGAGGACGAGGACGCGTTCCGCGGCCGATTCCCCGAGCTGTTCGAGAACCTCGACGAGAATCTCGAGCTCTGCAAGGCCGTGATGGGCGAGCTCATGACCTGGCTCGAGAGCAAGGTCCCGACGCTGCCCGGCCTCGAGTACAAGGGCAAGAAGGTCACGAAGTACCTCGACAGCGAAGAGCTGCGCGAGCTCCTGTTCGACGACGGTCTGGTGTTCCGCACCGACTATCCGGTCGACGAGAAGACGATCGCGGACAAGCTGAAGAAGGCGACCACCGTCACGGAAGTGATGAAGCGTCGCCAGGTCGAAGAAGCACGGGTCAAGGGCAACAAGGTTGCCAAGCCCGCTGCTCGTGCGTAGCCACCGGCTGACGGGCGTGGTCGGCGGCGACGGGCTCTAAAGATCGACGAGCTCGAAGCCGGTCAGCGGCTCGCCGAGGAAGCGGGGAGCCAGCTCGTCGAGGCGAGAGGTATCCGTCGCGAAGCAATCGAGCCGGCCCGGGCCGTTCCGGCGGTTCGCCCCGCTCCCGAGTGCCTCGCGCGCGGCCTCGGCCATCGCGGACGCCGAGTCCACGACGGCGATCGGATGTCCGGCAAGCTCGGTCGCGACCGCCGTGAGCACGTTCTTGAGCAGTGGATAGTGGGTGCAACCGAGAACGAGCGTGTCGATCTGGGGGTCCATCGCGAACAGCTGCTCGAGGTAGCGACGGGCGACGAGGACGGCGACTTCGTCGTCGGTCCAGCCCTCCTCGGCGAGCGGGACAAGGAGCGGGCACGCGAGGGCGGTGAGGACTGCCTCGGGATCGCGAGCGCGGATCGCCGCAGCGTAGGCGCCGGAGCGGATCGTGCCGAGCGTCCCGATCACGCCGAGGTGGCCATTGCGCGTCGCTGCGAGCGCGGTCGAGGCACCGGGCTCCACGGCACCGATCACCGGCACCGGGCTCGCCACGGTCAGCGCAGGCAGCGCATTGGCCGACGCCGTGTTGCACGCGATCAGGACGAGCTTGACGCCGCGATCGAGGAGGAACTGCTGACACGTCAGCGAGTAGCGCTCGACGGTACGCGGGCTCTTGTTGCCGTAGGGAACGCGGGCGGTGTCTCCCAGATAGACGATGTCCTCGCCGGGGAGCGCCGCTCGCAGCGCCCGAACCACCGTCAGTCCGCCTACACCAGAGTCAAACACCCCGATCGGGTGCCTCTTCGTCGATGTTCGATCTTGCCCCATCAGCGTTCCGGATTGCGACGGAGTGTCACAGTCGGCAACTCAACTTGCCAGAGCTGAAGCACTCTCGCGAGGAAAACGCTTCAGCGCTTGGGATGCTTCCGGCGCGTTGGCCGGGCCGCTCGCTTCCCCTCGAACGCCCACAGGAGCGCAAGGAAAGTCGCGGGCTTGTCGTCGAGGGACTTATAGAACCTCGAAATGCCGGGAAAGCACCGTTCGGCCAGCGGAAGCTGCCGCTCTGTGATTCGACCTTGCACTCGCCGACCGCTTGAGCAGTTCCCGGGCCAAGGTGAGAAACCCAGAGGAATTCTCACGTTCGGAGCCTTCCATGACCGGTCCCGGCCATCGTGGTAGGTATCCCCGCCGGAATCGCACCATGACGTCCATCGATTCACCGACGAGCGACCGCGTGCGTGGTCTCGTCGAGGCAGACGCGATTGTCCTGCTCGAGATCGCGGGCGCGATCGCGAACGATGGCGAGGGCAAGTGGCCATCGGAGCGCGTGACCGAGATGGCCGGCGAGCACGCGCAGCGTCTCGCCGAGGCGGACAAGGGCCGGATGCGCGCCGCGCTCGAGACGATGCTGATGGGACGCGACGTCGACTCCGCGCTCGAGTGGCTGCGCGCGACGAAGATTCTCCCCGTGCTGTTCCCGGAGCTCTCGGCGACGGTCGAGCTCGTGCAAGAGACAGGTCGCCAGCACAAGAACGTCTGGGATCACACCAAGCAGGTCGTGCGGCAGACCGTGCGCCGTCCGCTCGTGCGATGGGCCGCCCTCCTGCATGACATCGGCAAGGTCCCGACACGGACGTTCACCGACGAGGGCGTGCACTTCCATGGTCACGCGGAGGTCGGTGCGCGGATGTTCGATCGCGTCTGTCAGCGGTTCGATTTCGCACGCGACGAACGCCATACGATCCGCTTCCTCGTGCGCCATCACCTGCGCACGAACCAGTACAGCGAGCAGTGGACCGACAGCGCGGTGCGCCGGTTCCATCGCGAGATGGCGGCCCACATGATCGATCTCCTCGATCTGTCGCGCGCCGACATCACGTCGAAGCGGCCCGGCCGCCGCAAGACGCTGCTCGAGCAGATCTCGGCGCTCGCAGATCGCGTCGACCGGCTCGCCGAGGCGGACGCGAAGCTGCCGCCGCTCCCCGGCGGTGTCGGCACGTCGATCATGGAGGCGTTCGAGATCGCGCCGTCGCGCCTGATCGGTGATCTCAAGCGCGCACTCGAGAAGGCGATCGACGACGGAACGCTCGAGGCGCGCCGCGAGGACGCGTACTACGTCGCGTACATCGCGCGGCAGAACCTCGTCCCGAACATCGCCCCCGAGAAGCTCGCCGCGATCATCGAGAGCGGTGGTGATGTCCACGGCGAGGATTCGCTCGAGGGTCCCAACAAGGGCGTCGATCACGATGATCCGTCACCGGGCGTGCTCGCGTGCGGCCACGATCCCGATAACGATCCGTGCGTGCATCGCGACGCCGATCCGGACGATCCGGATCTCCACCGTCACTAGAGACTGCGGCGCGGCGACACGACCGCGTTCGCGATCAGCAGACCGGCGACGATGCCGATCGCGACGACGAACATCGCGAACACGGTCTCGACACCGGTCAGCGTGTCGTGGTCGAGCAGCGACGCCATCCCTCGCAGGCCCATCGCGCCAGGCACGAGCGTCAAGACGGCCGGCACGAGGACGATCTGTGCGGGTCGCTGGAAGATCCGGGCGAACGCGTTGCTCAGCACCGCCGCGGCGAACGCACCGACGGTGACACCGAGCGCGCCGTACGCCGTACCGCCGAGCCACTCGGTGCCGGCGCGACTACCGATGTACCCGGTGACGCACGCCGCGAGGATCCAGCCGAACGCACTCGGCCGTGCCTGCACGACGATCGACATGCCGAGCGACGACGCGACGAGCGCGGCCCACGGAGCCCACTCGGGGAGTCCGACGGGGACCGCCTGATGAACCTCGACGAGCGCACCCGCGAGCTGCTCGCCGAGCGCGACGCCGACGACGAGCTGGAGCAAGACGATCACGGCCGACATCAGGCGCGCGGTGCCGCTGATCAGATTGCGAGTCGCGAGCTCGATCATCGCGACGGTCAACGACATGCCCGGAAGCAGCACGATCAACGCCGCGACGGTGACGACCGAGGGGTTGATCCCCGGCCACCATGCCGACACCAGCGCGGCCATGAACGCCGCGAACGCCGAACCGACGAGCTCGAACACGCGGGCCTGATCCGTCGAGCGTTTGGCGTACTGCGCGAGGAGACCCAGCGACAGACCGATCGCCGCGGCGAGCCCGACGTCTTCGAATCCGCCGCCGAAGAACACCGCGAGCGAGCCCGCGGTCACACCGTGCATCAGCGTCGACACGCCGTGACCGAAGCGTTTCGGGGCCGCGATGATCGCGGCGAGCTGATCCACGCCATCGGCGGCGGTCACCTCGTGGTTGGCGACCGCGTCCGCCAGCTGGTCGACCTGCCCGAGCTTGCCCATGTCGAGCTCGCCGCCCTCGACGCGCATCATCCGCGAGCGCAGCTCGGCGGGCTCGCCGAAGCTCATGATGATGGTGGTCGGGGTCGAGAACACCTCGGCCCGCAGACCGAGCCGCGCGCAGCACACGCCCAGAGCCTCCTCGAGGCGATGAGCGGGCGTCCCGTAGCGATGGAGGGCTCGGGCGAGCGCGAGCACGAACTCGATGGCGTCAACGTCCGCAGCGGGCTCAGCGGTCACGGGCGCACGGTAAATCGGCGACGCCGAAAACACGAACGCCCGGGCGGCAACCCAGGCGTTCGTTCGAATCAAGACAAACTAACTAGTTGAAAACGTGGGCTTTAAAGTTAAGTGCCCAGGATAACGAAGGTGCATTCCGGCGCGGCAACGCTGAACTGCGACCGGGACTTAAGCAAGGCATGGGCCACGCGCTCCTGGTGGCTCGCAATGCCTTGTATTCACAAATGTTGCGTGTTACCGAAGACCCTCGACCCGCCATCCGCAGCGACCGCGTTAGGACATTCATGTCGCGACGCTCCGGAGCGGGCGCAACAGATTGCAGAGCCAATGCAGAACATGCTCGTGGTCAATGCCGAGGGACCCGAGATCCGCGTAGCGGTTGTCGAAGAGGGATCCCTGGCTGAGTTCTTTGTCGAACGCAAACGTGATCGAGGAATCGTCGGAAATATCTATCGTGGAAAAGTAAGCCGCGTCCTTCCTGGGATGCAGGCTGCCTTCGTGGACCTCGGTCCCAAGGTCGAGAGAGCTGCGTTCCTCTACGTCGCCGACGTGCTCGGTTCCGGAGACGAGAGCAAGCTGTTCGCGGACGCTGACATCGACGAGGGCGGAGATGATTCGCCCGAGGGTGCCGCGTCTCGAATCGCTCGCTCGCGCAAGCAGCTCGCGAATCGCAAGATCGAGGACCTCCTGCGCCCGGGCGACAACGTCGTCGTCCAGGTGACGAAGGATCCGATCGGCCTCAAGGGCGCACGGGTCACCGGCTACATCTCGCTGCCGGGTCGCTACTCCGTCTTCATGCCCCATGTCTCGCAGATCGGCGTGTCGCGCCGGATCGGCTCGGACAAGGAGCGCCGGCGCCTTCGCGATCTCGTCAACGAGGTCCGGCCCAAGGGCTCGGGCTTCATCGTTCGCACCGCCGCCGAGGACGCGAACGATCAGGAGCTCCGCGACGACGTCGACTTCCTCGCGCGCCTGTGGGGGCAGATCGAGCTGCGCGAGAAGGACCAACGCGGTCCCGGTCTCGTCTATGCCGATCTCGATCTCGCGCTGCGCACCGTGCGTGACCTCCTCCGCGAGGACACGACCGAGGTGATGATCGACGACGACGAGCAGTACGACCGCGTGAAGAAGTTCACGATGGCGTTCCTGCCGCGGTTCGCCGAGCGCATCAAGAAGTACGAACAGCGCCGGCCGATCTTCGACCACTATCACGTCGAGCCCGCACTCCGGCTCGCGGTGGCCCGCAAGGTCCCGCTCCGCTCCGGCGGATCGATCGTGATCGATCAGGGTGAGGCGCTCACCGCGATCGACATCAACACGGGCAGCTTCACGAACACGGGCTCCGGCAACCTCGAGGACACGGTCACCGCGAACAACCTCGAGGCGTGCGACGAGGTCGCGCGCCAGCTCCGCCTCCGCAACATCGGCGGCATCATCGTGATCGACTTCGTCGACATGGACAAAGAGGGCAACCGCCGCAAGGTCTGGGACGCCTTCCAGAAGGCGCTGACCCGCGATCGATCGCGCACCAACGTCACGAAGATCAGCGAGCTCGGCCTCGTCGAGATGACACGCAAGCGCACGCGCGAGTCGCTCGTGCAGCTGCTCACCGAGCCGTGTCCGACCTGCGAGGGCTCGGGCGTCGTGAAGTCGGTGACGACGGTCGCGTACGAGATCCTGCGCGAGGTGCGCCGCTCGGGTTCCCTCGTCGACAACGACAAGATCGACATCGAGTGCGCGCCGCGCGTCGCCGAGGTGCTCTCGCGCCAGGAGCGCGACTACCTCGATCACCTCGAGAAGCGCTGCCAGAAGAAGATCGAGGTCGTCCCGCAGAAGGGATGGAAACCCGATCAGTTCCGCGTCGCCGGCAAGATGTCGACGGAGATCGCGGCCGAGGCGCTCGCGGATGCGCCCAAGGCAGCGGGCCACCTCGGGCACAGCCACGGTGTGAGCTCGTCGGGCAGTGGTGGTGGTGGACGTGGCGGTGGTGGCGGTGGTGGCTCGTCCGGCGGCGGCGGCGGTAGCGGTGGCGGCGGTGGCGCGTCCGGCGGCGGTGGCGGTGGCGGCGGCGGCGGCGGCGGCGGCGACCGCAAGCGGCGCCGTCGGGGTGGCCGCGGTCGCGATCGCGCCAGCGCCTAGGCGATCGCGCTGGCGCTCATGCGATCGCGCCACGAGCCTGGCCCCCAAGGAAAGGCCCGCTCTTGCCGTTTCGGTACGAACGATGTTGGGGCGATTCGCCGAAGGGACACCTTGGCCACTCCTCGCAGCGTTTTGGTAATTACGGTGTAATTACCGATTCTGCGGGAGGGGCACTCGAAGTAGGGGACGTGCCCATGGCTCGTGGTCGCGGGCGGCTGGGCGCCTCGACGTCGCGCGGTCTAGCTCGCAGCGTCTGGCCGCGTAGCTGGCATGCTCGAGCCCGCTGCGCTACGAGTGCCTCGCGATGACGCGGTGGTGGAAGCTGATCGTGTTCGCGGCCGCGCTGCTCGGGCTGCACGGGTTCTTCGAGCCGTTTCTGCAGCTCGGAACCGGCGAGGACGCGATCCGCCCGAGCGCATACCTGATTCGCGTCGGCTACGAGAGCATCGAGCAGGTGTACCCGCATCTGGCGGGGATGGATCCGAATGAAGCGCGGACTCTGCTCCGCAAGATCAACGAGGCGGTCAAGACTCGCGCGCGCGGTAGCCGCCGCCGCTGATCGATAGCGCGAGTACTAGCTCGCGGTCACAGGAACGTCGGTGCGTGGGTCGAGGCCGCGCGCGGTGAGGTCGCGAACGATCGCGGGCTCGATGCCGAATCGATCGAGGACGGCGCGGAGCTTCGCGCGAGCGGCCGCGTCGTAGCGATGCGCGCGCTTGCCGAGGATCAGCTCGTTCTTTGCGGAGTGCTCCCAGCCGACGAGCTCGGTGACGGTGACCTTGTAGCCGTGGGCCTCGAGAGCGAGGCCGCGCACGACGTTGGTGAGGTGCGAGCCGAGCTCGCGGCGATGGAGTGGGTGAGCGAACAGCGCGGCGGTTGCCGGGTCGCTGGGCTTCGACGACTCGAGCTGGCGCGCGACCTCGGCCTGGCAGCACGGGACCACGGCGACGTGATCGGCGTTCGTCGCGAACGCGAGGGCAAGGGCGTCGTCGGTCGCGGTGTCACAGGCGTGGAGCGCGGTGACGACGCTCGGGCGGCCGGGGAGGGAAGCGGAGGCGATCGCGCCGGTCGCGACCTTGAAGCGATCCTGGCCGAACCGCGCGGCGCGGGAAGCGGCTTGCTCGGACAGCTCGGCGCGCGACTCGATCGCGACGAGCGAGCCGCGGCCGGCGGGGCCGAGCACGAGCTCGTATAGCATCGCGCCGAGGTAGCTCTTGCCGGCACCACAATCGACGACGATCGGCTCGGGCGAGCGGGCGAGGGAGTCCTCGAGAGCGGGTTTGAGGAGGCCGACGAGGTGCCGGATCTGCTTGAGCTTGCGGCGGGCGTCGGCGTTGAGCTGCCCGTCGCGGGTGAGGAGGTGGAGATCCTTGAGCAGCTCGATCGACATCCCCTTCGGAACCTCGGGGTCGGTGCGCGCGTCGTGCTGCTGCTTGGCCACGCGTGCTTATAGCCTGGGGGCGCGCCGAAGCCCGCCGTCGCCTGCGACAAGCGTGCGGTCACGATGCGTCGTCGTGGTTCCACGCCGCGGCCCAGCGCGCCGAAGCCGCAGCGTTGGCGCCACCGGAGCCGCGGCCCGGGATGGCCATGTACGCGCGGTCGTCGTTCGTGGTGATCGTGACGGCGCCGTCCTCATCGACCGTCAGCCGGGTGATCGCGGTCGTCTGTGCGAGCTCGGGAGCCAGCCACGACAGCGAACCGAGGTCGCCTTGCGCAGGACCGGCCGGCACGATGGTCAGCGAGATGACCTCGCCGCTGGTGCGCGTGGTCGCATCGATGCGAAGCGCGATGTCGCCGCGATCGATCGCGAACGAGATGACATGCTGGCCGCGCCGGGTGCGAATGCCCGCGCGCGAGACGCCGTGGATCGCGTCGGCCTCTGCGAGCACCTCGGCGAGCCGGACCTGGGCCGCGCGTGGCGTGGTCACCACCTCGTCGGATGCACCCGTGACCGGGCGCGCGAGGCTCACGGAGAGGGAAATCACGGGGAGGATGGCAGTCAGCATGACAGGAGGTACTTCACCCCCTGGGCCAGGCTCGTTCGTTAACAATTACAGCAAGCTAGCTCTGTCCGTGGGTGGAGGAACACAGGGTGATTCGCGTTCGGGACACGGGGAGCGGCAGTCGAGAAGTTGTCGTCGGGGCGATCGCTGGCTAGCGTTCCTCCCATGCGCTGGACCGACGTCTGTGCCGCGTACCCCTGCCAGTGGTTGGTGGTCGAGGCTCTCGAGTGCCATGTCGAGATTCACGGCGACGCGTGCCGGCGGGTCCTCGATCGACTCGAGGTCATCGAGCTGTGTGCGGATGGCCGCGCGGCGATGCATCGCTATCGCGAGCTGAAGCGTCAGCTGCCGGGCAAGCAGCTCTGCTTCATCCACACGAGCTATCCGGCGCTCGAGCTCGAAGCCGCCTAGCGCGGTCAGGGGTTCGCGCGAGCGTGCCGTTGAATCGGTTGGGCGTCCACGCGGCCCATGGCGCCGGGATGTCGGGAGACAGGCTCGTGGATTGCGCGATCAACGGGTCGCAGCGAGGGCGGCCTGGCGGGCGCGAAAGGCGCGGGTCTTGACGGCCGCGACGGAGAGGCCGAGCTCGCGCGCGATCTCGGTCTCGGTGCGGCCCTCGCCGTAGCGCTTCCAGAACACGGCCGGATACTTCGCGCCCAGCCTGGCGACGGCCTCGCTGACGAGGTGGAGCTCGCTGCGAGCGATCACTTCACTGCGGAGGTCCGTCGGGGCGGCGGCGCGCTCGAGCCAAGGCGTGCCCTCGTCGTCCGTGGAGCCACTCGCCGGAACCTCGCGCGCCAGCCGACGCTGGCGGCGCAGGAACATCAGGGCTGCGGTCGCTGTCACGCGGTAGAGCCAGGTCGAGAACCGGGACTCGCCGCGGAACGAGTCGCGATAGCGATGAGCCAGGAGCATCGCGTCCTGGGTGACGTCCTCGGCGTCCTGGTCGTCCCGGACGTACTTCATCGCGACGGACCGGACATAGGCGCGGGTGGTCCCGAGATCGACCTCCAGATTGGCGGGTGCTTGCATCGAAGACCTCCTGTGTCCCTTCCCTAAAGGCACCAACCGAGCCAGGTCAGTCCAGCCGGCTGAACCTGTAGTTACAGAGGTTTGAGTCATGTTGTCGCAGGTCATCCGTCCAGGGACGTGGACAGTGTCTAGACAGCTGGACAGAGATTCGTATGCTGGAGTCATGGGGGTTCGCCACGTCCTGATCGTCGACTCCAACGTCAGCACGATCGCCCACGGCGTCGGCGCGCTGGCCGGGATGGACGTCGAGGCGGTCGCGACGCCGATCGCCGCGCTCGAGCGCGTGGTCGGCTCGGCGTTCGATGCCGTCCTGCTCGATCCGGCGCTCGAAGACAGTGACGACAATGCGCTCGGCCTCCTGCACCGGCTGCGCACGGTCGCGCCAGATACCGTGGTCGTGATCTGGAGCGAGGCGCCGACGGTCGGCTTCACGGTGCGGGCGATGCGGTCGGGCGCGCTCGACGTGCTCAAGAAGTCGTCCGAGGGCGCCGAGATCCGCTCGGTGATCGAGCGCGCGATCGCCCACGGAGCGCTCGCTCGCGAGGTGCGCCGGTTGCGCGGCGAGATCGAGAAGGCGCGCGGCCTCGGCGAGGTGATCGGGGACTCGGCGCTGATGCGCCAGTTGCTGCAGATGATCAACCGCGTCGCCGCGTCCGATGCGACGGTGCTGATCGTCGGCGAGAGCGGTACCGGCAAGGAGCTCCTCGCGCGGACCGTTCATCGCGTCGGTCCGCGTGCGGATGGACCGTTCGTCGCGTTCGATTGCTCGGCGCTCGCACCGAGCCTGCTCGAGGCGGAGCTGTTCGGTCACGAGAAGGGAGCGTTCACCGGAGCAGGACGGGCGCGGCGCGGTCTGTTTCGCGAGGCGAACGGCGGCACGATCTTCCTCGACGAGATCGGCGACATCGATGCGAGCGTGCAGAACAAGCTGCTGCGCGTGCTCCAGGAGCGAGAGATCAAGCCGGTCGGCGGTGATCGGCCGGTCGCGATCGATGTCCGTGTCGTCGCCGCGACGAACAAGGATCTCAAGCAGCTCGTCCAGAAGGGCGTGTTCCGCGAGGATCTGTACTGGCGGCTCGCAGTGTTCCCGGTGCAGGTGCCGCCGCTGCGCGAGCGCAAGGAAGACATCCCGCTGCTCGCCGCGCACATCCTGGCCAAGCGGCGCGGTGCAGCGAAGAGCTTTGCCGGTGGTGACCTGCCGTATCCGACGCAGATCACCGCGAAAGCGCTGCAGCGACTCGCGAGCTATCGCTGGCCCGGCAACATCCGCGAGCTCGAGAACGTCCTGTCGCGCGCGGCGATCCTCTGCGACGGCGAGATGATCCGCAGCCACGATCTCGACATGCTCGGCCTCGATCGGCCGGCTGGCTCAGCGCCACCGCAGGCCCACGACTCCGACGAGCGCGTCGAGCTGCCGGCGATCGAGCTGTCGCGGCTAGGCGATGGCGAGGGGCTCAAGGATCTGTCCGAGCGCGCGGTTCGCACCGTCGAGAAAGCGGCGATCGCCGCGGCGCTGCGGCGCGATCGGAATCCCGCGATCGCCGCGCGGAGGCTCGGCATCAGCCGCGCGAGCATCTACACCAAGATGAAGACGTACGGCCTCGGTGCTGACGGCGCTCCCGCCGACAGCTAGTTCTCGTGGACCACGCCGAGGTCGTGCGAGGGGCTCCACGCGCGCGGGGTGCTCTCGACGACGACGCGCCGGAGCTTGCCCGCCTTGGTCAACGGGATCTCCTTCACGATCTCGATCATCATCGGGATCCCGCGCAGGTGGGTTCCGACGAACTCGCGGATCAGTGCCTCGACCTCGGGCGGCAGGCGACCGTCGATGGTCGGCACGACGCGGAGGATGAGTGTGCCGTCCGCCTTCTGCACGGCCTGGAACTGGCGCGTGTGCTTCGCCATGTTGAGGAACAGGATGTTGAACAGGATGCCTTCGACGGGGTTTCCCATGGCGTCGCGCATCGTGTCCGTGACGCGACCCTCGACGGCGCCGAACATCGGCAGCGTGCGGCCGCATCCGCACGGCGTCTGCGCCCGCGCCGTGGCGAGGTCTCCGGTAAGGTAGCGGATGAACGGGCAGGCGAGGTTGTGGAGGTCGGTGACGGCGACCTCGCCTTGCTCGCCGGGCCGTGCGGGGCGTGTGGATCCGTCGGGCTGGCGTACGAGCAGCTCGACGATCAGATTCTCGGCGGACTCGTGGAGGCCGTCGTGGGCCTCGCACTCCATGCCCATCAGCATGAACTCGCGGCAACCGTAGGTCTCGAACACGGCCGGGCCGAACGCCGTCGCGAGATCCGCGCGATCGTGCTCCCACAGGCGCTCCGCGCCGTAGACGACGGGGATGGTGTCCCAGGAGCGCAGGCCCTCGCGATTGACGAAGCGCGCGAGGTCCGCCAGTGCCTGCGCGTACCCGGCGAGTGCTTGCGGTTTCTCCGTGCGGATGAGCTCGACCATCTTCCGGAGGTGCTCCTCCGACCGGACCATGCAGCTCGTGTAGACGTCGCGGCGGAGCTTGCGATCGACGGCGATCTTGACGCGGTTGAACAGCGATGGCTTGACCGCAGGCACGCCCCACAGGTGCATCGCCTTGTTCCCCATCCGATAGTTCGCCCAGCCGAAGCCGCGCCAGCGCATGGCGTCGCGCCAGTAACGAGACTCCGCGGAGAATCGGACCTCGAGCGGCTGACCGGTCGAGCCACTGGTGGTCTTGCTGACAGCGACGGAGGGCCAGCCAGCGGTGCGGGTCTCGACCGTGGTCTGTGCGGTGGCGCGCTCGAGCAGCGGCAGCTTGTGAACGTCCTCGATCGACGTGATGTCCGCCGGCACGAGCCCGATCGCGTCGAGCGCGGCGCGGTAGTGCGGCGTGTGCTCGTACGCGTGGCGCACGAGTCGGCGCAGGTAGCCGGTGCGCATCGCCGCCATCTCGTCGAGGCTCGACCGTTCCGTCCGCTGCAGGTGGTGCAGGAGCTGAAACGTCGGGCGTCCGCGCAGCCGTTCCCACGCCGGATAGAGCGCCCGCTCGAGGAGCACACCATAGGGATCGAAGCTCACGGTCCCTCCAGCATGGGCGCGATCCGCGAAATCTCTACCGACGGCGTAGTGAGTGCTCGGTGAGTGTCAGGTGTGCGCCAGCGCCCGTGGCTTCCGTGCGAAAGTCACCGCCGTGAGCGAGCAGTGGCGCGCGGCCGCCCGGGTCGGAGATGTACGTGCCGGCGACGTGATCGGGGTGACGGTCGATGGCGTCGCGATGGTGCTTGGCCTCGACGGTGAGCGGTACTTCGCGCTGCAGCGGCAGTGCGTGCACCGCGGCGGAGACCTGTCCGAGGGCATCGTCTCGCGGGGCCACGTGATCTGCCCGAACCACGGCTGGCGGTTCTCGACTGCGACGGGAGAGCACGCCGATGCATCAGAGTACTGTCTCGTGACCTACGCGGTGCGCGTCGTCGACGACCGCATCGAGATTGACCCGCGTCCCCGCATGACTGAAAGGACTCCCGCGTGACCCGTCCGACCGTGAGCTTGATCGAAGGTGATGGAATCGGCCCCGAGATCGCCGTCGCGACGGTGCGCGCGATCGAGGCAGCTGGAGGGACCATCAACTGGGAACGCGTCGATGCCGGCATGGGTGCCGTCGACAAGCACAAGGATCCATTGCCGCAGGCGACGATCGATTCGATGAAGAAGAACGGGCTCGCCCTCAAGGGCCCGCTGGCGACACCGAGTGGCGGCGGCTATCGCTCGGTCAACGTGACCCTGCGCCAGCAGTTCGACATGTACGCGAACGTCCGGCCGGCGAAGACGATCCCCGGCGTGCCCAGCCGGTACACGAACGTCGATCTCGTGATCGTGCGCGAGAACACCGAGGACCTCTACGCGGGCGTCGAGCACTACATCGATCCGCGTCGCAGTGCCGCCGAGTCGATCGCGATCATCACGCGGTTCGGCAGCGAGCGCTGCATCGTCTACGCGTTCGAGTATGCGCGCCGGCACGGCCGCAAGAAGATCACGCTCGTCCACAAGGCGAACATCCTGAAGATGTCGAACGGCCTGTTCCTCGACGTCGGCAAGGAGGTGGCGCAGCGCTACCCCGAGATTCAGTTCGACGACATGATCGTCGACGCGACCGCGATGAAGCTCGTGATCGCACCCGAGCGGTTCGACGTCATCGTCACGATGAACCTGTTCGGCGACATCCTGTCTGACCTCTGCGCAGGTCTGATCGGTGGGCTCGGCGTCGCGCCGGCGGCGAACATCGGCGACGGCGGCTGCTCGATGTTCGAGGCGGTGCACGGCACCGCGCCCGACATCGCGGGCAAGGGCATCGCGAACCCGACGGGCCTGATGCTGTCGGCCGCGATGCTGCTCGACCACGTCGACCAGAAGGAGGCTGCGGCGCGGCTGCGCACGGGCATCTTTGCTGCGCTGGCGAACCCGGAGACGCGCACCGGCGACCTCGGTGGCAAGGCCAACACGGCGACGTATACCGATGCCGTGATCCGCGCGATGGTGTGACGGCCGAAACGCAACATGCCCGCACGTGGCGGGCATGACGCAGAGGATGATCGAACCGTGGGCTAGAGGTCGACGGTGTTGATCTGCATGAAGCGCTGGTAGAAGCGCTCGATCGCACCGATCGGCGCGAAGCCGAGGGCCGCAGCGGCCTCACCGATGCGGACGCCGGGGAGGCGATCCTGCATCTGCAGCGCCTTGAACAGCTGCGCGCGGTCGAGGACGCCCTGGTCGACGAGGTACTCGCCGAACGAGATCTCCTTGAGCCCATCCTCGAGAACATCGACGCCCTTGGGCGAGTACTCGAAGTAGTGGCGGAGGTCCTGCTGGTTCTTGGCGTTGCCGTAGCCGGCGGCGATAAATGAGGTCATCTGCATGGCGTCGGTCCTCGTGGGGTCTTGGAGCATGCGATGTGCCATGACGATGAGCCGGAACATGCCGCTCCCCCGACGGGAGATCGAGCGCTTGGATGTTAAATATCTTGACGATCGCCAAGGCGGCGACTCAGCCGGCAAGTCGAGTAGCCGGCGGCAAAGCCTTTGGTGGCAACCGGATTGGCTAACACCGTGTCTCGTGGCACGTCTTACCGGAGTGACCATGCGCATGTTGATCCTGATCGCGGTGTTGGGAGCGGGCTGCCGGCGCGACGGGCAGACCCCAGACCGCGGCTCTCCCGCGCCCATCGGGGAGACCAAGCCGGCGCCCAGCCCCGATCCAAGCCCGGCGGTCCGACCACGAGCCCCCGTCGGAGATCCCGCCGGGACCGACGAGCTGGTCCCGGTCCCGGCCGAGATCGCGGCACAGGTGAAGCTCGAGGAGGTCGTCAGCGGGCTGATGCGCCCGGTGTTGCTCGTCGTCGCGCCCGGTGACACCCGCAAGCGGATGTTCATCCTCGAGCAGCACGCCGGCCATGTCCGGATCCTCGAGAGCGGCAAGCTCGCCAAGAAGCCGTTCCTGACGCTGACCGACCTCTCCTACAGCAACGAGCAAGGTCTGCTCGGGCTCGCGTTTCACCCCAAGTTCCAGAGCAACGGCAAGCTCTACGTCAACTACACGGATCGCGACGATCACACGCGCGTCGTCGAGTACCGGGTGTCGGCCACGAACCCGGACGCGGTCGACGAGGCGACGCGGCGCGAGCTTATCAAGATCAACCAGCCCTACTCGAACCACAACGGCGGTCACATCGTGTTCGGGCCGGACGGCAAGCTGTGGGTTGGTATGGGCGACGGCGGGTCGGCCGGCGATCCGGAAGAGAACGGCCAGAACCCGAAGGCGCTGCTCGCGAAGATCTTGCGCTTCGATGTCGATGCCGCGAAACCGGTGCCGGAGATCGTGCACATGGGCGTGCGCAACCCATGGCGGTTCTCGTTCGACGCGAAGACCGGCGACCTGATGATCGCGGACGTCGGCCAGAACCTGTGGGAGTACGTGTTCGCCGTCGGTGGTGCCGATACGGGTAACAAGAACTTCGGCTGGAACACAGCCGAGGGGAGTCACTGCTTCCGCCAGAAGACGTGTGACAGGTCTGCGTTCACGCCGCCGGTCGTCGAATATCCGCACGAGGAAGGCTGCTCGATCACGGGAGGCTTCACGTATCGCGGCAAGGCCCTCCCGATGCTCGACGGTCGCTACTTCTACGCCGACTTCTGCACCGGTCTCCTGCGTAGCTTCAGGTGGACGCGCGACGCATCGTCACCGACAGCACGGGGCTGGGCGCGCGATCACTGGGACTGGAAGGGCGCGATCGACAAGCGCGCCGTGCTCTCGCAGATCAGCTCGTTCGGCGTCGATCATGACGGCGAGCTGTACATCGTGCTGCTCACCGGCACGATCTACCGGCTCGCGCCTGCGGGCTAGAACGTCAACGGGTAGCTGAACATCCCGCCGCTGCGCGTGCGCGGGAACGGTAGCGCGTCGATCACGGCCGCGACGCACTCGCCGAGCTCGGCGCTCGTCGCTTCCTTCACGGTCGTCGTCGCGACGCCGTCCGGCGTGACCTTGACCGAGATCTTCACCGTCGCCCGCGAGCGGGTGATCTGGCACCCGCGGATCTTCGGCTTCGCCGTGCCGATCGCGTTCGCGATCATCGTGCGGTCCAGGCTCGCCGGAAGTGGGCGATCGGACGGGACGCTCGGATCGGGAGCCTCGGCGATCGGACCGCAATCGTCCGGATAGGCGCGGCTGAAACTCACGCCGCGCACGGTGTCGCGGATCTCGAAGCTCCAGCGGGGCGGCGTGGTCGAGCGTGCGGAGCGTCCGGTCATCGACAGCGTCGCGAGTGCATCAGGCGGCGCACCGTCTGCGATCGCGCGCTGCCAGATCACGAGGACGGGGCAGCGCACGGCGTCGATCCGCGCGGCGCCGCAGTGACCCTGCGACGACGCCCACGAGCCCGGCTCCCACGACCAGGTCGGACACTTGCGGGCGGTGGAGATGCGCGGTGTCGGTGTGGAGGGTGCGCCGGTCGGCCGCTCCGGGTCGTCGGGTGGCTCGGGTCGATCCTGGGTGAATACCACCGTGCCCTTGCTGTAGCGCGGATCGAGCATGCCGTCGGAAGCGATGTACTCGATCGTGATCCGCGACAGGTCGTACGCCTGCGCGCGTTGCTTTGCATCGTGGATCAGCGCATCCGCGGACGTCGGATCCGGTGCGCCGGGCGTCGTGCCTGGAACCTTCGCGGCCGCTGGCTTGGCGAGTCTCGGTGGCGGGCCGACGGTGGTCGGGATGTCACCATCGTCGCGCGAGGTGCATGCGACGAGCGCGAGCACGAGGAACAGGCCGCGGGTCATGGCTTCTCGACCGTCATCTCGCAGTCGTCGTCGATGTAGTGGCGGATCTTCACGCCGCGTGGCTCGTCGGTGATCGTGAACGCCCAACGGCGTGGTTTCCCCTCGCGCAAATAGAGCCTCGCGACGGCGTCCGCGGGTGCGCCCAGCGCGATCGCGCGCTTCCAGATGGTCTCGACGGAGCATCGCGGGAACGGTAGCTCTGCCTCGCCGCATGCCCATCCGTATCCTCCGAACCACCCCCTCGCTGGCGTCCAGTCGAGCTTCATGCACGAGGTCGGCTGTTCGGGCGGCTGCTTGACCGGCACGCCCGTGCGACGCTTCGGATCGTCGACGACCATCGGTGCGCGCCCGAGCTCGATCGTGACGTAGCCACTGTCGGGATCGAGGGCGCCGCTCGCGTCGATGTACCGGACGTTGAGGTCCGCGATGCGGAGCTGGTCGTGCTCGCCGCGGGCCCACGTCCGTGCGCTCGCGAGCAGCGCATCGACGGTGACCGGTGCGGGGACGGGCTCGGGGAGCTTGCCCCGGGGCGGAGGAGCGTCGATGGGTGGCGGTGCGTCGACCACGGATGGCGCATCGGTCCGTGGTGCATCGAGCGGGGACGCCTCGTTCGGTGCCATCAGCTTGGTCAGGCACTTCGAGAGGTCTTCGGAGACCACCGTCATCTCCTTGCGCTGGGTCGACGTCGGTTCTGGCGGCTTCGCGTTGTCCGTGCTCGCGCGCTGCACCCATTCGCTCATGCGCGTCATCACGGCCCTCGCGCACGCCTGGTCCTTGCACTTGCAGACATCGTCGCGAACCTGCCGCATGGTGCGGAACACCGAGTCGAAGTCGTTGGCCTTGTTCGCCTTCTTCTTGCAACCGCCGCTGGCGACGAGCAGAAGGACGAGCGCGGCGCGGATCACGGCTTCTCCAGGATCGGCGTGCACCGGTCTGGGACGCGCGCGTTGATGTCGACGTTGCGCAGCCCGTCACGGATCGAGAACTCCCACGACTGCGTGTTGTCGTCGTTGCGGACCAGCTCGATGATCGCCACCGCCTTGCTCTTGGTCTCGGCGCCCTTGACCCTCTGCGCGCGCTTCCACACCTCTGCCAGCGAACACGTCGGATTCAGCGCTGACTGCGCGAAGCACGAGCGCTCGCCCCAGCTCCAGCCGGTCTTCTGGGTCCAGGTCGCCTCGGGGCACGAGGCTGTGTCGGAACGCTTCGGTGGGGGCGAGGCTGTCGGCTCGGGGATCGGTGCGCCCGTCGGACGTTCAGGATCGTCTTCGATCCGCGGCGCGCCGGGGAGCCGGTTGCCAAAGCCGATCAAGAGCTCGCCGTACGTCGGATCGAGCTCGCCGTCCGGGGCGACGTAGCGGGCGCGCAGCACGTGGATGACGAGATCGTCCTCGGCGGCGCGCGTGTACTCCTTCGCCTCCTGGAGCAGCCTTCCGATCGACGGCCGGTCGCTCGGGGTCGAGAGCTTCATGGCCGGAGGAGGGCGCGTTCCGCCACCCGCGTCTACGGACCCGGAGCCAGCCGCGGCACTGCCCGGTCCACCGGCCATCGCGGCGGTCATGCACTCGGCGTATTTCTGGCCGAATTCAGTCATCCCCTTCATGACGCTCTCGCTCGGGCGCTCGTCCGCGCCCGGATCGTTCGCCCTCTCCGTCAACCATTGGGTCATCTGCGCTTGCACCAGGTCGGCGCACGACCTTTCCGTGCACCTGCACATCGCGCTCGCGAACGCCTGCATCTTCGACAGCGCACTCTCCGCGCTCTCGTTGGTGCTCTTCTTCCGGCAGCCGGTCACCGCGAAGACGAGCAGGGCGACGACGGCGCACGTTCGGGCTGTCACGGCTTCTCCACGATCGCCTCGCAGTCGTCCTTGCCCTCGTGCCTGAAGTGAATGTCGCGCGGGCTGTCATCGATCGACAGGCTCCATGTCTGGACGCCGTCGTCGCCGAAGACGGCGTCGAAGCTGACCTTCGCGAGCGCATTCGCCGGTGCGCCGGCGTCGCGTGCCGCCGCGAGGATGCTGACGATCGAGCACCGCGGCCGCTTCAGCATGCGAGACCGGAACATCGAGCAGGAGGCGTCGCGCCGGACGGTCACCTCGCCCTTCTGCCAGGTGATCTGCGGGCACTTCGCCATCACCGTCTCCATCATCGTGATCTGCTCGGAGTTGTCTGGCGGCGCAGGTGCACCGACCGGTCGATTCGGATCATCGGCGGGCCTGGGCGGCTTGGGGCGGGGATGCTTCCCGGTCTCGACGGTCAGCTCACCGTACGTAGGATCGAGCGTGCCGTCGGCGCGGACGTAGTTGATGTCGATGTCGGCCGCGAAGTACTCGTCACCGAGTGCCTCGAACGAGCGCTTCAGCATCTCGTCGACGCTCGTTACCGGCGCCGTGGAGGCCAACTCGGTGCCAGCGCCTGACGCCGCTTGCGCGTCTTCCTTCTTCTTGCAGGACGGAAGCAGCGCAAGCGAGAGAACAACGACGACTCCGACCGCGCGATGCACGGTCAGAGCCTATCTCAGATCGACCCAGATCGAATCAGGAGGGCAGGCGGTCGCCGACGGAGCCGCGCGCAGGCGCAGTCGGCGGCGGGATCGCGGGCTCGGGATCCGGGACCGTGACCTTCTCGCCGAGGACGACGGCGAGGGCGTCATCGACCTTCTTCATCGTACGGATGTCGAGCTGGTTCCGGATCTCCTCGGGGATGTCGAGGATGTCCTTCTCGTTGCGGTGCGGGATGAACACGAGCTTGATGCCCGCGCGATGCGCCGCGAGGAGCTTCTCCTTGAGACCACCGATCGGCAGCGCGTTGCCGCGGAGATCGACCTCGCCGGTCAGCGCGACATCGTTGCGCACGGGCCGGTTGGTGAACACGGAGACGACAGCGAGCGTGAGCGCGACGCCGGCCGACGGACCATCCTTCTTGATCCCTCCCTGCGGCAGGTGGATGTGGATGTCCGAGTTCGCGATCTTGTCGTGGTCGATGCCGAGGCGCGCGGCGTTGGAGCGCATCCACGACACGGCGGCCTGCGCCGACTCCTTCATCACGTCGCCCATCTGACCGGTGAGGCGAACCTCGCCCTTGCCCGGGAAGATGCGGCACTCGATGAACATGATGTCGCCGCCGACCGGGGTCCACGCGAGACCCGTGATCACGCCGACCTCGGGCTTGCGCTCCGCGACGTCGGACACGTAGCGCGCCGGGCCGAGGATCTCCTCGAGCTCGACCTTACCCATCGGGATATGGGTCGCACCCTCGGCCACCTTGACGGCCGCACCGCGGCAGACCGCCGCGAGCTCGCGCTCGAGGTTACGGACGCCGGCCTCGCGGGTGTAGCTCTGGATGATCTCGGAGATCACGTCGTCGCCGATGTCGAGCTGCTCCTTGCCGATGCCGTGCTCACCGAGCTGCTTGGGCAGCAGGTGGTTCTTGGCGATCGCGAGCTTCTCGACGCTGGTGTAGCCGGACAGCTCGACCATCTCCATACGATCGAGGAGCGGCTGGCTGATCGTGTCGAGCTGGTTCGCGGTGCAGATGAACATCACCTTCGAGAGGTCGACCGGCACCTCGACGTAGTGATCGACGAAGTCCTTGTTCTGCTCGGGGTCGAGGACCTCGAGCATCGCAGCCGCGGGATCGCCCCGCATGTCGGCCGCGAGCTTGTCGATCTCGTCGAGCACGAACACCGGGTTCATCGAGCCAGCCTTCTTGAGGCCCGACACGATGCGACCGGGGAGGGCGCCGATGTATGTGCGGCGGTGGCCGCGGATCTCGGCCTCGTCGCGCACGCCGCCGAGCGAGATGCGGACGTA
>JANOPP010000249.1:0-2599 GCA_031421915.1 Myxococcales bacterium | reverse complement strand
CAAAACTAAACCCACGGTAACGTTCCGTGCGTGAGCGCCACTAGCCCGAACTGGGACCGCCTCTACGAGCTGGCCAGCGGCCAGGAGGGCTACTTCACCACCCGTGATGCCTCGACGGCGGGATTCTCCTCGCAGCTACTTCTCAAGCACATCGATGCAGGACGCGTGTCTCGTGCTCGCCGAGGCGTGTACCGGCTGGTCCATTTTCCCGCAGGAGATCACGAAGAGCTCGTGGTTCTCTGGCTGTGGTCAGACAAGCACGGAGTCTTTTCGCATCACACGGCGCTTGCGCTGCACGGCCTGTCGGACGTGCTCCCAGCCAAGGCGCACCTCTCGCTTCCCACGTCATGGCGGAAGCGGCGCCTGCGTGTCCCTCCCGACCTGATCATCCATCATGGCGATGTCCTGAAGAGAGAGCGGGCTTGGTTCGGCGCGGTACCGGCGACCTCGCCGCGACAGACACTCGACGACTGCGCTCACGAGAAGCTCGCACCCGACCTGCTCCGCCAGGCAGCGCGTGAAGCAGTGAGCCGGGGACTCGTGACGAAAGCTGAGCTGAGCGACGTCAAGACGGCGCTTCGCGGATTCGGAGGACTCGCCGCGTGACCGTGCGGACCTACGACAGCCCAGCGGCGTTCAAGGAAGCCCTGGAGCACCGCATCCGCGAGCGCACGCCGAAGGGGCTCATCGTCGCGCGCACCCGGCAGCTCCTCGTCTTCGATCGGTTTCTCGCGCGGATCGTGTCCGTTTTCGGTGACGCCGCCACGCTCAAGGGCGGCGTGGCCCTCGAGCTCCGGATCGACCGCGCACGAACGACGAAGGACGTCGACCTTCGCCTGATGGGTCCGAGCGCTGATGTCCTCTCCCGACTTCAGCAGGCCGCTCGCCTCGATCTGAGCGACTTCCTGACGTTCGAGATCGTGGCCGACGCCGAGCATCCCGAGATCGAGGCAGAAGGGATGAAGTACGAAGGACTTCGGTTTCGCGCCCAGTGCAGTCTCGCCGGGAAGATCTACGGTCAACGTTTCGGTGTCGACGTGGCATTCGGCGATCCGATCTTTGGCGAGCCAGAGACGGTCGTCGCTGACGACGTTCTCGGATTCGCCGGCATCGCGCCGCCCACGCTTCGTGTGTACCGCTTGAGACGCACATCGCCGAGAAGCTGCACGCGTACACGCTTCCGCGGAAACGCCCGAACTCTCGGATCAAGGACCTCCCTGACCTCGCGTTGCTGGCTGGTAGTCGCGCGATCGGCGTGGCGCAGCTGCGAGGCGCGCTCGAGCAGACGTTCGCCTTTCGAGCCACGCACGCCCTTCCAGCGGCGCTGTCCGAGCCACCAGCTGCGTGGGAGGCGCCATATGCGGCGCTCGCTCTCGACGACCAGCTTACGTGGCCGACCGTGCACGACGCGTTCGCTGCCGTCCGTGGGTTCCTGGAGCCCGTGCTCTCTGGCGATGCCGTTCTGTCCTGGGACCCCGAAACCTGGACGTGGTCATCCGGACCGCCACCATGATGGTCCTACGTCCTACGGCGAAGTTGCTCACTCGCATGCGGATGAAGGTCGAGCCGCAGCCTCCGACATCGACGACCCGTCTCGGCGATTGGTTCGCTACCCTTCTTCAGGTGCGGAGCGGTCGGTTCGTCCTCGCCGTTTCAGGAGCGACCCTGCTTCCCGTCGTGGTTTCTGGGAGAGAGCTCGGCACTCTCACGAGCCGACTGGTGCTCGCGGTTGGCCAGGTATTGACGGCCCTTTCTGTGGCGCCGGACGACGTCGAGCGCGAATGCGCTGCGATGGCAGATGCGAGGATCGCGGCGACCGACGACCGCAGCACGGTTGGCGTGATGACGGACTTGCGCCACCTCCTGCGGTTCGAGCTTCAGCACGATCCCCGAGCGACCCCGCTCGAGTGTTCGCTGAAGCTGGCCAAGACACCGATCGTCGCGCGCAAAGGGTTTCCCGATCGCGATACCCGTCGACTGTTCGGCGTTGAAGGTGGCACTCAAGCGTTCAACTGAATCCGCGCGCTCTGCCCACGCTCTGCCCGAGCCCCCGAAACGGAGACGGACGAGGCCGGACTCCCCGGGACACAAGTTGTTGAGCGTGCAGCAAGCGCTCGATTTCTTGTGTGCCCCGGGAGAGTTCGACTCCCGCCGCCTCCACTACTGCTGCCCATGGTTCCATGGGCTTGCTCGGACGCGTGGGCAGAGAATCGCTCCACTCTGCCCACGTCCCGACGACGACCGCGCGAATCTACCCGCCGCCTCCCGCGCCTACAGATCTGGACCCCCCTCGCCGATCGCGCTGTCCACGAGCACGACGTACGCGATGTCCGCCCGCTCGTCTCGCGTGTAGTAGAAGTGGTGCCGCGTCTTGGGCATGAGCAGCCGCCACACCGTGGCCTCGCCCTGACCGGAGTAAGGTTGCCGCGCGACATCGGTATCGCGTCGGAGCTTGCTCACCACGCCGCGTAGCTCCTCGATGAACAGGCCGGGAGCCTTGTCGCGGTTGGCGCGCCACCACGTGTGGCGATAGCGGATCGATGCCCGCGCGCTCTCCGCGAATCGTACCTTCACGGTCCGTCGAGGTCGGCGAACATCT
>JANOPP010000248.1:0-11426 GCA_031421915.1 Myxococcales bacterium | reverse complement strand
TTCGCTACATGGGCGCGCACCCGCTGTTCGTCGACGTTCGCGCCGACACGCTCAACCTCGACATCAACAAGGTCGCCGAGACGCTGAAGCGCGAGAAGGTCGCGGCGATCATGCCGGTCCACATCGCCGGCGAGCCATGTGACCTCGACTGCCTGAGCGCCGTCGCCGGCGACATCCCGATCATCGAGGACGCCGCGCACGCACTGCCGACCAAGCTCGGTGGCCGGATGATCGGCAACCTCTCGCGGTTCACGTGCTTCTCGTTCTACGCGACTAAGACGCTCGCGACCGGCGAGGGCGGGATGATCACGACGGAGGATGATGCCGCCGCAGATCGCTGCCGCATCATGTCGCTCCACGGGATCAGCCGCGATGCCTGGAAGCGCTACACGGCCGAGGGCTCGTGGGCCTACGAGGTGGTCGCTCCGGGGTTCAAGTACAACCTGACCGACATGGCGTCCGCGCTCGGACTCGTGCAGCTCGGCAAGCTCGACACCATGTGGCGCCGCCGCGTCGAGATCGCGAAGCGCTATGACGACGCATTCCGCGATCAGCCGACGCTCCAGATCCCGCATCGCGCCCCCGAGAACCAGCATGCCTGGCATCTCTACATGCTGCGCGTCGACAACGAGCGGCTGCGCGGCGGACGCGATGCGTTTGCCGAGGCGCTCAAGAAGCGCAACATCGGCATCAGCGTCCACTTCATTCCGCTGCACACGCAGCCGTACTACCGCGATACCTACGGCTACAAGCCGGAGGACTTTCCCGTCGCGTACGGTGAGTTCCGCCGCGAGGTGTCGCTGCCGATCTACAGCCGGATGACGGACCGCGACGTCGACGACGTGATCCACGCCGTGCTCGAGGTCGTCTCCACCAGCGCGTCATGAAGCTCGAGCCATCTCCGTTCGACTCGAAGCAGTACGGCCTGACGATCGGCCGCCTGGTCCCCGAGTCGACGGATGGTGCCGCCGAGCTCCGCGAGTGCATCGACGCCGCGACGCGCGTGGGCTACGCGGTGGTCTTCCTTCGCCTCGCGCGGGGCGAGTCGCTACAGGCAGTGGTCGAGGCGATGGGATACGCCGCGATCGACACGCTCGTGACCTCGACGCTGCGCACGCGCAGCGCCAGCACGGCTCAGCACGATGCCGTCACGCTCGAACAGGTTTCGCGCCTCGACGATCCCGGGGACATCGCGAGCATCGCGCGGATCACGGCAGATGTGATGAAGACCTCGCACCTGCACGCCGATGCGCGGCTGCCGATCGCACAGACCCGTGCGCTATATGCGGCGTGGGCGACGAACGACGTGACGGGCCGCGCCCAGCGCACGTTCCTCGCGCGAGCCGCGGGTCAGATCGTCGGCTACATCACCGTGCTCGATCGCGGGTCGTCGATCATGATCGATCTGGTAGCGGTGGACGAAGCATGGCGCGGCCGCGGGATCGGCGCTGTGTTGCTCCGCAGCGTGATCGCCTGGATCGGCGACCGCGATGTGGTCGCGACCATCGGCACCCAGCGCGAGAACCCTGCTCTCGGCCTCTACGCGCGGCACGGGTTCGTGCCCACCGAGGAGCACGTCACGTATCATCTGTGGCTCACGTGATCGGAGAGTTCTTCAAGCGCGCCCTCGATGTCGGCCTCGCTGGCGGCGGACTGCTGGTCGCGGGACCGGCGATGGCGGCGATCGCCGTGGCCATCAAGGCCGATGATCGCGGCCCGGTGCTCTACACGCAGGAACGTATCGGCCGGAACGGCCGCACGTTCAAGCTGCTCAAGTTCCGCACGATGAAGGACGCCCCCATCCGCTACAACGCCGATGGCTCGACGCGCGTCGATGCGAACGACGACCGGGTGACCCGCGTCGGCAAGTACCTGCGTGGTGCGCTTGACGAGCTGCCCCAGCTGATCAACGTGCTGCGAGGAGAGATGAGTCTCGTGGGGCCGCGCCCGGAAATGGCCTCGCAGCGCCACATGTACCGCCCGGGGGACGAGCGCAAGCTCGTGGCGCGGCCGGGGATCACGAGCCTCGCGATCGTCCACGGTCGCAACGACATCCCGTGGGCGGAGCGGATCGCGATCGATCTTCGCTACGTCGAGCGCTGGAGCCTCCTGCTCGATCTGCGGATTCTCGCGCAGACCGCACTGATGCCGCTCGGCGTCCGGCCCTTCGACTTCTCCGACGTGCTCGGCCACGGCGAGCCTCGCTAGCCATGCTCTACAACGTGCAGATCCTGCGAGCGGTCGCCGCGCTGCTCGTGGTGCACGCTCACGCGGCTGGAGTCGCCGGCCTCGACCTCGTATGGGATGGCGGCGCCCACGGGGTCGATCTGTTCTTCGTGATCAGCGGCTTCATCATCGCGTACGTAGCGTCGCTCGAGACCAATCAGTTCATGATGCGTCGCCTCGTCCGGATCGTGCCGATCTACTGGTCGTCGACGCTGGCGCTGTTCGCGCTCGTCGTCGTCCTTCCACACCTGTTTCGCTCCGCGTCGTCGGATCCGGTGCTGCTCGTCAAGTCGCTCCTGTTCCTGCCCGACGGATCGCACGTCCAGACCAGCGACGGCATCCCGCATCCGACCCTCGCGGGCGGCTGGACGCTCAACTACGAGATGTACTTCTACGTGACGTTCGCCATCGCGCTGGCGTGGTCTCGGCGCTGGGCGACCGCGATCTCGGCGGCGCTGATCACCGCGGTCGTCATCATCGTCAACGCCTCGAGCCTCGACGATCGGCCGGAGGCACACTTCTACGGCTATCCGATCGTGTTCGAGTTCGTGTTCGGCATGTTCGCGTTCCACATCCTGCGCCACGCCGAGGACGCCGCGAAGACCTCCCCGCCAGCCGCGTACCAGAAGTGGGTGCTACTCGCCGCCGTCGTGGCTGGCTTCGTGTTGATCGCGTGCTCCGAGCTGATCTTTGGTGAGGCGCCGCGGTGGCTTGTCGCCGGCATACCGTCCTTCGTGATCGTCGTCGCCGCCGTGCTGCTCGAGAGGATTCACGGATTCCGGATCACGAATCGGTTCGCCGTCATGGTTGGAGACGCGTCGTACGTGCTGTACCTGATCCAGGCCTACGTCCTGTACGGCGTGCTCCGCCTCGTGATTGGAAAGCGTCACTTCTCGGAGCTCGCCGGCCAGCTCCTGACACTCCCACTGATGGCCCTCACCGTCGTGTTCGCGATCGCCGTGTACAAGCTCTACGAACAGCCGATCTTGCGCGTGCTCAAGCGAAAGCTCATCCGGCGAGCTGCAGCGCCCGCAGCATCATCTCGTTGACGCGGTGGACATCGAACGTGCGCTCCGCCAGCGCGCGACTGGCGCGACCATGGATCGCAGCGAGTGCAGGGTCTTCGAGATACCGCGCCATACGATTCGCGAGCGCCGAGACGTCCTTCGGCTCGACCAGGAATCCGTTGATCCTGTCGACGACGGTGTCGCGACAGCCGACCCAGTTCGTCGTCACGATCGGGAGCCCCATCGCGAGCGCTTCGAGGTTGGTGCGCGGGACGCCTTCGCGATAGTAAGACGGCAGAACGAACACCGTGGTGGCGGACAGCACGCCGCGGACGTCGTTCGTGAAACCGGTGTACTCGACGAGACCTTCGGCGATCCACTGGTCCAGCTCCTGCTGTTTCACACCGTCGGGATGGGTCGCAGCCTCGAGCTGCCCCACCAGGCGGAACCGCGCCTCGGGATGACGCGCGCGTACCAGGCGTGCAGCGGCCACGAACTCGCGGATCCCCTTGGACACCAACAGACGCGAGATCAGCGTGAACGTCGGAGGACCATGGTGCAGCTCTCGCGGTGTGAGGAGGACGAGATCGACCCCCGAGCCCGGAACGACGGTCGTGTTCGCGCGCGCCGACAGCAAGCCGTGACTCCGAAGTAGCTTTGGGTCATCGCTGTTCTGGAAGACGATCGTGTCAACTCGACGCAGCGACAGCCCGTAGATCCGGCGTGCGAGCCGCGCCTTCCACGTCAGACCAAAGCCATGTGCATCGAACACGGCGCCGAGACCGTTGACGAGTGCGACGACGTGCCGTACCCCAGCGAGCTTCGCCATCGCGGGCCCGAGGAGGACCGCCTTGATCTGGTAGAACAACACGACATCGGGGCGCTCTGCACGGAGGATCTCGAACAGCCGCCGCGCCGACGCTAGATCGCCAAGTGGGTCGATCCCTGTGCGGTTGACGTGCCACTGGCGGTACTCCGCGCTGATCGCGGCGAGGGGCGCACTCATCACCTCCGGCGCCTCAGGTGCAACGACTGTGATCTGGTGCCCGCGGCTCGCGACCGCCATCAGGAGCTCGCGGCGCATGTTGTTCGGCGTGGCGTACGTGGTCACCATCACGAGCTTCATGTCGCGCCTCGTCGGCGACGCAAGCGCCGAAGCTCGGTCCCGAGCCATTCGAAGTCGCCGCGCCGGGTCCGGACCCAGAGTGCGACCGCGATCATGCACAGTGCCATCGCCCCGATGCCGACCACCGAGAACGTGATCGCTGCGTGCTGCCCGGCGCCTCGCAGCGCGCTGCTGACTGGCCACGACATCGCCGTGACCAATCCTGCCAGCACGAGGCCCGGCCCCGTAGCCGAGAGAAAGCTCGCGACCGAAAGCCCTGAGACCCGCAGTGCAAGGTACGTGCAGTGGATGCTCACCAGTGTGATCGCGATCGCGGTCGAAGTCGCAACGCCGACAACCCCCCAGCGGATCGCGAACCATGCGCCTCCGACGACCACGACCATGTAGATGACATATGCAATGGCGACCGCATTCACCGCGCCTGCGGCCTGCGCGAGGATTCCGCCGAGCTTCAGATTGGTGCGCAGCAGGATCGTCAACGACAGGATGCGAAAAGGCAGGACCGCATCATCCCAGCCTGGTCCCATGAGGACCTCGATCGCCTCGGGTGCGAGCACGATGATCGCAGCACTCGCCGGCAACAGTACAAGGGCGTTAACAAACGCGACCCGCCTGAGCCCGGTTGCCAGTTGATCGCGCGCGTGTTGCAGCTTGGAGAATGCCGGGAACAGCACGTTGCCGACGATCGCGTCGAACACCATCGATGGAAACTTGATCAAGTCGTACGCCCGCGAGTAATAGCCGAGCTCCCGCGCGCCCAACGCGTTACCTACAACGAAGTTGTCGCCGTACGTCGCGACGATGTTGGCGCTCTGGATGATCGTCTGCCCGATGCCGAACTGCATCAGCTCGCGAAGCCTCTGTCGGTCGATCCTCAGCGAGTACTTCGGCGGGTGGGACCAGATGTACAGTGCACCCGCGATCAACTCCTCGACGAGGTAGCCCGCGACCAGGGACCATGGACCCGCGCCGGAGACGGCTGCGGCCATACTGACAGCAGAGCCGGCCGTGAACGAGAGTGCGTCGATCAAGGTGATCTTGCGGAAGCTCATGGCGCGTTGCGCGAGCATTCGCGAGGTCGAGGACACACTCCGCAACGCGAAGAAGAACGCGAGAGCGCGAATCAGATCGGTCGACTCCGTGATCCGATACGCCTCTCCGATCCATGGTGCAGTGACGAACAGGAGAGCTGCCAACGCGATCCCGAGATAGGTCGACAGCGCGAACGCAGTCCTGATGTGTCCCGAATCGATCTCCTTGCGCTGCACGAGCGCAGCGCCGATCCCGACGTCGCGGATTCCGTAAATGATCGCGTTGACCGAGAGGGCGGCGGCGACGATCCCGAAATCCGTGGAGGTCAAGGCGCGCCCGAGCACCGCAACGACCAGGAGGCGCATCCCGTTCGTGATCACCGCACCTGCGAAGCTCCACGAGACACCCCGCCGGGTCTGCTGGCCGACCGCGTGTTCCGGTGCGTCCTTGTTGTGTGATTCCGACACCTTGCGTCAATCCGAGAGGGCGGTCTCGCACACTTCGACGGTGATCATTCCGCGGCTCGAACGTGGTACAGGGTGCCAGTCACTAACTCAAGATCTTCGTGTCAAACGCACAGGTTCAGAAGCGCGGCGCTCAGCAGTACATGACGCCGGCATTGCTCGCGTGGGGGCTCTACCTGCTCCTGACCCCGCTCTACGTGTTCAAGAGCGGACTGCCGCAACCGGGCGATCTGTTCGTTCTCATCCTGGTTCCGATCGCGCTCCGCGGCTGGAACGGCAAGCTCTCCCGGATCTCGATCGTTCCGACCCGCCGCCTCATGTGGTTCACGTTGTGGGTCTGTGTTGTCGACTATGCGTGGGCGGCGATCCTCGGCAACTTCGCCCTGTTCGGAACGGACACCTTCGTTCTGTTCCCGATCTACTACATCTACAACTCGCTCCTGTTCCTCGTCGCGCTCGTGCTCTATCAGCGATACGGCGACACCTTCCTCCGGCTGACGCTGCACATGATTTACCTGTCGCTCATGGTCCAGGTGATCGCCTCGTTCGGAGGACAGGTCGGGTCGCGAGGCGCGCTGTTCTTCAACAATCCGAACCAGCTCGGTTACTACGCTTTGCTGGTCGCGTGCGTCATTGTCTTGCTGCACTGGCGGCTCAAGTTGCGGCTGGTGATCTCGAGCCTTGCCCTGAGCTGCTGCGGCTACCTCGGGATGATCTCTGCATCGCGCGCTGCGATCGGCGGGATCGTGGTCCTGCTCGCCCTCCTCGTGTTTTCAAATCCGCGTGTGGTGCTCGCCGTGAGCGTGCTCGCCATTGCCCTGCTGTTTGCCGGTGGGCCGATCACCGAGGCCTTCGAGGCATCCCAGGATCGAGTGCTCAATCGAACTCACCATCTCGGATTTCTCGAGGAACGCGGCTATGACCGGATCGCCGAGCACAAGGAGTACTTGCTGTTCGGAGCTGGAGAAGGAGGCCTCTCGAGGTTCGCGGAATCGCCGTACCAGCAAATGGAGATTCACTCCTCGGCGGGCACGGTGCTGTTCAGTTACGGCATTGTGGGTGCGTTCCTGTTCCTCGCATTCATGAGCGGTCTGGTTCGTGGAGCGTCGCTCAAGCTGGCGGCGGTGCTCGTCGCGCCCATGATCTACACGGTCGCGCACCAGGGCCTCCGGTTCACGATGCTGTGGGTATTGTTCGCGATCTTTCTCTCGCTCAAGCAGGAGATGCCGCGCCGCGCGTCCACCCGACCACCAGCCCCCCCCGCGATTCGCGGATTGACGAGGAGCATCTAGAGATGAGCGAGACCGCACTGTCGATCATGATCCCGAACTTCAACTACGGGCGCTACATCGGGGAGACGATCGAGAGCGTCCTCTCCCAGGCGCCGGCCAATGTCGAGGTCGTGGTCTGTGACAACGCCAGCACGGACGACTCGGTCGCCGTCGTCGGCGCGATCACGGACAAGCGCGTCCGGTTGTCCGTCAATCAGTGCAACGTCGGGTTCTCCGCGAACCTCGAGCGAGTGGCGTCGATGGCGCGCGGGCGCCGGATGCTGCTTCTGTCGTCGGATGATCGGATGGCGGCAGGTGCAGTCGCCGCATACGAGAAGCTCGAGGCAGCCCTCGGCCCCAAGGCGGACACCGCAGTCTGGGGATCGCAGACGTCGGTCGTCGACTCCGCGGGAAAGCGCTTCAATCAGTTCGATCCCGATCCCAAGTGCTGGCGCGACGCGAACCACGAACCCGAGCTGTCGCGCGCCGTCGGTCATCCGGTCCGTTCGATCCCGGCCGACGTGCTCCTCAAGCGTTCGCTGGAGCTGCTCCGCTCGCCGCTGCCCTTCTTGACGACCTGCTATCCCAAGGCGTTGCACGATCTCGTCGGCGGATACGCCGGCGGTCGTCTGATGAACCCGGACAAGTGGTTCCTGTGGAAGGTTCTCTCCGTTGCGGACACGGTCTACTCGATCGATGCACCGCTGTTCGACTACCGCCAGCACGACGCTGGCCAAGGTCCGCAAGAGATGCGCTCTGGCGCGCTCAAGCACCTGACCGACGAGTACATCGCGACGTTCAACCTGCCCGACACGGTGCTCGCAAAGGCGAAGGTCGCTCGCGAGACGCTCGCGAAGGCGTTCATCGAACAGGACGTCGTGCTGCGCGGCTTCCTCGCCGTCGCACAGGGCCGGCGCAGTATGGCGCGGCGCGGAATCCATTTCGGTGCGGCCGCGTACCCGCAGCTCGTCGAGAAGAACGCGAAGGTATGGGCGCTTCGCGGTCTCCTCGCACTCGGTCCCGTTGGCACCTCGATTGCGAAGGTTCTTCGCGATCGCATGGAAGCCAGGTGGAAAGCCCGGGAGAGTCAGCCTTCGCGCTGAGCGTACGATGTCAGGTTCGAAGATCCACGTGCTGTTCGCGATCCCCTCGCTCGATCGAGGTGGACCTGATCGCGTGATGTTCGAGATCCTGTCGACGATCGATCGGTCACGTTTCGTTCCGAGCCTGATGGTGAGTGAAGGCGGAGGTCACTATCTGTCGAAGCTACCCGCGGACATTCCCGTCGAGGTCCTCGGCGGCGGCCGGTATCCGGTCGTGCGGGCACTTCGCTTCATTCGCGCGACGCGCCCCGATATCGTGTTCGCGACGCTGCGGATGAACCTCACGCTCGGACTGATCGCACCGCTCCTGCCACGTAACACTCGCCTCGTGTTGCGCCCGGCGAGCCCGGTTTCCGCAGACTTCTCGGCGCTGATGAAGTTGTCGATGTTCAAACACCGCGTGGCGCGTCAGCTCCTGGTGACCACGCTGCGTCGCGCGGATGCCGTGGTGTGTCAGAGCCTCGCGATGCAAGCGGATCTCGGCAAGCTGTTCGGCGAGACATCCAACCTCCACGTGGTGGCCAATCCGATCGATGTGCGCGAGGTGACTCGAGCCGCAACGGCGCGTACCGTGACACTTCGCGGTCGACCAAGGCTCGTCAGCGTCGGCCGTCTCGTCCCGCTCAAGGGCTACGACGTGCTCTTGCGCGCAATGGTGGCGGTTCGCGACAAGCACGCTGATGTTCACCTCACGATCCTCGGCGAAGGCGCCGAGCGTGGTCGCCTCGAAGCGTTGAGCCGCGAGCTCCGCCTCACGGAGACCGTGACGTTCGCGGGATATGCCGCGGAGCCGCTGCCGTTCGTGCGCAGTGCGGATCTCTTCGTTCTGACCTCCCACTACGACGCGTTCTGCAACGCCGCTCTCGAGGCGCTTGCATGCGGGACGCCGGTCGTTCTGTCGGACTGTCCTGGCGCGAACTGCGAGCTGGTCTCGAAGGGACTCAACGGTCACCTCGTCCCGAGCGTGGAGCCTGCGGCGATCGCCGCATCGATCTCGCTCGCGCTCTCGGAGCTGCCCACCTTCGACCGCGACCAGATCCGGGCAGACGTGCAGCGCAGATTCGCTTCCGGACCGATCGTCAACGCGTACGAGCGTGTGCTCGCATCCGTTGCAGACCCACGAGTGGAGCTATCCGTATGAGCAAGCTACAGCAGCGCGACTGGCTACAGGCACTGGCACCACTTCGGGCCGTCGCCGGCAAGGACTCACCCACGATGAAGCTCGGTCTTCGTTCTACGCTCCAGAAGGTCGCCGAGACGGCACTCGTTCGTCCGGCCGCGTACCTCGTCAAGCGCCTCGGCTTTCGTCAGGACGTGATCACGCGCGTGAAGTTCCTCGCGGCAGAGGACTCTGCCCGCTACGTCCTCGACTCGATGATGCCGTGCGCGATTTACGATGATCGCTATCCACTGTTTGATCTCGCGATGCGGCAGGCACCCGCCGAAGGTCTGTTCGTCGAGTTCGGCGTGTTCAACGGCAAGAGCATCAACTACGTCGCTCGCAAGAGCGGTCGCCCGATTTACGGCTTCGACAGCTTCGAAGGTCTCGCCGAGGACTGGGGTGGCACCGGCTTGCTCAAGGGACGCTTCGATCTCGGCGGCCACCTGCCGAAGGTCGTGAGCAACGTGACCTTGCTCAAGGGCTGGTTCAACGAGGTGCTCCCCGGTTTCCTGAAGGAACACCCAGGGCCGATCGCGTTCGCGCACATGGACGCGGACACCTACGAGTCGACCAAGTACGTGCTGGATCTGATCGCGGACCGCTTCCTGGTGGGCACAGTCGTCCAGTTCGACGAGTACCTCGGGTACCCGGCATGGCGGACCGGGGAGTTCCTCGCCTGGCAGAACCTCTGCAAGGAGCGCGGAATCCAGTACAAGTACCTCGGTGTCGGCTGGCTGTCGGTGGCCGTCGAGATCATCAAGATTTGAACAGATCGAGCGGACCGGAACACCAACAAGAGCTCACGTGGAGATCCTCTTTCCCATGGCAGGTCAGGGCGCCCGATTCGGGCACCGGTTCAAGCCGTTCCTGACCATCGGCGCCGAGACCTTCATCGAGGCTGCGGTCCGGCCGTTCCGCAAGGTTGCCGACCAGATCGGGCGGTTCGTGTTCGTCTACCTCGAGGCGCAGGAGCGCGACTTCCAGGTCAGCGACCGGCTCGCCGCGATGTTCCCGGATCTTCCGATCCGTGCGGTCCGGCTCGATTCTCCGACGCGGGGACCCGCCGAGACCATCGCGCGCGGCATCGAGCAGAGCGAGACCAAGGGCGCCGCGTTCCTCTGTGACTGCGACCACGCTCTCGAGGTCGACGGCCTGTTCGCGCGCGCGCAGGGCCCGCGGTGGGACGCGATCCTCCCGGTGTGGCCGCTCGCCGGCGAGAGCCTGGGGTCGTGGTCCGTGGCAATGGTCGACTCCGGGCGCGTCAGCGCGATCGCCGAGAAGCAGATGCCCACGAGCGGCCGCGGCACGCCGATGGGTGTGATCGGCTGCTACGGCTTCCGCGACATCGGCAAGACGGTCGAGCGCGCCGCGGCCCTGAAGGCGACCAACTTCTCCGATGTGCTGCAGACGATGTTCGCGAGCGACGAGGTCGTCGACGCGGTCGAGATCAAGGATGCACGATTCTTCGGCGACCCTGAACGGCTTGCGAAAGAAACGAGAGGTTCCGTATGAGCAACGTCCCCAACATCAAGATCTTCGCTGACGGCGCTGTCCTCGAGGACGTGCCGAAGCTCCTCGGAGGCAAAGTGGCCCTCAAGGGGTTCACGACCAACCCGACGCTGATGGCCAAGGCTGGCGTGAAGGACTACGAGGGCTTCGCGAAGAAGTTCCTCGCGGCCGTGCAAGGGATGCCGGTATCGCTCGAGGTGTTCGCGGATGACCTCCCGAACATGACGCGCCAGGCGCGGATCCTCGCGAGCTGGGGTGACAACGTGTTCGTCAAGATCCCGATCACGAACACCGCGGGCTCGACGACGCGCGAAGCGATCGCGCAGCTCTCGAAGGAGGGCGTCAAGCTCAACGTCACCGCCGTGTTCACGAAGCAGCAGATCGATGGCCTGATGCCGTGCTTTACCGACGGCGTGCCGGCGATCGTGTCGGTGTTCGCGGGACGAATCGCGGATGCGGGCGTCGACCCGCAGCCGATCGTGAAGTACGCGGTCGATGCGTATCGCAGCAAGCCGGCCGTCGAGGT
>JANOPP010000247.1:0-1810 GCA_031421915.1 Myxococcales bacterium | reverse complement strand
AAACAGGATCGGCTCAAGCGCGAGCGTCGCGCCTTCGTCCTCGCGGACGCGCTCGATCAGGAGCGTCTGCCCCTTCTCGACGCGGTATTGCTTGCCGCCGGTTTTGACGATCGCGTACATGGCTCAGGTTCTATTCAGTCGTGGGGTCTGCCGCGGGCGCGGCATCCGCTGTGGCAGCGGAACGGCGCCGTCCGCCTCTGCGGCCACGGCGCCTAGGCCTCGATTGTAGCCCGTCGTCAGCGGTTGCGCCGTTCGCGTCCGCCTCATCGCCGCCAGCTCCCTCAGGGGCGCCGCCGACGAGTGTCGCACGGGCCGAATTGCGTCCTGCCTCGTCGATCCGCACGAGCCGTTTCTCGCCTACGTGACGGCCAGCACCACTCACCGAGACGACGTAGCCGTCGATCTTCGCGACCGCATCGTCGATGTTGTACATGTGCGGCTCGACGATCGTAACGAGCACTTCCTCGCCCTCCTGGAAGGGCACTGCCCGCTCGCGGACCTCGTCGACCGTGCCCTCCATGATCACCGCGAAGTGATCGAGCGCGAGGCTGTCGGAGCCTTCGAAGTGGAAGACCTTGCCGGTCGCCTCTTCGAGTTCGTGCAGCATCCGCGCTCCCTGGCCCGTGAACTCGACGCTGACGTCGGGGTGGAGCTGCACGAGCAGCGCTTCGACGGTCCGCGGCGTGCGCGAAGCCAGCTCGCGCAGCTTGCGGTCGAACTCGATCGCGACTGTCTCCTCGCTGAGCACGACACCATCGCCGTCGCACGTCGGGCAGGCCCGCGAAATGATCTCGCGCACGCCCTCGGTCACGTTCTGACGCGTCATCTCGACTAGCCCCAGCTTCGAGATCTCAGCCGTGAAGGTCTTGGTGCGGTCCTGATCCAGCGAACCGCGCAGCACCTTCATCACGGCGTCGCGGTTGCGCGCCTTCGTCATATCGATGAAGTCGATGACGATGATCCCGCCGATGTCGCGTAGCCGCAATTGGCGGACGACCTCCTCGGCGGCCTCGAGGTTCGTCTTGGTGATCGTGTCTTCGAGCCGGGCCTGCTTGCCGCGGCCGACGAACGAGCCCGAGTTGACATCGAAGACCGTCAGCGCCTCGCCGTAGTCGATCATCAGATAGCCGCCGCTGGGCAGGTCGACGCGGCGCGAGATCAGCCCTTGGATTACATCCTCGACGCCGGACTCCTCGAACAGTGGCTTGGAGCCCTGGTGCAGCTCGACGCGGTCGACCAATTCCGGCGCGGTGCGCGCGAAGAACGACACGAGGCGCTGGTACTGACCCTCGTCGTCGACGACAGCGCGCTCGAAATCGGAGCTGAAGATGTCACGTACGACGCGGACCGAGAGGTCGGCTTCCTGGAAGACCAGCGACGGCGCGGTCTGCTCGCCGACGCGGCGCTGTAGCACCTCGTGGAGCTTGAACAGGTAAGGCAGCTCGCGCTCGAAGTCCTCACGCTTCGCCCCGTGCGCAGCGGTCCGCACGATCGCGCCGCCACCTTCGAGACTGAGTCCCTTGACCTCGCGCCGCAGGCGGTCGCGTTCTTTGTCCTCAAGGCGCTTGGAGACGCCGATGCCCTCGCCGGTCGGCGTATAGACCATGTAGCGGCCTGCGATCGTCAGGTCCATCGAGAGCCGCGCGCCCTTGGACTTCAGCGGATCCTTGATCACCTGGACGACGACCTCCTGGCCAGGCTTGAGGATGTCGCTGATCCGCTTGCCACCCTCCTGCCCGCGGCCGCGGCGCGGGATCTCCACGCCGGGCAGCACGATCTCGTCGACGTGCAGAAAGCCGTTCTTCTCAAG
>JANOPP010000246.1:0-13915 GCA_031421915.1 Myxococcales bacterium | reverse complement strand
GATGTCTGGGAGCCCGAGGGCGACGTGTACTGGGGCAACGAGAAGAAGTGGCTCGAAGATGCACGCTACTCCGGTGATCGCGAGCTCGAGGCGCCGCTGGCCGCCGTCCAGATGGGCCTCATCTACGTCAACCCGGAGGGGCCCAACGGCAACCCGGATCCGATCGCGGCCGCACGCGACATCCGCGAGACGTTCGCGCGCATGGCGATGGATGACGAGGAGACCGTCGCACTGGTCGCCGGTGGCCACACGTTCGGCAAGACCCACGGTGCGGGGAATCCCGGCGAGCATGTCGGCGTCGACCCCGAGGCCTCCGAGATCGTCGCCCAGGGCTTGGGCTGGCAGAACAAGCTCGGGACCGGTCACGGTAGCCACACCATCTCGAGCGGCCTCGAATTGACCTGGACCACGACGCCCGCGAAGTGGAGCAACGACTACTTCGACCACCTGTTCAACTACGACTGGGAGCTGACGAAGAGCCCGGCCGGCGCGCACCAATGGAAGCCGAAGGGAGACGCGGGAAGTGGCTCGGTGCCCGATGCGCACGACGCCGCGAAGCGTCACGCGCCTGGCATGTTGACCACCGATCTCGCGCTGCGCTTCGACCCCGCGTACGAGAAGATCTCGCGCCGCTTCCACGCGAACCCCGACCAGTTCGCGGACGCGTTCGCCCGCGCCTGGTTCAAGCTGACCCATCGCGACATGGGTCCGAAGGTGCGGTACCTCGGCCCGGAGGTTCCCGCAGAAGATCTGATCTGGCAGGACCCGGTCCCCGCCGTCGATCACGTGCTCGTCGATGATCGCGATGTCGCCGCACTCAAGGCCCAGATCGTGGCGTCAGGCCTCACGGTCTCGCAGCTGGTGTCGGTGGGATGGGCCTCGGCCTCCACGTTCCGCGGCTCGGACAAGCGCGGTGGTGCGAACGGCGCGCGCATCCGGTTGGCGCCGCAGAAGGACTGGGACGTCAACGAGCCCGCCGAGCTCGCGAAGGTCCTCGCGACGCTCGAGCGCATCCAGAAGGCGTTCAACGACGCACAGCAGGGCGGCAAGAAGGTCTCGCTCGCCGATCTGATCGTCCTCGCGGGCTGCGTGGGCGTCGAAGAGGCGGCGAAGAGCGCCGGCCTCCCGACGACCGTGCCGTTCACGCCGGGTCGGACGGACACCACGCAGGAGCAGACCGACGTCGAATCGTTCTCCGTTCTCGAGCCGATCGTCGACGGCTTCCGCAACTACGCCAAGGATAACTACTCTGTTCCGCCCGAGGAGCTGCTCGTCGATCGCGCACAGCTCCTCACGCTCACGGTGCCAGAGCTGGTCGTCCTTCTCGGTGGTCTCCGCGTGCTCGAGACGAACCACGGCCGGACCAAGCACGGCGTCTTCACGAAGCGTCCAGGCGCGCTGACCAACGACTTCTTCGTGAACCTGCTCGACATGCGGACGGAGTGGAAGCCCGTGTCCAACTCGCAGGACGTCTTCGAAGGCCGCGACCGCACGACGGGGGCCGTCAAGTGGACGGGCACGCGTGTCGATCTCGTGGTCGGCTCGAATGCGGTGCTGCGTAGCCTCGCCGAGGTCTACGCGAGCTCCGACGCGCAGGAGAAGTTCGTGCGCGACTTCGTGAAGGTCTGGACCAAGGTCATGAACCTCGACCGCTTCGATCTGCCGCGCACCCAGACGATCTGATGTAGGTCGCGAGGACCTTCGCGCCAATCCGGCGCGATCGGATACCATCGGGTGATGTGGGCCGCACGTCTGTACCTGCTCGTTGGCGTGCTGCCCGCGTGTGGCTTCGAGATCGCGAGTGGCAGCGCGAACGACGACGCCGGCGCCGGCGACGGCACCACCACGGCAGACGCGCCCGGGACGTCGGACACACCAGACACTCCGCTGCAGTTCGATGCGGTCCATGTTCCGCCCGCGGGTCAGGTCGCGGGGACCGGCGACCTCACCCTTGCGAACGAGGTCGACACCACGACGCTGTCGATCGACGGCAGCTCGACGCTCCCCGCAGGCGTCACGTTCGACACCTGGCCTCAGCCGGGCGGGGGGGCCGACCTCGCCGTGCTCCACGTCCGGACGCTGCACGTACCGTCGGCCGCGATGGTCCGGGTGACTGGATCGCGCGCGTTGATCGTCATCGCAGCGGGTGACATCAGGATCGACGGAAGGCTCGACGGTGGTGCGCGCCGCGAGTTGCCCGGCGCGGGAGGTGGGCTGCCCGATGCCGGCTATGGCTCCGGACCCGCCGGCGGACACGCGGATACCTTTCGCGACTCCGGTGGTGGTGGCGCGGGGTTCGCGACCACCGGCGGGATCGGCGGACGCGCGGACGGATGCATTCCCTCCGCGCCGCAGGTGGCGGGCGGCGTGGTGTACGGCGGAGCGACCCTGCCGTTGCTGCACGGCGGCTCCGGCGGCGGCTCGGCGAATCCGTCGACGTGTGGTCGTCGCCGTGCGGGCGCAGGAGGCGGCGCGATCCAGCTCAGCTCGGCCACCCGCGTTGCGATCAGCGGAGTCGTGAATGTCAGTGGTGGCGGTGGTGGAGGCGGGCTCTCACCGCAGACGCAGAGCTGCGATATGAGCGCTGGCTCCGGTGGCGGTTCGGGAGGTTCGCTCTACCTGCAGTCGCCACAGATCGTCGTCACCGGCCAGCTCGCGGCCAACGGTGGCGCCGGAGGATCCAGCGCCGGAGACGCCGAAGGTAACAACACGTTCCCGTCGGCGAATGGTGTCGATGGCCAGGACGGAATGCCGGGCACGACGCCCGCTGCACCTGGCAACGATGTCGGGGTCTGGAGCAGCGCGGGCGGAGCCGGTGGAGCCCGCAGCGGGGTCGCCGGTGGTGGTGCGCACAACGGCGACTGCGACGGAAACGGTGGTGCCGGCGGTGGCTCGGTCGGGCGGATCGTCGTCGCGATCCCGTCCTCGGGCAGCGCATCGATCACGGGCGACAGCCCGCAGGCGATCCAGACAACGTACTGACCGCGCGAGCCTGCTCAGTCGAGCCCGAACAATCTCCTGATCGAGCTCCCGAACCCGGTTTTTCCGCTCGCTGCTCGCGACTCCCGGCACGTGCAACGGTCCGACGTCGGTACGTGCCCGAGGACCTGTTCGACATGGGCGCCGCAACCAGCCCAGGTTGGCTTGTGGCACTTGCTGCACGTTACCGCTCGACACATGTGGAGGCTCCTTCTTGTATACGAGCCACGGAACCGCCGGAGGGTTCGCGAGATCGCCCACCGCGCCACAGGCGCACGAGAGGCACCGGCAGTACAGTTCGCATGAGATGGATCGCCCGGACGCAGAGCTGGTCGCCGCGGCGCGAATCGGAGACCGCGTCGCGGTCGATGAGTTGCTCGCGCGATACGAGCAGACCATCTATCGGTTCGGCCTGCGTATGTGCGGCAACGAGGATGCAGCACGTGAGGTGCTCCAGGAGACACTGCTGGCCGCGTTCCGCCACCTCCCTGGCTTTCGCGGTGATGCGGCGCTGTCGACCTGGCTCTATCAGATCGCGCGGAGCTTCTGCATCAAGCAACGCCGCGGCCAGCACCCGACGCACTCGATCGACGAAGACGGTGCGGCCGAGCTGGTCGACCCGACGCCCGGGCCCGACGAGCGGGCTCACGCGCACGAGATCGGAGAGGCGATGTCACGGGCGATCGCGACGCTGGCACCCGAACAGCGCGAGGTCTTGATCCTGCGCGACGTGGAGGGGCTGAGCGCCGAACAGGCGGCAGGGGTGCTCGGTATCGAGGTCGGCGCGCTCAAGAGCCGGCTGCATCGAGCGAGGATGGCGCTTCGCACCGAGCTCGCGGGTGTGCTCGGCGATGGAGATCACCCGGTGCCGTGTCCGGAGCTGGCGCACGAGCTGACCGCATATGTTGGCGCCGAGATCGACCAGGCGACCTGCGTGCAGATCGAGAAGCACCTCGCGACGTGCGCGCGGTGTGCAGGCGCTTGTGATGTGCTCAAGCGCACCGTGTCGCTCTGTCGACGCTTACCGGGGGGCGCCGTGCCGCCCGATGTACGCGCGGCGGTCCGTGGCGCGATCCTGGCGGCGATCACTCCCGTCGGCCGGGCCGCTCCACCGAAGCCGTGAACCCTCGAGCGGGCTCGTGGCTCTAACGGAGCATGATGCCAGGACTCAAGCGGACACTGCAGATCGGCTACGACGCGGCTCTCCTCCAGGTCGTCGACGCGCTGAAGGCAGAGGGTTTCGGTGTGCTCACCGAGATCGACATCCGCGACACGCTTCAGAACAAGCTCGGTGTCGAGTTCCGTCGGTACAAGATCCTCGGTGCTTGTAATCCGCCGCTCGCCCATCGCGCTCTCCAGGCCGAGATCGATGCGGGGCTGATGCTCCCCTGCAACGTCATCGTGTACGAAGACGACACGGGGCATGCCATCGTGACTGCGGTCGATCCCCTGCAGACGATCGCGGCGCACCACGCGGTGCTCCAGCCGATCGCCGAGGAGGTGCGCGGCAAGCTCGCCCGCGTCCTCGAGAGACTGACCTGACCTCGGCTACGTCGTATGAATCGTGGCCTCGACGGTGACCGCAACACGTAACGCGTTGGAGATGATGCAGTGCTTCTCGGCGGTGTCGAGGAGTCGTCGCGCTCGCTCGACGTCCGCAGCAGCGACGGTCATCTCGACGGAGAGCGTGAGTGACGTGAAGACGGGACCTGTCGGACCCTTGTCGAGGACACCGACGCCACTGCCGCGCCACCCGGCGACCTCGAGCTGGTCGTGACGCGCGTAGGCCTCGAACGTCGTCCACAAGCACTCGAGCGCGGCGCCCACGAGCAGCTCCTCCGGGCTCCAGACCATGTCGCTCCCGCCGAACTGGGGCGGGGCTCCGACCGCGATCGGTGCGCGGGGAGGGGCCGCGAGGCGCCGATCCTCCAGGGTCACCGTGTATCGATGCGGGAACGCTGCGGGTTTGGTCACGGCATGTCTCCTTGCTCGATGAGAGCCAGCGGCCGTGTGAAGGGTTCGGGCGGAGATTCGAGAGGTCGTGCTATGGCTCGTCGCCTGTATGCTGCTGCCGCCCGCGCTTCAGCGCCTGGTGATCCTCTCGTGCCTCGGTAGTCTCGCGGCGTGCCGCGATCCGAGGCCGCCGTCGTCCGAGTCCAAGGCCTGCGAGGGCACGAACCTGCTGCCGAGCCCCGACGATCTCGCAGCGCGTGGTCCATGGCCAGTCGGGGTTCGCACGCTCGTCGTCGGCGCCGTCCGCGTGGAGGTCTGGTACCCCGCACGTCCGGGCAGCGAGCGCGGTGGAGTCCCCGTCCAGTACGACCCGCGCGACTCGATGCCCGCGAGCGAGGCCGCCAAGATTCCCGATGCCGCTGCGGCGTTGCTCGCGTGTGACTGTGTTCGCGATCTTCCCGTCGACACCACGCACGGCCCCTATCCGGTGATCCTGTTCCTTCACGGGGCCGCATCGTTCCGGTTCCAGAGCGCGTTTCTCGCCACCCACTGGGCGAGTCGCGGGTTCGTGACGATCGCGCCCGACCTGCCCGGTGTCGGGCTGCGCGCGATCCTTGGAGGCGAGCCAACCGGGTTCCCGCTGAGCGTCCCGAGTGACGTACTTGCTGCCATCGTGCAGCGCCCTCCGTCCCGTGACCCGTTCGAGCTCCTCCGTCCACACCTGGGAGCACGAGTCGCCGTCGTCGGTCACTCGCTCGGCGCGATGCTCGCGAGTACGCTGGGTGATCGGCCCGAGATCGCCGTCCGGATCGCGCTCGCCGGCACGCTCGATCGCAGCGGATCCGGATCGCGATTGAGCATCAGTGGTGAGACCGACGGCATCGCGCCGCCGAGCCGCGCGCCGGATCGGCTCGCCGATCTGCCATCGCCTGCGCGCGCCGCGATCGTGCGCCGCGCCGGGCACCTCGCGTTCACGGACCTCTGCCTGCTGGGCGCGGACCGCGGCGGCTCGCTCGCGATCGCGCGGGCGCACGGCGTCAACATCCCCGAGATGATCGCGACGATCGCGACCGACGGTTGTCGGGCCACGGATGCACCGTTCGCGACGACCGCACCTGCGATCCGTGCGCTGACCACCGGCGCGCTCGAGGAGACGTTGCGCTGCGATCCGGCCAAGGCCACGGCGATCCACGCGCTCGGCGACCGCGCCGACGTCGAGTTGCTCGAGCAGCTCACGCCACCGCCTTGACGAGGACCGCCCCGGTCATCCCCACGAGGATGAGCGCCCCGACCGTCCAGCAGGTCGCCCTCAGCTCGTGCGAGCGCGCGGTCAGGTACGCGGCGAAGTGGAGGAGGCGTGAAGCGGCGTAGCCGAAGAACACGCACATCGCGAGCGTCAGACCTGGCTCGACGAGCACGAACACCAGCCCGATCACGAGGAACAGCGGCACGTTCTCCCCGTCGTTCTGGTGGATGCGGCGAATGCGTTCCACGTACTCGTTCTTGTCGAGCTGCCCCTCGCGGGGCGACTTGTTGATCGCACCGCGTCGCTCGTCCTCGGGACTGCGGTAGCCGGCATCGACCTTCATCATCCGGTACACGGTCAACCACGCGGTCCCGATCATCTTGAGGACCATGAGCGCGGCGGCGATGACGTAGACGCGGAACACCGGGTTGTCGAAGCTCAGCTCGGCCATGGATCGTGGGTACTACAGAACGAGATTACCGGTGGTAAGTAAATGCACCGGATACCGCTGATTCCTACCTGTGGTAAGCAAGAGATCATGGCGCGCCGGACCACGACCAAGGACGAGATGGTGCGCGCGGCGCAGTCGATCATCACGACGCAGGGGCTGCAGCGGCTCACGTTCGACGCGGTTGCGGAGAAGGTGGGCGTGAGCAAACAGGCGGTGATCTACTGGTTTCCGACCAAGCTCGACCTCATCCGCGAGATCATCCTTCCCGAGCTTCGCGCCGAGACCGAGCTCCTGGTTGCCGCGGTGGGCGGTGCGACGAGTGCGCCCGACGCCGTCGCACGCTTCGTCCACGCATGCGTCGGGTATCATCTGCAACGGCTCGACCTGTTCCGCCTGAAGTACCTCTCGGCACAGCTCGATCCCGACGGTGCACGCGAGCCGGGGCCCGCGTTCATGCGCGAGTGCAACGTCGAGACCTCGCGCATGTACGGCGCGCTCGCCGACAAGCTCGCTGCGGATCCGACGTTCCGCGTGGAGCTCGGGGCGCGCCAGACGGCCGTCGCCGTTCACATGTCATGTCTGGGGTTCGCCACGATGTTCGGCCTCGCGGACGCGATCGGTGACCCGATGAAGCACGGCATCCCGGTGCTCGTCGACACGCTCGTCCGCGCGTTCACCGGCATCACCACGGCAGCCCCTGCACGTTCGCGGCCCCGGCCCCGCCGCGCGGCGAGGTGACCGTGGAGGCAGAGAAGGTGCTTGCATTGCTTACCAGTGGTAGGTAAGTTACCAATGGTAAACAAACGTCCATGGAGAGCTCGATGAAGCCCCTCACGTTCAGCGCGATCAGGTCGCTCGGTTCACTCCTCCTCGCAGGCTCGAGCCTCGTCGGTGCTGGTTGCGGTGACGACGGCGGTGGGCCCCCCGACAGCCCGCTCGGGCTCGTGGATCTCTATGAACCCGCGCAGCGCTACACGGTGCGCCAGGGCGACGGGATGATCAGCTACACCTCCACCGACATCCTCACGCCTCAGCGGACGATCCCGTTGCGCGTGCGGGTTCCGGACGGAGCGACGGGGCCGCTGCCGGCCGTTGTCGTCATTCACGGTGGTGGGTTCGTCGACAACGGACACACGCACCTCGCCGACTGGGGTGTCTCCCTCGCGACCGCCGGGTATGTCGTGATCAACTTCGCGAACGTGATGGACGAGTTGAACGCTCACTGCGCTCCGCTCCAGATCCCGTCGAACGAGTGCGTGGGTTCGCAGCTCGGCATGGAGGTCGCGGAAGGAGGAACGCTTCCGGCGTATCTGTACACGCGGCCGCGCGATGCCTCGGCGATCCTCGATCGGCTACCCGCGATCGCACAGGCTGCAGGCGTCCAGATCGACGCGGCGCGCGTTGGTGTCCTGGGCCACTCCGGCGGAGCCCACGCGACGCTCGCACTCGCAGGGTCCGTCGTCGACGTGTCGCCGAGCATCCACGCGATGCCGTCGCGGGACCCCCGGTTCAAGGCGTACGTCGCGAACTCGCCGCAAGGCATCGGCCGCGGGGGCATGACCGCGACGTCGTGGGACGGAATCACGGTGCCCGTCCTGGTCCAGACCGGCCGGAACGATGCGACCGGTGGTGAGGATGCCGCCGGACGTCGCGATGCGTTCGCGCACATGCCCGGCCCGAGCAAGTTCGAGCACTATGTCGACGACCCGAACACGTCGCACGAGGTGTTCTCCCTCTCGCACGATCCGGGCATCGCCGGTGTCGAGCTGACGCTCGCGTCGACGGCGATCGCGTTCCTCGACGCGTACGTGCTGGACCGCGTCGAGGCGAAGGAGTGGCTTGCCTCGGACGCCCTCACGCGCGCGACGGCGGGCGTCTCGACGCTCGAGCGCAAGTAGTCATTCACCGCGGTCGGAATGACGAGGCGAATTGCTCGGCCGCCACGGAGTCACCGGTCACCGACATGCCGTTCTCACCGGGCATGATCACGCTCGGACAGGCAACGCGCGGGGGCGGAAACTTCGCGTGCTCGAAGAGATCTCGTATGTGCCGCGACCGCCGGCCTTGCCCGCGTACGCACCGCAGTCCGTGGTGGTGTCGGGAGCGGTCGTGTAGGTCGCGACCAGCTGGACCTCTCGCGCCTTGGTGGCCGTGCCCACGAGCTTCGGCTGACTGCCGCCGACGTTGCTCAGGATGAGCAGACTGCCGCGTTCGGCAGGATCGGCGGCGCCGAGATCGAGAGGCGTGCGACCGATCTGCGAGAACGTCGCGATCGCCGCGTCGCGAAGCGAGATCGACGAGGTCTTCCAGATGCCTCCCGGAGTCGAGATCTACTTTCCCTCGTCACGGGCGCCCGTACGACCCACGCTCGCCAGGCAAACGGTCCCAGCAGCGATCCCATCCAGCGCGTAGCCGGAGAGCCACAGATCGACCATGGGGGTGAACGGGTTTCGATCCGGCGCGCTCGCGAACGGCTGTTCCCCCGCTGATGCCCTGAGCGTCCAGTCCAGCTCGAACGCGGCGTGGTCGGCCGCGGCGCGGATCGCATGGTCGCCGCCGTCCAGCCGCTCGGCCGAGAGGATCTTGCTCCGAAGCGCCTTTGCCTCGTTGCTGAGTCGCCACTCGAGGCTCCCGTACCAAACGTGCTGCTCGAGCCAGCTTGGTTCGCCTCGCGCCTCCAGCCAGAGGACTCCACTTCGCCGCGAGAGACCACTCCACCGGATCTGGGCGGTCGTCGACGCGAGGTCCGGCGTCATCCGACGGGAGGCTTCCATGCCAAGCCCTTCTGCTATCTCGATCCCCGACGGGTCGTATGCGATCGCGATCACGAGCTCGACCGTCCACCCTCGTTCACGATGGCCAGAGCCCGTGCACGAATCGCATGGCCACATTCCCAGCGAAACCCCACTGTCGATCACTTCGTTCTCGCCTCGCCCACAGCACAGCGAGCACGCGATTCCAGGCCCACGCCTGGGATCCGCCCACCAGGCGTCAGGCACCAGGCCGTGCTTGGTACACGCTTCGATCGCGGCACTCACGGACCCCAGCCCGCCCAGCACACGACGTACTTCGGATATCCGGTCCACGTCGACGAGTGGCCGGAGCAGTCGACGTCCGATCTCCTCCGGATCGCGCACCTCCTCGATCATACGCGCTTGCGCGTGTTCGGCGCGGGCGTACCTCCGTGACACATCGACGCTCCCATTTTCAATCTAGGGCTCGCAACTCGATGCGATCTAGGAGCATGATTCGGGCGTGGGTCGGTACATGCGCTACTTCGCTGATGCAACCCTTGTTCTCAACGTGATCAAGAAGTCACTGAGCGCCGAAGATCCGAGCTTCAAGATCGACGGCGGTGAGGTGTCACGCGATGATCAGCTGCTCGCCGAGATCGAAGTGAACAAGCCCGGCTCCGACATGTTCTCGGATGACATCAACGGGATGCTGCAGAAGCTCCAGGACGTAGGGGCCTCGCAGGTGATGCAGCGGGTCCGGGGCACGCAGGCCGTTCTCACGGTGCAGATCCTCGACGGTGCGCCCGACGCGATGGAGTTGCTCGGCCCGCTATGGACCGTGCTGTCGCGGCTGTCGGCGGGGCTGTGGCACGTCGAGGGCCAGGGCTTCTACGATCAGGGACAGCTGGTCGCACAGGTCTGATCGCAGAGCTGGCGTCGGATCCAATCGTGGGAACGAAGCGGCCGACCAAGCAGCCGGCGCCGACCGTCACGGCGGTCGATCGCCACGGGCTCGACGCCGCGTTGCGGTTGTTCGTGGCCACGTTCGTTGTCGCCGACAAGCGAAAGCAGGTCCACGACCGGCTGCTCACCGCCGAGCGCCGGCGCGAGACTCTCGAGACGCTGCCGCGCTGGATCGCCGTGCGAAGCGCGCCGCTCGTGGGCGCTGACCAGTCTCCCGCGGGGTTGCGCGCGCGGTTCGACGAGCTGCTCGGGGTGCACCTCGACGAGAGTCGGGCCTCCCGCACCACGATCGCCGGTGCGCTCGATCTCGGGCGTGGGAAGGCGTCGCTGTTCATCGGCGATGCCGGCGGGGTCGCGCTGATCACCGTCGCGGACAGCTCGGCGATCCTGTGCTCGCGGATCTGACGCCGGATGTCGGAGCACGGCAATCGGCTACGCCGTGACTACACGGTTCGCTGTGATAATCCGTGCCGCCAGCGCGCGTCCCGACAGCAAGGCGCGGCTCGCTGCCGGTGCGGACCTACCTGCGGCGAAGCCATCACCTGCGACGCCGAGCCGCAAGGCATCGTCGTACGCACAGGGGGCTGGGATCCGGGTCGCAGCCCTCGCATACCGCCAGCGATGCCCGCGGAGGTGGATGATCTGTCCCGGGACGTGGTTTGTCATCGCAGCGGCGAGCTCGCGGGCCGCGTCGTCCGCATCGTCTTCGAGCCGAGCAGCGCTCCACGTCTCGGTGCCGTGGACAACCCAGAGCTCGATGCCGTCGGTGCGCGTGCGGCCCGGGCGGCCATCGAGCCTGTGCGCGGATGCAACGGGTCCGCCGAGATCGCGAAGCTCGTCGACCTCGCTGGTGGTTGCGACGGCGAGCATGGCGACCACACACGGGACGAACGTCGCCGCGGACAGTGTCGAGACCAGTGCGCCCGCGTCCGCGGTCGCCAGCAATGCGATCGCTTGTGGTGCCGGCGCGGTGACCACGACGATCTCGAACGGTCCGAATGACGCACGTGCGCGCTCGCGCTCGACTTCGAGCCGCCAGCCGCGGCTCCACGCGATCGCCAGGACGTTCGCGTCGAGCTCGACTTCCAGGTGCGTGGCGAGATGAGTGGCGAGCGCGTTCGAGCCAGGCACGCCGATCCACGTCGATCTCTCGCTCGACGCCCCCGGTTCCCGAACGCGCGGCTGCCACGGCATGACGACGCCAGCGGTCTCCCACGACGCGCGCTCTTCCGCGAGCTCGGGATCTCCGATCTCCAGGCGCGGCGCTCCATGGTCGAAGCGCCAGCCACCCTCACGACGTGTGGACGTCCGCCCGCCGACCCCACGCCCCTTGTCGAACACGGTGACGCCGAAGCCGGCATCGCGCAGCGCGCCCGCGCAGACCAGGCCCGAGATGCCACCCCCGATCACGGCAACCCGCATCGACGTCAGGACCCCGTCGCGAGGCGATTCGGACCGCTCGGTCGAGTCATCGCGCCGGCCCGGAACAATGGCCCACGTGAGAGTGCGTTCGCGACATCGCCGACGACGGCGACCGGATCGTGCGTGGGAAACGATGGGATCTCGATCACCGGTACCCTCCACGTCGTGGCGCGAGCGATGATCTCTCGCGTGGCGGCACGCGCGACATCGAGCTCGTCCGCGGCACGCCCCACCAGCGCGTGCCACGACGATGGAAGCCCGGGATGATCCACGAGCGTTCGTGGGCACGTCCCCGGCACGCGGTTCACGACCACCAGCGCCGGTGCATGCCCGACCTCGGCGAGCTGAGCGACCAGCTGGTCGATATCGTCGACGGCGCCGTGCCGGGCAGTCGTCACAAGGGCGATCCGGGCCCGCGCAGGTGCGAGTAGCTGGGACGCACCGGCGACCCACGTCGAGAGCTCAGGGCGGACGTCGGCCGCAAACGCGAGCAATCCAAGAGCATCGTTGATCGACCGCGAACCGATCGAGGAAGCCAGCGCACGGACGATCCAGTGACGAGCGGTCTGCAGCAAGCGGGCCCCGAGCCCCCGTCCAGGCGTCAGCGACGCGCGGGCGAGCTCGCCAAGCCACTGAATGGCACGGCCATCGATCACTTCGGCCAGGCGTTCGGGAAGTGCGAGCAAGTCGATGGCATGGCGAGACGGCGCGGCGTCGATGACCGTCACATCGAAGCTCGGCTCGACGCGGGCGAGCTCGACCAGCGCGACGAGCTCGTGCATGCCTGCGAACCCACCGGTCAGCGCTGTCACCAGCGGGCTTCCGGCGATGCGCTCGCGGTGGCTGGGTGCCATCACGAGTAGATGGTCGATGAGCGCACGCGCGCCGGCAGCCGAGTCAGGAGCAAGCGCCTGTAGACCTGGATGGCCCGGCACTGCGGTCGGACCGACGAGCCTCTCGAGCCCGAGCGCATCTCCGAGGCGACGCGCTGGATCTACGGTCGCGACCAACGTTCGCTGGCCACCGCGCGCGAGCGCGACGGCGAGGGCGGCGGACACCGTCGTCTTGCCGACGCCGCCTGTCCCGATGCAGACCCACGTGGTCTTGCTCACGACAGGACCTGCGGAGCCAGTAGTCGTACGACCTCTGCCGGGGTGGGTCTGTGCGTCAGCCGCGGCAGCTCGCACATCGCCGTGCTGAGCTCCGGGATGGTCTCGGTCGGAGTGGCCCACGTTCGCAGCGAAGCCACCATCGCCGCGAGGCTTGGTGTGGTCGCGAGGCCAGCGAGGACATCGGTGGGAAGCGCTGGTGGTCGGTGGACATCGTTGACGACGATCAAGTCGGGGTGGCGCGGCAATGCGCGACACAGTTCCAGGGTCTCGGCCATCACGAGTCGCTCGCCGAGGGTGACCACGACCAGCTTGGTGAACGCGGTATCGGCGAGCTTGGCATCGAGTCGGTCGATCAGCTGGCGCGCACGCCCGGTGGGCTCGAGCGCGTGCAGTAGGCGCACGGTGTCGAGCCACGCCACCCCGTGCCCGGTTGCCGGCATATCGATCACCACCTTCCGGCCAGCGTCGGTGTGTTTCATCGCGAGTACGAGCAATGCGACCTCGCGGAGCCCCGGCACGATCGCTGCGAGCTTGCGGATCGCGAAGTGGGAGAGGAGGGCTCCAGCAATCCGCTTCGAGCCGAGGATCTCTGCTGCCACCGAGCGGAGCGCGGCATCGCCATCGGCTAGCTCCACATCGAAGTGGACGGCCTCGTCACCCACAGCATGTGGGCGCTCGTAGCCGATCACCAGAGGGCGCCCGCCGCCGAGAGCGGCGAGCTCGGCCAGACCGTGCGCGACGGTCGTCTTGCCGACGCCGCCTTTTCCGATCACTAGCGTCAACAAAGGTTCGTTCAAGAACGCCTTCCAGGGTCCCTCGCAGGGGGGACACGGCTGAGACGTCGGCCGCGACGCACCTGTTTCAGGTTTTCTCCACGTAACTGCGCGCGCTCGACGCACATCGAACCGGTCTCGCCGTTCTGCGGCACTCCATGACCGCCAAGCCAAAACTTCCGAGCGTTCCCGTGTCGACGGAGATTCGCGATCGCATCAGGCGAGCGAAGCACCGCTTCCACGCAAATGACAACATCGCCCAGTTTCTCGGCCCCGGCGAT
>JANOPP010000245.1:0-19363 GCA_031421915.1 Myxococcales bacterium | reverse complement strand
GCGGGTGGCGTCGATCTTCGCTCCTAGTTCGGTACGAACGTCATGGAGGTCCGCGAGGGTGGCTGGCGAATTCATGTCGGGGTCCGGCACAGGTTAGCTCCTTGGTCTCGAAACGAGAAGCAGAACGCGTGCCGCGCCAGCCCCGCGATACTTCTGACGCGCGCGTCCGGATTGTCCGAGCCATGGACGCGTGTCCGGCGGCGACCGGCCACCACGTCAGCGCGCGAGTCGATCGCTCCGAAGCTCCTCGATCCACCGAACGATGCGATGATCGCGGCGTGCGCTGTGCCCCACTCTTCCTCGCTCTGGTCGCGTGCAGCGATGGTGACGCGGAGCCGACGCTGCTCGCCGGATCGCCCGACGCGACCCGCGCACTCGCATTCTCGCCGTCGGGGCGGCCCGTCGCGATCGGCGGCACGAGCACGTTCGGGCTCGCGTTCCTGCAGCACCACGATGGCAGCGCGTGGGTCAGAGCCGAGCTCGTCCCCGGCTTCGGCACCCGCGCGTTGCTCCTCGGCGGTGGCGCCACCCCGCTGGTCGCCGTCAGCGATACCACGCTGTATCGGCTCGTCGACGAGACCGCGAGGACGTGGGAGGGCTTCACGATCCCGAGCGGCGTCAGCGGATCGATCTTCGGCGTCGATGCGAACGGCCGGCTCTACGGTCTCGATCTCGCCGACGGCGATGGCAACGGCGCGGTCCTGTCGTGGTTGCCGCCCGAACCCCGCTGGACGGAGGTCGCGGGGACACGGCCCCTCGGTCTCGGCGCCGCGCGGTTCGTCGTCGAACCAACGGGACGGGTGACCTGGTTCGTTCCCGATCGCGGCCTCGTACGTGCGGAGGGCGGAGTGCAGGCGACGCTCGTCGATTGCCACGAGCTCGGCGACTGCTCGGTACCCTTCACGTCGCTGTCGTACGACGACCGCGGAGCACTGACGTTCCTCGTGTGCTCGCCGACAGCGCCACCGCGATTCGCCGCTCGCCTCGCCGATGGAGACACGGTCGCGCAGGAGCGCCCGGTGCCGTCGGAGATCGCGATCTGCCTCGGGCTCGGCACGGCTCCCGACGGGACGAGCGTCCTCGCCGGTGTCGACGATGTGGGCGATGGTCCGCTCTCGGTCCTGCCGGCGAGCTCGGCGACCTGGGAGCGCGTTGCCGCGGCCGCGCACGGGTTCACCTACGTCATCCGCGATCGCCGCACCGTGTTCGCGTTCGGCGACGCGCAGCTCGAGCGCGGCATCTATCAGCTCGACCTCGACTGAGAATCCCACCGTTACGACATCGTTACGTGGTCGGGCGGGGACCGGGCTAGGATGCCCGCATGTTCCAGCTCGACGAGCAGTCCCAGATGATCGGTAGCGTGATCCGGCAGTGGTGCCAGTCGAACCTCGTGCCGAAGATCCCGGCGCTCGAAGCGGGCACCGAGATGCCGTTCGACCTGATGAAGAAGATGGCGAAGCAGTTCGGCTTCGACGCGATGCTCGGAGGCGCGGTCAAGAAGCGGATCGCCAAGCTGCGCAGCGGTGATTCACCTCCCGGGGACGCGGAGAAGACGATCTCGCAGGCGAGCGGCAACCCGATGATGATGCACGTCGTCGTCAAGGAGCTGTCGCGCATCTCCCCCGGCTTCGCGATGGGCTTCGGCGTCTCGATCGGCCTCGTCGGCGGCGCGCTCGTCACCAAGGGCACCGCGGATCAGATCGAGAAGTACGGCCTGCCGATCTCGACGATGCAGCAGATCGGATCGTGGTGCCTGACCGAGCCCAACGCCGGCTCCGATGCGTTCGGCTCGATGCGCACGACCGCGAAGCCGTCCGGAGACGGCTACACCCTCTCGGGCAGCAAGACGTTCATCACCAACGGGCCCGGCGCCGACATCTTCCTCGTCTACGCGAAGATCGATCGTGGCGAACCCGAGGCGGAGCGCACGGTCGCCACGTTCATCATCGAGCGCGGGATGGCCGGCGTCACCGTCGGTCCTCCGTTCAAGAAGATGGGGATGCGCGACTCGCCGACCAGCGAGGTGTTCTTCGACGACGTCAAGCTCGGCGTCGAGCACCTGCTCGGCGGCGTGGAGAAGGGCAAGGCCGGCCGCTCCGACACCAAGGAGAGTCTTGGCAGCGAGCGCTCGGGTGTGCCGTCGATGGCGTGGGGCATCATCGAGCGCTGCTACGACGCGAGCCTCGCGTACGTCCGCGAGCGCAAGCAGTTTGGTCGCGCGATCGGCGAGTTCCAGGCCGTGCAGCTCAAGATCACCGACCTGTTCCTCAAGCTGCGCACCGTCGAGAACATCGTGTTCCGCCTCGCGTGGATGCAGCAGAACGGCGTCAAGGACATGCCATACATCAATGCGTCCAAGGCGATGAGCGCGCAGCTCGCCGTCGACGCCGCCCTGATGGCGATCCAGATCCACGGCGGCTACGGCTACATGGAGGAGCTCGGCATCGAGAAGCTCGCGCGCGACTCCAAGATGCTCGAGCTCGGTGCCGGTACGACCGACATCAACCTGCTCGCCGCGGCACGCCAGCTGATCGGGGTCACCGAGACCTGAGCACGCAGCAGCTGACGACCGATCAGTCGGCTCGCGACCGCCGCAGCGCGACCTGCAGATCACCGCCGGTCGCGAACAGCGTCTTGATCCCGCGCGCCGCGCCGATCTCGTTCGCGAGCCACTCCGCTGTCTCGAGGGAGTGCTCCGCGTCGATGGCGTGGGCCTGCAGCAGACCGCCGACCTGGTAGCTGATCTCGTCGAGGTTCGGTCCCTTCTCGAGCTCGAGGAGCTCGCGCGAGATCAGGATCTCGATCAACCGGCGTGCCCACGCCGACAGCTCGATCGGTCCGAGCGGCGCCTCGACCTCGACGGGCGCGGTCAGCTCGTCGGCGGTATCCACCGCGATCGGGACGGGCACGAGCTGGGACAGGCTCGTCTTCTCCAGCACGTTGTGGATATGCGAGCGCACCGCGAGCGCAGCCTTGCGATCGACGTCACCCATCATCAGCAACAAGCTCGGGATCCGGCCCTCGACGGGAATGTCCCCGAGGTCGGAGTGCTCGACGAACCGCACCATCGCGCGGCGCGCGTACTCCCACGACACGCAGTCCGACCACGGCACCGCGAGGTTCTTGCCCTCGTGATCCTTGACCTCGAACGACTCGGTCAGCGTCTGGTCGCCGGTCGACGTCGCGTAGCCGTCCGCGGACTCGACGACGTAGAGCGCGCAGCGCTGGTTCCACAGCGCCGCCACGAGTTGATCATCCGCCGCCGACCACAGCCGTAGCAGGCGCGGCTTCTCGATCGAGGCGTCGTGCAGGATGTCGAGAGCGCGCAACAGCTCGCCCTCGCTGCGGACCGACAGCGCATCGTCGGCGTACTCGCCCCAGATCAGGAGCGGCTCGCCGACCGGCGTCCGCCGCGACGTCCGCACGATGTCGAACGGCTCCCCCTCGACCTCGATCAGGAGGCCGTCCGCGATGTCGCGGATCTGGCCTTCCTTGACCACGACGTCCCAGCGGTGGTGCCCGTCGTTGGTGATGTACTTGAACCGGTACGTGTCCACGCCGTCGATGCGACCGCCGTAGCCGCACTCCGAGTCGAGCGCGTCCTCGGCATCGAGAAACAGCTCGTCGTTCGGTGTCTCGAGGTACACGACGACCGACTTCATGAAGGCACGAAAGTCGTCGGGGATCAGGAACGGCTTCATGACTCAGAGGTTGCTGTTGCCTTCGAGGAAGCCCGCGCCCGCCACCTCGCCCGCCCAGCGTCCACTGTAACGCAGCACGTATAGCCCGTTGCGTGCGTCGACCACATAGATCAGCCCGTCCTTGATGACCGGGTAGCTCCACATCTCCACCCCGTTCCCGCCCAGACCGGGGTCCTCGGCGGCCACGGCCCCCAGCGGCTCGGGGCGGTACTCCGCGAGTTGCCGAGGTAGCGCAGGTTCCGAAACATCGATCGCCTGAAGCCCTCCCGCGTACCAGGTCACGAGCGCCAGGTCGTGCGTGGCCGTCACGTTGTGGGCGGTGAACGCGACCCGATCGGTGGGTTCCGCGCAGAAGCTGGGATCGTTCTCGGGGAGCTTGTACTCGCCGAGCAGGGCGGGCGCCGCCGGGTCCGAGATGTCGACGGTCCGCAGGTGTCCCCACGGGCAGCCGCCACCGAACGGCATCGGATAGATCTCCTCGGTCACGATCAGCACGTCTCGCCCCGGGATCGGCACGGCCGAGTGCGGGCCCATGACAATGGGCTGGTCCCAGGTCAGCGCGGCCGCCGGCGGCGTGATCAGCGCGATCGACGGAAGCTGCGAGACGTCCGCGAGCAACAGTCCGCTGAGCTGGTGCGAGAGGTACGCGGTCTTGCCATCCTCGGAGACCCCGACGGAGTGGAGAATGTCGTCGCCCCCGGCGCGCGGCACGAGCCCCGCATCGCGCGGATCCCACGCCGCGATCCGCATCGGCGTCCGCGGGTTCGTCACATCGATCACCTCGAGCGCGGGCGGCCCATCGGGCGCGGCGAGGTACACGAGCGTGCGGGTCGCATCGCGCCATACGAACAGCTCGTGCGGTGAGCGCCCCGCGAGCGTCTGCGAGATCCGGTACGTCGCGAGGATCTGCGGCGCGCGCCGATCGCGGATGTCGAACAACCGGAGGTTCTGCTCCTCCCCTCCTCCGCCGCATCCATGCAGCTCGGGGGAGCAGTTGAGGTTGAGCACGATCAGCAGATCCAGCTCGGGCACCGCGCGCAGCTCGCGCGTGCTCACACCGGGCAGCGCCGCGAACGGCCGCCCGATCTGGCCGACGACGACCGGTGCGCTCGGATCCGCGATGTCGACGATCGAGATGCCCTTGGTGTCGTTGCGCGAGCCGATATAGGCGGTATCTCCGACGATCGCGATCGCCGAGTGCATCCCGGTCGCCCCGAGATCCGTGTGCCCGACGAGCTCGAACGAACCGGTCGTCGGCTCGTCCTCCCCGCACCCGGCCAGCAGCAGCGCCAGCGCGACGGTCATCCGGCACCCGCGCATACCGTCAGGTTATCAGGACTTCGCCGCCAGATTCGGTCCGGTCGAACTTCGTTGTTCTCGACGCCGGGACGGTGTTACAAGCCGGTCGTGCGGCGACCAGGTCTCGTGTTGATGGTGATGGCGGCGGGTTGCAGCTTCGAGGTCACCCCCGGTGCGTCCGGTGGTGGTGCCAACGAGGTCGATGCCGGCGTGGATTCTGCCGTGGTGGTCGACAGCCCGCCCGATGCGCAGGTGGCGCCGCTGCCGCTGTTCGCAGCGTCGAACCAGATGCTCCACGAGCTCGATCTCGACGCGCACACGACGCGCCTCGTCGGCCCGATCAAGCAGGGCACCAACGCACCGATCGATGTCGACGGCCTCGCCCTCCACGGCTCCATGCTCCTCGGCCTCACGCCGGGCGGCAGCGAGCTGATCACGATCGATCCCGCGACCGCGGCCGTCACCGCGCGCCGCGCCCTCACCGGCGCGAGCTCCCTCGGCGGCCTCACCGTCGCGCCCGCAGGCGAGATCCAGGCCGACGCGATCGTGTTCGCCGGCTCGAGCGATCGCCTCGTACGGATCAACGCCACCACCGGCGCGGTCTCCACCGTCGGCCTGTGGGGCGCGAGCATGACGTTCTTCTCCGACCTCGCGTGGGTGAAGGGCGTCGGCCTGTTCGCCACGCTGCAGGGCGGCCCGTGCGTTGACGTCTGCTTCGCGCGGATCAACCCCTCGACGGGTGCGGCGACCGTGTTCCGCTCGAACCTCACGGGCGGCGGCGCGGACCTGTTCGGGCTCTCCGGCTATCGCGACCAGCTCTGGGCGCTCAACGGCGCGGGTCCGGTCCTCTCGGTCAACCAGACCAGCGGCCTGATGACGCTCGAGTTCGATCCACTGATCCAGTGGACCGAAGCCGCGCAGTAAGCGTCGACCCGCGCGAAGCGCCTGCCGGCGTCGTGCGTCGGCGAGAAATGCCCGAAGGCGTGACCGGCGCTCGACCACGAGCCGCCCGAACCCGCGCCGTCGCGCGTCCACGAGCTCCGCGTCAGTCGTCACGCAGGTTACATGTCGCCATCGATCGACTCGGCAAGCGCGAGCAGGCTGTCGCCCGCGTCGTACGTGAACTGGATGCGCACGACGTTGCCGGGGAGGACGCGCACAGGACGCGCGATGGGGATCACGAGATCCATCATGTCCCAGTCGATCGAGCGGGCTTCGGCTCCGACGATGGCGAGGAGGTTCTTCGTGATGAAGCGCAAGCTGTTCAGCGTGCCCGGCGCTTCGATGACGATCTGGTGATCTACCGAGAACCTCGTCAGGTACGGATCCTCATAGGCGAACGTCGAATACAGAGCTGGTGCCGCCAGATTGACAACGCGGGCCGCGTTGGTCGCATCGACAAACAACGGTACAGGCGCCTCGTAGCCATGGAACCGGTAGTTGGTCGTCACCGCCTGCACCGCGAGGACGGCCGCCTCGGGTAGAAATCGTGGGAGCGGACCGCCGAAGCGCTCGAGGTAGCGCTGCTTGAACGACGCGATGATGGTCAGCTGCTTCTCGCGCAGCATGCCAGCGTGCAGCATCTCGCAGATCACGACGTCGACCGGCTCGGGTGGCAGATACGTCGCGGCATCCCCTTCGATGATCTGGACGAGCTCACCCACGCCATTTGCGTCGATGAAGCGGCGGGCCGCATCCGCCACGTGGGGGAGCCGCTCCACGCTGTACACCCGGGAAGCGCCCGCTCGCGCCGCGAAGAACGAGAGCACGCCGGTCCCGGCCCCGAGCTCGAGCACCTTGGCGCCGGGCTTGACCACCCGGTTGATTGCCTGCTCGAAGCCTCCGACACGCGCCTGCTGGTCGAGCATCTGGAAGTGGTAGTGAAGTGGGATGTACTGCCCCAGCAGGTCGTCGGCATCTCCTGGCTTCTCGCGGACGTAGGTCGGCAGTGGCTGCGTGCCACGCGCGAACAGCGGTGCCGCCTCGGGGGGCGACGGGCGCAACGGAACGTGGTGATCGTGAGCGGTGTGAGCGGTCATGCGATTCTCTGGCGTCGAGCCGCTGCATCAGCCGGGCCGCACGCGCAGCGCTCGCACTGCAGGCAACTCCTTGAATGCTCGAGGCCATCGGGCGACAGCGTCAACGGCGCCTCAGGATCGTCAACCGATTGACCGCGCGCCGCGCGAAGCGATGTGGCCACGTACGAGGCCACGGGGAAGCCTCCCGGAGCCATGGTGTCAGCGCGCCTCGGCTAGCGTGCGCCCAAGAAAGCACGCTTGTACGGGTGCGGTCGTCATCGCATGCGGCAAGGCTGCCGCGCAGTAACGTCAGCCCGCGCGAAGCGCCTGCCGGCGTCGTGCATCGGCGAGAAACGCCCGAAGGCGTGACCGGCGCTCGACCACGAGCCGCCCGAACCCGCGCGCGAGCGGATCATCGGACCGGTTGACGTCGAGGCGGCGAAGCACCTCGCGGGCCTGCAACGGATCGAGCGTCTCGAAGATGTTGCGGAGCTCCGCCTCGCGATTCGCGTTCCCGATCTGATGAGTCTCGTCCGCGCGCAGTGCACGGGTCAGCGTGGCGATGATCGACGCTTCGATGTCCGCCGGAATCAAGATCTCCACACGACTCGGTGCAGCCACCGTCGTGGGCTCCCAGATCGGCGCATGCGCGGGGGCCGCTCGGTTCGTCAGCTCGGTCCGCCGCGCGGCCATGTCGTTCGCGGGATCGGCGGTGTCATCGGGGCGAGTGCGAAGGCTCAGGGTTCGGGCGGTCGGCATGCGCTCCCTATCGAGCGACCCTGTTCGGCGGTTGCGAACAATCGCGCAACCCGCGGCGACCACGCTCGATAGGCGCTTCCAGACCCACTGGAGGTATCCGATGGCCCTCGAACCGCTGCAGAAGACTCCCGATATGACCGCCCCCGCCCGCGAGCACCACGTGGCCGCTCCGAGCACCACCCATGCGGCGCCGGCGGTGGACGCCGGTCGCCTGTTCGCCGGCAGCACGGCTACCGAGGGAATCGGCTCAAGTCAGCTAAGCGTCCCAGGCAAGCGGAGCGGTACGGCCGTCGACACCGCAGCACCGGGGAGCGTCACCGAGAAGGCGCCCACGCCGGAAGAATCGAGCCTGATCAAGGACTACGTGGACGTGGTGACGGAGAGCTTCATGTGGTTCTCAAACGAAGCCGAGGCCAAGGTCGGAGCCCTCCGAGAAGACCTGAAACGGGTCGATCCACCGAGCTGGTCGGAACAACTCGCGACGTTTGTTCTCGAATCAGCGCTCGCAGCAGGAGCACAAGCAGGTGGTCTCGCACTCGCAGCGAAGATCGTCACCAGCGACGTAGCCCGGGAGTTCCTGCAGAACATCTTCGCGTCCGGCGTGACCGGTGGCGTGGATGCGGGGAGAGCGAAGCTCACACGTGGCAGCGATGACAACGTCATCGGCCCGTTCATCGAGTCTCAGAGCGAAGGCGTCAGGGCACGCCAGCAGCTGAGCCAGACGGAGTTCCTCATGAACGGTCGCCATCAAATCAAGACGGTGTCACAGGCGTACGAATTGTCTGCCGCATGCGCCCGCCCCAACGCGGTGGCAGCAGCGGGACATCAGTACAACGCGTCTCGCGATGCGTGGGTCAGCTATGTCGCGCAACAGCGGTTCGGATCGGTGTCTTCGAAGGTCGGCCCCCTCGCAACCGTAGGGACCCGCGCACCTTGGATAGACGTCGGCGAGGTCACGACCAACATGACCAACCAATCCACGCGCGACCGAGATCGAAGCCACCCCAGCGGCGCGCTCACGACTCCCAGGCAAGCACCGGACTGGGGCGATGCAGCCATCGGCGACTCACCTGGCGTGCTCACTCTGGTCGTCGACCTACCCGCGATCACGCGCACGTATGGCACCACCTACGGTGGGCTTCCAAGGCCGACCGCCGAGTTCGAAATGCAGGGCGTGCCGAGCGTGGCACTCGCCATCTTGAACGGCGTCAATGACACCGTCAGGAAACAGTACGTCGGGCAGTCGTTGGCCGCGAGTCGGATTCCGCGTCAGATCGTCGCGCGGGTCTCGGGCGGCGCCAACTTCACGCTGAACCTGGATGAAAAGGGACATGTTGCTCAACGCCCCGCGGACATCAAGTGGCTCGCGTCCCGAGCGGTCATCGAGAAGCCCGAACGTTGGACATTCGATGACGAGGACAACCACGTGCGGGGCATCCAGTTGCTGCTGAAGGATCTCGTTCCGGTCGAAATTGTGGATAAGGTACTGCCGTGATCCCGATGAAACGCGAGAAGCGCGGCAAGGCGATGTGGCGGGCGCTGCCGCTCGCACTGGTCCCCTTGATCTCCACCGCGTGCACGAACAACGAGGCCGAAGCCGCTCTCACCCTGGAGTGCCGGAATCTTCGGGACGAGGTCGACCGAACGCGAAAGATCTATCTCGAATGGAGCGCGACGAAAGTCGAGCCTGTACAGACGGTCGTCTCGTTTGGGATTTCCAGGAGCGAGCGCACGTTTTCTCTACGCCAGATTCATACGCGAGCGAGCTTCTGTCTCCGTGTTCGCGACGTTTCGATCAAGCAGCGAGACCTCCTCCAGTCGCGGGTGTTGGACGGAGCGATGGGCTTCAGTCAGACCAACGACCCGGCGGAGATGCACGAGTTCTTGAGCAAGCTCGTGGTGACCCTCGACGAAGTGAATGCGCTGCCACTGCTCGACTGATGCACCACGGTAAGTGTTCGATACGGCTCGCGATCTAGGGACGCAACCGGAGGCGGCCGCGCCCGATAGGCTCTCCATGACGCTGCACGCTGACGCCGAGCTGGTTGCCCGCAAGACCTGGACGTTGGCCCGCCTCGGTTCCCTGGTGAACGCAGGGCGCGCAACAGGCTGGTTGATCGGCGAACCACTCGCGCCGCTGCCCGACGGTGACGCGGTGCTCGCGCTCGTTGTTTCCGCGGAAGCAACGCCGATGCGAACGCTGGCGATCCAGCTCGGTCTCTCCTCGGTCGAGATCGACGTGCTGTGGCTGCTCGCCTGCATCGAGCTCGAGCCAGCGCTCGCGGGCGCGGCGCAGCTCCTGATGGCGCCGGGCATGCACGAGCTGAGTACGCAGGTGGTCGAGCAACTCGCGAGCATGAGCGGCCCTGTCGAAGGCGATGTGTTCGAGCGCCTCGCGCGCCTCGGGTTGATCGAGACCACGCTCGATCCGCGCTTGCCGCTGTTTCGCCGCGGCGTGCGCCCGAACGATCGCGTGATCGAGCTGGCTCGCGGGCGGGTGGGTCTCGACGTGCAGCTCCAGGACTTCGCGACGCTGCAGAGTGCCGTGGAGTGCCGACGCCAGACCGCGGGCACGGCGATCTCCACGCCACGTGATCTCACGCGCGCGATCGAACGTGCGGATGTGCTCGTGGTTGCGATCGGCGTCGAGGGTGCCGGGCGAGCGACGCTGTTGCGGCACGCGGCTTCGTCCTCCGGCGCCTCCGTCCTGACGGTGCGCACCGACGGCCTGGCGACGGATCGAGATCAGCTCACGCGTCAGCTCCGTGCCGTCGTTCGTGAGTGTCGCCTTCACGGTGCCGCTCCCCTGCTCCTCGAGATCGACCGGCTCACCGATCGTGCGGAGGTCGTCGAACGCGAGCTACTCCGGGTCTTCCCTGGCCCGGTCCTCGCGACGTCGAAGGAAGCGTGTACCTGGGCCACGACGCGCGCGGTCGTCGCAGTTCCGGTCACGGTGCCCGACGAAGCGAGCCGTGCCGCGATGTGGCGCACTGCCCTGCCCGGCTCGGGCGCGGAGGTCATCGAGGAGTGCGCGCGACGCTATTCGATCTCGCCCGGCATGGTGATGCGCACGGCGAGTGCCGCATCCGCGGCGTGCCGCACCGGCGCGTCGATCGATGTCGAACGAGTTCACACCGCGCTGCGCTCGCAGCTCGAACGTCGCCTCGGTGGGCTCGCCCAGCGGATCGAGACCCGACAGAGCTGGGGTGACCTGGTGCTTCCGGTCGATCAGTTCGATCTTCTGATCGAGCTCGTTGCACGCGTCCGTCACCGTCGGCACGTGCTCGAAACGTGGGGCTTCGCCGACAAGGTCGGCAAGGGACTCGGGCTCTCGGCGTTGCTGTCTGGACCACCGGGGACGGGCAAGACGATGATCGCGGGTCTCGTCGCGCGCGAGCTCGGCCTCGACCTCTACCAGGTCGACCTGTCTCGCGTGGTCTCCAAGTTCATCGGCGAGACCGAGAAGCAACTCGCCGCGCTGTTCGAGGCGGCAGAATCAGGGCACGCGGTCCTGCTGTTCGACGAGGCGGACTCCCTGTTCGGCAAGCGTACCGAGGTGAGCTCGAGCAACGATCGCTACGCGAACCTCGAGGTCAACTACCTCCTCCAGCGCATGGAGGCGTTCAACGGCATCGCGATCCTCACCACGAATCACGAGACCGCGATCGACAAGGCCTTCCAGCGGCGCCTCGCGTTCCACATTCGTGTACCGATGCCCGACGACGACGAGCGCGCGATGCTGTGGACCACGATGATTCCGGATCGCGCCGACCGCGCCGACGACCTCGATGTCCGCGGCCTCGCGGCGGAGTTCGTGATGAGCGGCGGCTACATCAAGAACGCCGTGCTGCGTGCTGCCTATCTGGCGGCGGATGCAGGCAGCGCGATCACGACCTCGTTGCTGTGGCGCGCGGCCCGCGCCGAGTACGAGGCGATGGGCAAGGTCGCGTACCAGGCCGTTGGTTCGGGACTCCTCAGCTAAGCTCGGCGCATGCGAAGTGCGCTGTTCGTGATGTTGGTTCTCGGGGCCTGTGGCAAGGGCGACGGCAAGCAAGAAGCCACGTCGAGCGATCCGCCGAAGACCGCTCCCCCGAAGGCCGCGGGCCTCGGTACGCTCGAGGTCAAGATCAACGGCAAGAGCGCGCCGATGAAGAAGGCGTTCATCAAGCGGATCCCCGGCGCCGGGCGCTATCAGGTCCACGCCGTCGACGGCGACGGCTCGTGCCAGGAGCTGATCGACAACGTCTTCAACAACCGCGACCTGCCGTACATCCTGTTCAACATCGGCCAACGCCTCGGCGCGGACGGCAAGCTCCGCACGGAGGTGACCGAGATCTTCATCAAGGGCTCCGGCACCGTCGAGCCCGGCTCGATGGCGACCGTCGGAGGCACGGCGGACAACGGCACCAAGGTCGACGTCAGTGTGCTGTACAAGGGCAGCAACGAGGGCACGGTCCACGAGGTCAGCGGCACGTTGGTCGCCGAAGGCTGCGGCGAGCGCGCGGAGCCGGCGCTGCTCAAGTCCGCGCATCCGTCGACGGCGACCATCACCATCGCGGGCCAGAAGCGCCCGATCATGGGCGCGCGGCGCACCAAGGATCGGTTCCTGCTCACGACGGGCGCCATCGACTGCTCGCCATCGACGCCGTTCGCCGAGGCGATCCTGCTCAAACAGTACGGAAGCTGGGAGCTCGGCGGCACCTGGTTCACACAGGCGACGAAGGACAAGGACAAGGAGATGGAGAAGGTCATCATCACGCCGGGCGCGGCAGGCACGAGCGACGACGGCCCGACGGTGTCCCTCGCGCTCTCCGGTGAAGGCACGATGGCCGGGCACCCCGTCACCCTCGACGGCACGATCGAAGCGCTCGACTGTCCCGACAGCTGACGCCCGAGCCAGGCGTCCTCAGACGCCCGCGAACCACTCGTAGCCCTGGTTCTCCCAGTAGCCGCCGGTGCGCTTGTCGAGGAAGTTCACCTCCGTGAGGTACTTCACCAGCTTGTAGCCGAGCTTGACCGAGCCGTAGAGGCGGCAGGGTGCGCCGTGCTTCGCAGTGAGCGGCTGGCCGTTCATGGTCAGCGCGATCATCGTCTGCGGATGGAACGCGCTCGCGTGATCCCAGGAGGACCAGTAGCCGCGCGACGAGAAGCTCGGCGCATCGAACGAGCGGAACTCGACGTAGGCCGTCTCGCGTGCACCGGCGTGCTTCGCGAGCTCGGCGATCGAGACGCCGCCCCAGTCGGCGACCGCCGTCCAGCCCTCCACACAGTGATGACGGATCCGCGCGGAGATCTGCGGCAGCGTGCGCAGATCGTCGACGGACAGCTTCAGCGGCTTGGCCACCATGCCGCCGACGGTCAGCGACCAGTCGTCTGGGACCTCGGGGATCGCGGGTGCGACGTGATAGCCGGGGAAGGCCTCCATGGGCGTGAGCTCGAGATCCTCGCGCGCGGGTCGATCGGTGAGCAGCGCGCCTTCGAGCGTCTCGTTGAGGCGCTCGATGGGCTTGCACGCGACGAGGCCGAGCCCGGCGAGTGCACGGAATGCGTCGCGACGCTTCATTCGCGATCTCCGCCCGTGATCATCTCGGGGAACTTGCGCCAGTGGATCGCGACCATCACCACGTGGCCGATCAGGAACGCGAACAGGCCGAGCATCGCGAGGAAGTGGAGCACGCGCGCCAGATCGTAGCCGCCGAGCAGCGCGGTCAGGCGATGGAGCTGGATCGGCTTCCACATCGCGAGGCCCGAGAGCACCTCGAGAATCGCGAGGCCGAGCGCGCTCGTGTAGGCGGCACGCTGCAGGACGTTGTAGCGCTGGTTCGGCTGTGCCTTCCACAGCAGGCGGCGACGCCACTCGCCAGAGACGCCGAGGTAGATCAGGTAGACGAGGGCGTTGAGCACGAGCGCCCACGCGAACGCGAAGTGGAGATCGCGGCCACCGGCGAGCCAGCCACCCATGCGCATCCACTCGGGCGGCATCCACCCCGAGAGTGGAACCCAGTCCATCTCCGCGCCGCGCGGGCCGAAGAACGGATACGCGAGCAGGATCTCGAGGCCGCTCATCGCCATGATCACGAGCACGGGCACGTTGATCCAGTGCGTGATCCGGATCAACAGCGGCTGCGCTCGACGAGGCCGGGCCATCGGCGGTGTCTAGAGGCGCACCGAGTAGACGAAGCTCGCCTTCGGGAAGCGCTGGAACCGCTCGGAGATGATCGCGTGCGGGACGCGGGGACCGTCGACGTACTTCTTCGCGAGCGCGTCGGCGGCCTTCTTGTCGCCGCGCGACTTGATGCCCGCGACGACCTTCATCATCTCGTTGACCGCCGGGACGAGCTTGTCGCCGTGGATGATGAGGGCGCCCTTGTCGGTGCCGTTACCAGCGGTGGCCTGGAGATCCCAGGTCAGGGCGCCCTTGTCGAGGAGGAACCCGATCTGGATCGCCGCGACGTTCGAGTACGTCTTGCGCTCGCCGGTGCCGGTGTACATGCCCTGCGAGACGTGACCCATCGCCCAGACGATCGCATCGGCGAAGCTCTGCGCCGCGAGCTCCTTGGAGATCACGCCCTTCTTGGCGAGCATGTCGAGGAGGAACAGCGCCGCCGTCTGCGCCTTGAGCTCCTCGAGGACGGAGGCCATCGGGCCTCCGAACACGGCGCCCGCCTTCTTCCCGCCGACCATGTACTCGTGTGCGGGCCCGAGGTTGTGCGCCGCCTCGTGGAGGATCGTCGACAGGAGACCGGGGTCGGTCGCGCCGGTGTAGTTCTCGAGACTCTTCGCATCGAGCATGCTCTCGGCCTGCGAGCGCCGCGCTGCGATGCTGTCCGGATCGCCGTAGAGGTTCACCATCGCGACGGTGCGGCCACGGCCCTCGTTCGCGACCGGGCCCCAGTTCGGCAGGCTCTGGCCGATCGTCGCGCCGAGCGCGTTGCGATCGTCACCCGCGTTGATCACGATGTCGATGAAGTCCGGAAGATGGAACGTCACGGTGCGGGCGGCATACGGCTTGCCCGCTGCCTTCGCGATCGCCGCCTCCATCTCCTGCTGGACCGGGACGAGCTTGGCCTGCCACGCGCGCGAGCCCTGGTTGATCCGCGCGAACGTCAGGTGCGTACCCGCCTTCGACGAGCACGGCTCCCAGTACACCTCGTCGGGCGCGACGCGGACGTACCACCTGGAGTTGTCGACGGTCATCTTCGCCCACGCCTCGTCGGCCGGCTCCCAGCTGTTCGACAGGTAGCTCGCGGCCGCGGCGCGCAGATAGGTCACGAGCGGTGCCTCGGCGGGATCCTTGACCGCGTCGGCGGCCGCCGTGAGCTCCTTCGAGATCGCCGTCATCACGTCCTTGTAGGCTTCGGTGATCGGGACCGCCGTGAGCTGCTCACCCGAGCCACGCACCGCGGCGAACGGAGACAGGAGCGTCTTGGCGTCCTTGCGCTTCTCGATCACGGAGCAGAACTTGTCCTGCTTCTGCAGATCCGCCGGGTAGATGTCGAACACCGGCTTCGGTGCGCCGGGGATCGCGGAGCACAGCGGATCCTTCTCGGTGGCCGGCGCGACGCACTTCGGGCCGCGGTTGCGACGGAACATGCTGCGGCTCGCGTTGTCCTTGGGTAGCTGCGCGGCCAGCGCGGTCGCTCCGTTCTGCAGCTCGTACAGCTGATCGACGAGCTTGCCGACCGTCATCATGTGCGCGACGAACGTCCGATCCGCGGCACCGAGCTCGGACAGGTCGTTGTAGACGAGGGTCGCGCGGCCCTGATCGAGGTCCTTGCCGACGAGCTCGCGACGCTTGCCGTCCTCGGTCAGGAGGTCTCCGGGCGACTGCGACGCAGCGACGATCTGATCGTAGGCCGCCTCGAACGCCTTCGTGAAGGCACCGTTCTGCACCCACGTGCTCTGCGTTGGATAGAACAACAGCGACGCGCTCTCGCCGGGATCGAAGTTGCCATCCTTGTTCGCGTCGATCGTCCAGTACAGCGGAACGTTCTCGCGCACGGCCCAGCGGTTCAGCTCGGTGCGAGAGATCGCGTCGTGACGGCGCGGCTCGGAGACCTTCTCGGGCGGGACCTCGGTCAGCACGGGCGGGGGCCCCGCAGCACCGGTCGGGTCGTTGACCGGAAGCATCTGAGGAGCAGGAGCGGTCTTGCACGCGACGAGCGCGATGAACAACAAGGGCAGACGGTTCATGCCGCGGACGCTAGCAGATGATCTGCGTGCATGCGGGCGCCCGCCGGTTCATGATCTCCAGATGCGTGGGTGGCTCCTGCTCGGGGCGTTGATCGCGACGACGTCGGTGCTGTTCGCGCAGACCGCGCCCGCGATCTCCCTGCGCGACGCGACCAAGCTCCTGTCCCCGGGTAAGCGCACGACCTGCACGACCACGGACTGCCTGATCGAGACCGCGTATGCCGCCGACGTCAAGGCGAAGGATCTCGCGCTCGCGCTGTACACGGACCACGGCACCATCGCGGGCGTCGGTCCCGCCGAGATCATGGACGGCGGCTATCGCGGCAAGATCCAGCTCGTCCCACAGCTCCCGCTCGGCAAGTACGCCAAGCACCTGACGTGGACCGACGCCGCGCTGCGCTCGATCGACACGTTCTTCGTCGAGCTGTTCGAGGGCCAGACCACGTCGCCAAACTATCGCTGGCGCGCACTGTCGCTGCGGTTCGTACGGTCCGTGAAGAAGCGGACACCGAGTGCGTACGCGTTCGGCTGGACGATCACGTACAACGTCGAGGGTTCACTGCTGACCACGGCGCCCGGCGTCCTCGAGACGCTGTTCCACGAGCTGTTCCACAACAACGACTTCGCTCACGGGGACTGGTCGGCCAAGAACCTCCAGACCGACTACGACGCGATCCTCGCGAAGTGCCGGACCAAGGTCGCGTGTCTCACGCCGTACGCGCCGAACAAGACCCGCGTGAAGGCGACCGGCAATTACTATGCGTTCCAGCCGAACAACGGCAACGGCGTCCACGAGTACGCGGCCGAGATGGCGGTCCGCTACTTCACCGAGCAGCGCCAGATGCTGCGCGACGGCAAGCTCGCGAAACCCGCATTCAAGTGCGGTCCCGCGGAGAACGCGCGGTCATGGCAGGCGCTCGTTACCGAGTTCTTCGGTGGGCGCGATCTCGTTCCGGCCTGCTAGAAGCCGTCGTAGATCGTCCAGTCGATCCAGCTCTGCTGTGCGTCGAACGCGGCATGTGCACCCTCGAGGATCTGCAGGGCGACTTCTTCGCTGCGCGCCGCACGATCGAGGGCGCGACCGAGCTCGTTCCACTGCTGGTGCACGCGACCGCTCGTCGACATCAGATACTCGCTCGCGGTCTCGAACGCCGCGGGCAGCACGGCCCGCACGCGATTGCGGATCAGCTCGTGTCGCAGCGTGAACCGCTCCGAGACGTAGAGCCAGCCGAGCGCCTCGGCGCCGGTCCGGAACGCCGGGACCTCGAGCCTGCGCTGGAGCATCAGCGACTCGGTGCGCGTGAGCCCGATCCCGAGGAGATCCGAGGCGAGCCAGCCCGTGCGAACGCGGGGGACGAGCAGCTCGGCGTCGAGTCCCGGGGTCGCGAGCAGTGCAACGCCGACTGGCGCAGTGAAGCCGTACATCCGCGCGAGGAAGTGGCGGTAGGCACCGACGGTCGGAGCTTCGAACGGTGACAGCAGGCCTTCGTCGGCTGCCTGGTGACGCGGCTTGGTGTCGAGCGTCAGGCGCGACAGCATCCACGACGAGTGGCGCGGATGGCGGAGAGCCGACGACAGCGGGATCACATCGCGGTCGTCGGTGCGTGCGGAGATGACGAATGCGTGCGGCTGGATCCGAGCGAGCATGGGGGACTGCCTGTTGTGCAAGCGGCGGTGCACGTGCGTCCGCGCTGCGGACATCCGAAGAACACATGGTTGGATGTCGCCCGCTGCGCCGACCCGAGCGAGTTCGCGCGGCTGTGGATCACACCGTGGCAACAACGCTTTGTGAGCGCGAGCGCGCACCGAGCGCCCACGCACGGTACCTCTGCCGAAGTAGCTGTGATCAGAGCCCGAAATTTCAATTTTGTTAGGCACATGCCATGCAAATTGGTTCGCATTGGTGCCTGCGATGAGCCGTCGTGAAAACCGGGGTCGGGGCTGCAGTCGCGTCTGACCCCATGTCCAAGAACACCGAACTTCCACCCGAGCTACTCGACCACGAGCCGCTTCCGACAGCGGACGGTCTCGCGATCAGCTACGGCCGCGACATCCTCGTTGTCGATGACAACCAGGCCAACCTCATCGCGGTCGAGGCGGCCCTCGCACCGCTCGGTCGCAAGCTCGTGTTCGCACAGTCCGGTGTGGAGGCGCTCGGCAAGCTGCTCGAGCAAGACTTCGCGCTGATCATCCTCGACGTCGCGATGCCGGGCATGGACGGGTTCGAGACCGCGAAGCTCGTACGCGCTCGCGACAAGAACCGCGCGACGCCGATCATCTTCGTCACTGGCATGTCGTGGCAGGACGACGCCGTGATCACCGCTTACGAGCTCGGCGCCTTCGACTTCCTCATGAAGCCAGTGCGTCCCGAGGTGCTGCGCGCCAAGGCGAGCGTGTTCGTCCAACTTCAGGAGCGCACGATCGAGCTCAAGGCCAAGGCAGACGAGCTCCGCGAGGCACAGGCCCGCGCCCACGAACGCGAGATGCTCGCGCAGCGTCGTCGGTTCGAGGCCGAGGACATGGAGCGCCAGATGGCGCAGCTCGCCGAGACAGACCGACGTAAGGACGAGTTCCTCGCGATCCTCGCGCACGAGCTGCGCAATCCACTGCAGCCGCTGCAGACCGCCGTCGAGGTGCTCGAGCACGATCCCGACAAGCCGGTCCCGGCAAGAATCCGCAGCATCGTCCAGCGCCAGGTCCATCACATCACGCGGATGGTCGACGACCTCCTCGATGTCGCGCGGTTCACGGCCGGCAAGCTCGAGCTCCGGCGCGAGCTCGTCGACATCGCCGACATCGTCGAAGAGTCGGTGACGTCGTGTCGCGGCGTGATCGACGCGCGCAAGCACTCGGTCCAGGTGATCGGCGGCAAGGAACCCGCGATCATCAACGGCGATTCCGTCCGGCTCGTCCAGGTGATCTCGAACCTCCTCAACAACGCGGCCAAGTACACCGAGCCCGGTGGCAAGCTCGTCGTCCGGTGGGGCACCGAGCACGGCAACGCGTTCGTGAAGGTCACCGACAACGGCAAGGGCATTCCCCGCGAGGTGTTGCCGCGCGTGTTCGACATGTTCGTCCAGGAGCGCGTGCGGTCGAGCGGCGCCGGCGGCCTCGGCCTCGGCCTCGGTCTCGTCAAGCGACTCGTCGAGCTGCACGGCGGAACCGTCGACGCCTCGAGCGCGGGTACCGACAGGGGCAGCACCTTCTCGCTCGAGATCCCACTCGCCGCCGAGGCGCTGGCACAGGCGTTCGTCCCGTCGCGGACGACGACCAGTCCAAGGCAGCCGCTGCGCGCCGTGGTCTGCGATGACGCCGCGGATCTCCGCGAGCTCGTCGCCGATCTTCTCAGACTACGCGGCCACGAGGTCACCGTCGTCGAAGACGGCCCGTCCG
>JANOPP010000244.1:0-1894 GCA_031421915.1 Myxococcales bacterium | reverse complement strand
TCCGCTTCGGGGTCGGTCTTTACGAGCACGAAGACGAGATCTGAGCGCAGACCGTTGGTGACCCACATCTTCTGGCCGTTGATCTCGTAGCGACCGTCGTCGCCCTTCTTGGCGGCCGTCTTGATCGCCTGAACATCGGAGCCCATCTCGGGCTCAGAAAGCGAGAAGGCGGCGCGGATCTCACCGGTCGCCATGCGCGGCAGGTACTTCTGCTTCTGCTCGTCGCTGCCGTACTTCATCAGCAGGTAGCTGCCGATGAAGTGCGTGTTGATGACACCGGAGATCGAGATCCAGCCGCGCGACAGTTCCTCGACGATCATCACGTAGGTCGTGAGGTCGAGGCCCATCCCGCCGTACTCCTCGGGAATCGTGACGCCGAACAGGCCGAGCTCCTTCATCTGCTCGACGATCGGCTCGGGGAACGAGTCCTCGTGGTCGTAATGCTCGGCGTTGGGGAGGATCTGCTCGTCGGCGAACTGGCGCACCATCTCGGTGATCGCCTTCTGCTCGTCGGTCTTCTCCTCGAAGGGGACGGCGATGGCCATGGGACTACCTCTCGTGCGGCTTTCAGGATTTCTGCGGAGCGGCGGACGCGGACGGCAAGGCGTCGCCGGTGCCTACAGGATAGGGCGCGGATAGCGCGATCGTTGACCTCACGCGCGCCTGCCGCGTAGGCCATCCCGGCACGCGCGCTGCATAGACTTCGCCGCCGCATGACGACCAACCAGGCGATCACTCCCGAGCGCAGCCGTGAGGTCATTCCGGGAACGTTCCCCGGCGACCTTGGAATCGAGATCACCGAGGTCACCGACGCGTTCGCGCGCGGGCGGATGGCCGTCGACCGCCGCCACCTGCACGCAGGCGGGTTCGTGCATGGCGGCGTCTGGACGGCGCTCGCTGACACCGTCGCCGCCTGGGGTACGTTCCGCCACCTGCCGCCGGATACCAACTTCACGACGGTCGAACTGAAGACCAACGTCTTTGCTGCGGCGAGTGACGGCGACGTTCTCACGGCAATCGCCGAGCCACTCCACGTCGGGCGCCGCACGCACGTCTGGCAGGTACGAGTCTCGCGCGGGGATCGCCTGATGGCGAACTTCATCTGCACCCAGATGGTGCTCGGCTAGCGGTCTCAGCCCTCTGGCCCGGCGAGCGACAGTGCGCTTGCGGCAGGCTGGCCGAGCCCTCCGTCGTCGGCCGCCGCGCCACGCGGGTAATAAATCGCCTGGAGTTCTTCCCGCATCGCGACGAATGTGTCGACGAGCGCGGGGTCGAAGTGCTTGCCGCGCTCGGACATCAGCTCGGTGATCGTCTCGTCGATCCCCCACCCCCGCTTGTACGAGCGCTCGGCCATCAGCGCGTCGAACACGTCGCAGATAGCGGCGATCCGGCCACCGAGCGGAATCTCCTCCCCGCGCAGCCCGGCCGGGTAGCCGCCGCCATCCCAGCGCTCGTGATGGGTACGGGCGATCACCTCGCCGAGCCGCAGCAGCGGCGAGCGCGAGTCGCTCAGCATCGCGGCGCCGGCCAGCGCGTGTTGCTGCATGACCGAGCGCTCGCGGACGTCGAGTTCGCCCTTCTTGAGAAGGATCGCGTCGGGAACGGCCAGCTTGCCGATGTCGTGCAGCACGCTGGCATGCCGCAGCAGTTCGGCCTCTGCCGCGGGCATGCCAGCGGCCAGCGCGAGCCGCTCGCACATCGAACTCATGCGCGCGACATGAGCACCGGTCTCGAGGTCGCGTGTCTCGACCGCGTTCGCCAAGCGCTGAACGACCTCCAAGTGTGCCTCGCCCAGTTCCTTCGTGCGCTGGTGCAGCGAGCGCTCCAGATCGAGGTTGCGCAGCGTCACCCGGCGCCGCTCGCCGCGCTCGATCACATAGCTCGCGGTTACTGA
>JANOPP010000243.1:0-10233 GCA_031421915.1 Myxococcales bacterium | reverse complement strand
GGTGCGCGCGATCACGACGTGCCGTCCCGGATCGATCCGGTTCACCCGGAACGTTCCGGCGGAGTCGCTGTACGTGGTCTTCGCGCCGCTCCACTCGCCGACCTGCACCCGCGCGCCCTCGATCGGCTGGCTCGTCGCCGCGTCGATCACGATGCCCGCGATGATCGACTCGGGCGTGAGCAGGAGCTCGACCTTGCCGGGCGCATCGACCCACGCATCCTCGTCGGTATAGCCGTCCGCCGCGGCGTGAATGTTCGCGTTGGTCTTGTCGACCCAGAGGACGAACGCACCGGCCTCGTCGGACTCGGTGAACACCATCGGGCCGCCGTGCTCACCGGACCACACGCGCGCCTTCGCGATCGGTCCGCCGCTGACGTCCGCGACCGTGCCCGTGACCTCGGCGCCGCCGCTGCGCAGCGCGATGTCGATGCCCGTCTTGTGCTCGCCGATCGAGACGCTCAGCTCGCGCCGCTTGCGGTCGCCGCCGACCTCGTGCACCGCGGGCCGATAGCCGCGACCGCTCGCGGTGATCGTGTAGCGCGCCGGCAACAGCGGCTCGAGCTTGTACAGCCCGTCCTCGCCCGTCGTCACGCAGTGCGGCTCGCGCAACACCTCGTCGCCGAGCGACTTCGACCAGCCCGCGGCGCAGACCCGGATCCCCGCGATCGGCGCCTTCGTCGCATCGAGCGTGATCTTCCCGGCGACCGACGCCTTCGGGAGCTTCATCGGATCCGGCCGCGGCTTCGCGCTGGCGGTGGTCGGCTTCGCGACGGCGGCCGAGCCGCGGGTCGGCGTGGCTGCGGTGGTCGTGTCGTCGGCACCGCTGCGACAGCGCCACATCACGAGGGCGATCGCGATCGCCGCGAGGACGAGGGCGAGAGTGAGCTTCTTGGTCATGGGCTTGCTCAGAAGCTCGACACGCTCGGACAGCGTGGGTTGCTCGGGTGGTCAGTGGGCAATGGTCACGGCGGTGCGGCGAGGACGCGGTTGTCGATCAGGCGCGTCGCGCCGACGAAGACCGCGAGTGCGAGGACCGCGCGGTCATCGACGCGATTCTCGAACGGCGTCAGCTCGACCGCATCGCGGAGCTCGACATAGTCGATCCGCGCGAGCGACTCAGCCTCGATCGGTGCGCGCGCCGCCGCGAGCAGTGCGGCCGATGAACGTTCTCCGCCGCGGAACGCGACCTCGGCCGCCGCGAGGCCGCGCGACAGTGCGAGCGCAGCGTGCCGCTGCTCCGCCGACAGATATGCGTTGCGCGACGACAGCGCGAGCCCATCTGCCTCGCGCACGATCGGCACGTTCGCGATCTCGATCCCGAAATCGAGATCGCGAACCATGCGGCGGATGATCGCGAGCTGCTGGTAGTCCTTCTCGCCGAACACCGCGAGGTGAGGTAGCGTGATGTTGAACAGCTTGCTCACGATGGTCGCGACGCCCGCGAAGTGGCCCGGGCGACTCGCGCCGCACATCGGCTTCTGAAGATCGCGGACCTCGATGAACGTCTGCGCTCCGGCCGGGTACATCGCGGAGGCCGGCGGACAGAACGCGAGATCGATCCCGGCGGGCCGCGCCTTTGCGAGGTCGCCGGCTTCGTCGCGTGGGTAGCGCGAGAGATCCTCGTTCGGGCCGAACTGCGTCGGGTTGACGAAGATCGTCAGGATCACGATGTCGGCGCGCGCACGCGCGTGGCGCACGAGGGCGAGGTGACCGTCGTGGAGAGCGCCCATGGTCGGGACGACCGCGATCTTGCGGCCGTCGCGGCGGAGGTCCTCGGACCGCGCGCGCATCGCAGACGGCTCGCGGAAGACTTCGAACGGAGGAGGCTGCACGCGCGCAGCCTACCGCGGAGACGCTCAGCAGCGTGCGGCGTCGATACAGTCGTGAGCGTTCGACGTGTCGAGCCAGACCGCGACGCGCCTGTCGTGGATCCGCGCCGAACCCCATTCTGCCGACCCGCAGTCCCACGTAACTACATCTTCGGCGTTGGCGTGGAAGTTGGTGAGGGGCTCACCATGCAACCGCTACACTCGTTCACCTTCCTCACGGCCCTCATTGTCGCGGGCTGTGCGGCCAACGACGATTCGCTCGGCGGTGCGTCCGGAACGCCCGATGCGCCGTCAACCACCGACGGACCCATCGCGACCGATCCATCGTGCGCTGGGGAACGCATCCACCTCTCTGGCGTGTACGAGCTCGACTCGCCGTCGGCCGCGGTCGTAGAAGTGTCCACCCGGATCGTCGGCGTCGGCGGCTTCACGGCGAACGCGGCGGGTTCCTATTCGATGGTAGCGCGCGACGTTCTGACCGATGACTTCGCTGCGTTGGGTGTTCACGACGTCGCGCTCGAGAACGTCAAGTTCCTGACCGGAGCGGCCAGCGCCAGCTGCCAGTCACCGGGCGAGTGCACCGGGTTCATCGCGCGCTCGGGCAGGTTCGAGGTCATCGGGCTCTCTCCGTACCGCGCGACCTTCGTGCTCGGAGACCTCTACTCGTACGACGGATCGACGACCGCGCCTGGCGCCGCGATCTCGGGCGAGGTCACGGGCTGCGTGACGTCAGCAAACTAACGTTGCTTGGCAACCTCAGCAGCGCGCAGCGTCGATGCAATCCTGCGCGGTGCTGAGCAGCATCGTGACGTCGGCGAGGCCGCCGCCGAGCGGGCTCGAGGTCGTGCTCCCGCACAGGTCGAGCTTGTCGATCTGCGACAGGCAGCGCTGGGCGGCGACGCAGCTCGCGGGCGGGGGCGGCATCGGGAACGCACCGAGCGAGGTCTGCAGCGCCGAGCACATGTCCGCGACGCCCGACCCGGGGCACTGCTTCATCCGATCACACGCGCGCGTGATCATCGCGAACACGAGGGCTCCGCCACCGGCGGCGCCGGCGAACGGGTTCGTTCCGAACGGCTGGAGACCGGGATTGCCACCGCCCGGGTTCGCGAATGGATCGGCGAGCACGTCGGGTGGATCGATGTCGTCGGGGTCGTCGGGCGGCGGTGTCACGCCACCGCGGTTGCTCCACGGATCGGAGGGGCCACTGGGCGTCACGCCCGCGCCCGGATCACGTGGTGGCATCGGATTGGTGTCCATCCGCTCGGGTGCGGGGGGCGGTGCGAGCTTCTTGCCGTCGGCCTTCGCTTCACCCGCGGGCGGCCACAGCATCAGGACTACCGCGGCGGCGATCGCGAGCACGGCGAGCACGATCACGATGACCGGCCAGTTGCGCCACATCGATCGCGTCGGCTCGGTCTGCATCCGACCGGTCGGGCGCGGTGGGAGGATCGGGCGCGACTCGTCGTGATACGGGTTCGCGATCGCGATGACCGGCGAAGGCGAGACGATCGTCGCGGCGAGGTTTGGTGCGTAGGCACTCTGCACCGGGCCGCTCGTGTCCCCGTTGCCGAGGATTGCCGCCGGGGGATCGATCACGAGAGGCGGCATGCCGCCGGCCGCCAGCGAGGGCAGGGCAGCCATCGCGGCCGGCCGCGAACTGCGCGACGCAGCGATGTCCGCCTTGCAGTGCTTGCAGCGGCCCGCGATGGGATGCACGAGGCCTCCACAGAGCGGACACGGGACGCGCGCTTCCGAGGGGCCTGGGGTACGAGCCGCCACTGCCATCTGTTCATGCTGGCAGGAGATGCCGGGGGATGCAAAGGCAACTACGCACGCGCGTCACACATGTGGCATTGCCAAGGCCCGGGACCCGCCGCAGAGTGGCCTGGATGGCAGGTCCAGTACCGCCGCGCGTGACGCACCTCGAGGTGCGGATCGCCGGTCTCGATCCGCGCCACGACGGCGTGAAGATCGCGCAGCTCTCCGATATCCACGTCGGCAACCTGACGCCGGCCTCGCACATCAAGGCCGCGATCGATGCCGCGAACGCGTCGAATCCCGATCTGATCGTGCTGACCGGCGACTACGTGTGCTGGCGCCGCAGCGAGGTCGCGCTCGCCGGGGACCAGCTCGGTGGCCTGCGCGCACCGCGCGTGCTCGCCGTCCTCGGGAACCACGACTACTTCGTATGGGGCGCGGGCGTGACGAGCGCGCTCGAGCGCAACGGCTATGAGGTGCTCCGCAACCAGACGACGATTGCCCAGGTCCGCGGGGCGCCGCTCGCGATGATCGGCGTCGACGATCCGATCACGCGCCACCACGATCTCGACGCGTCGTTCGCCGGGGTGCCGCGCGGGATGTCACGGGTCGTGCTGTGTCACTCGCCCGATCATGCACCCGAGATCTCTCGCCGTGGCGCCGATCTCGTGATGTCGGGCCACACCCACGGCGGCCAGATGTACGTGAAGGGGATCACCGACCGGATCATGAAGCGCGCCGGCCTCAACTTCCGCCGAGGCCTGTTCGAGGTCGGCGAGGGCGACGCGAAGACCACCCTCTACGTGACCCCGGGTGTCGGGTTCTCGGGCGTAACCCGACGATTCGGCGAGGGCACACACGCCGAGGTGGCGGTCCTGACGCTCCGCCCCGCGGGCCGGGAACACGTCGTGGCCGCGGCCGGTTGAGGGTCCAAATGGCACGCACGTTCACCGAACGAATCTGAACGAGGGTCCACGCCGAGCCCGAGCTGCGCCTGCAGGGTTGAGGAGAGCTCGGTCATGCGGTCACAGGCTGCGGTGGTCCGCGTAGATCCGTAGCGCGTGAGAGCCCGCGGCCGTGCCGCGCCACGCCTCGATCTGTTCGCGCGCGGCAGCTGGGAACTCCTCGGGCTGCGGCAGGCCGAACGGATGCTCGCGTGGCAGGAGGATCGGCGACGCGAGTGACGCGAACGTCAGGTCGGCGACCGAGAACCGATCTCCGACGAGGTAACGCCGGCCATCGGAGAGCAGCTCGGACAACAGCGTGAACGCTTCGTCGATCTTCGCGCGCGACCGCTCGGCACCGGCCGCGTCGATCTTCAGGCCGCGCTTCAGCATGGTCACGGCGATCGGGCGCGTCACCTTGAGCGCGACCTTCTGCCAGCGCGGGACGCCGCGCGTGAGGATGTGGTCGAGGTCCTTGCGCGGCAGGAGGTGGAAGTACGCCCACCGCCGCGTCGCAGGACCGAGCTGGTTGTCGAGCTCGTCCTCGAGCGCGAGCGCTTCTTCGCGCTGGGCCTTGTTCTCGGGGAGCAGTGTTCCGGGCTTCTGCGAGTCGGCCCACGCGATGATCTCCGTGGAGTCGGTGATCCGCGTGCCGCCGGAGATGACGACGGGCACGGTGCGCTTGGCACCGGCGAACCGGTTCGCGAGGTAGTGGAAGATCGGGAGGTGGCCATCCTCCTCGTAGGCGATGCCGCAGCGCTCGAGCGCCCACCGGGCCTTCTCGCAGTAGTGCGAGAACGGGATCGTGATCAGTCGCACCTTCTCCATGTCAGTCCTCGGTCGGGCGACACACCGTGCCTGCGCCATCGGCGATCGTGATGCACTTCGTTCCGGCCGGGCACGCGGTCTTGTCCTCGTCGCACCGGAGCTCGCAGGTCTTGAACTCGGGGCCGCTCGCACCGGCGAAGCCGTAGTACGCCTTGCACATCGCACCAACGGTGCAGGCCTGACCCTCGGCGCAGTTCGCACCGAGGAGCGCCGGATCGAACGCGGCGACAGGCTCTTTCGGCAACGCGACCGGCCCCGGCGCCGTGGGCGGCGGCGTGCTCGTGCAGGCGGCGACGAGCCAGATGACAATGGTCGCGGCGATTCGGGTGAACAACATGAGGGAACGGTACGCGATCAACGACGCCGCGCCATCGCGCCGCGCATCAGATCGGTGAACCCGCTCTGGCCCTCGGAGAGCATCGAGTCGAGCTCCTTGCCGACCATCCCGACCTTCTTCCGCGCGGGGAACGCGAGCCCCGCGATCACGCCGATCGTGATCAGCAATGCGAGCCGCACGCTCACCATGCCGATCCAGCCGCCCGCGCCGAACCCGAGCACGCCGAGCCGCAGCAGCGTGCCGATCGGCTCGGGAATATCGCGGAACATCCGGCGCGAACCGACCGACGATGATCCCTGTCGCGCGAGCGCCGTGCGCGGTTCGTCGAGGGGCGGGCTTGCCTTCGACTTCGCGAGGAGCGCGACGACATCGCGCGCGCGCTGCGGTCGCTTGTCGGGATCCGGATCGGTCATCGCCGACAGCACGACGCGTAGCCCCGGATCGAGCGCGGGCAGGTGCCGTTCGAGATCCATGCGCAGTCCCTTGCGCGGGACATCCTCGGGCTCGATGCCGCCGGCGAGCGCGACGATCGTGGCGCCGAGCGAATAGATGTCGGAGGCGGGCGTCGCCTGACCGTGCAGCTGCTCGGGCGCCATGTAGCCGAACGTCCCGACGATCGTCGAGCCGCCCTTGTCGCGCGCCGCTTCGAGCACGCCGCCGAAGTCGACGAGCGCGAGTTTGCCGTCGGGCGCGCGCAGGATGTTCGACGGCTTGATGTCACGGTGAACGACCGCCGGAGACCGCGTGTGGAGGTAGTCGAGGATCTCGAGGCAACGGATCAGGACCTCGCGCAGCTCGAGGTGCGAGAGCCGGCGGCGCTGCGAGAGCTCGCGCAGGTTGTCGCCCGCGAGGCGCTGCATCACGAGGTTGAACGTGCCCGGTGGCTCCTCGATCGTCGCGTGGTGGCGCGGGATGCCGGCGTGCCGCAGCTGCGAGAGAACCTTCGCCTCGCGTTCGAACAGCTCGAACGACTTCCAGGTGCCGCGCGGCGTCAGGCGCTTGACGATCACCTCGCGGTCGTCGGCACCCTTGGCCTTGTCGTCGCGCGCCAGGAAGATCTCGCCCTGCGAGCCCTTGCCGAGCTGCGGCCCGAGTCGATAGCGGCCCGCGAGGAGCGGACCGTCGAACGCGCTCGGGGCCATGCCCGGTTGATAGCACCCCGGCGGCTACGTGACGGGCATCAGGGCGTGTCCGTTGGTCAAGGTCTTCGCCTTCACCTTGTCCATCAGGCCCGCGAGTGGAGTGCCCGCGAACACCTTGTCGATCACATCGGTCAGCGTCTTGCCTCCGACGAAGCTCTGGACCGACATCGCCTCGGCGACCTTGGCGAGCACCTCGTGGTTCGAGAGCGCCAGCAGCGCCTCGGAGAATCCACCCTGCGCCGCACCGAACCGCGCGACCGCGTTGTCGACCTCGGCCTTCAGCGCCTGCAGCACGAGCGCCTGGTGCGCCGCCTCGATCGAGGTCTCGAGCTCGGAGGCCTGCTTCTGGCGGGCGAGCCCCGCCGCGTGATCGACGTCGGCGATCGCGTTGCGTGCGACCGCGGCCTGCTTGTGTGCCGCGGCCTGATCGAGCTCCGCCTGGATCTGCGCCATCGCGACGCGGAGCCGGTCCGTGGTCGCCGCGACCTCGAGCTCGGCGAGCCGGCGGGCTGTCTCCGCGCGCGCGTCCGCTTCGCCGCGGCTGATCGCCTCGCGCTTCGCGGTGAGCTCGAGCCCTCGCTGCGCGCGGAGCACCATGATGTTGGACTCGACGGCCTCGTGCTGCGCGTCGCCGAGGAGCGCGGCGATGCCCTCGTCGTCGATCGTGGCGCCGAGGACCTCGACGTCTGTCACGTGCATCCCGTTCTCGGGGAACTGCATGCCAATGCGCTGCTCTGCGGTGCCGAGGATCGCGTCGCGCACGAGATCGACGCTCTGCGCGTAGAATGCCTCGATCGTGTGCTTCTTGGCGCTGCCCTTGAGGACCGAGCGCACGTGGTCGCAGAGGAACTTCACGTAGTTCTCGACCTCGAACCAGCGGGCAGGCTCCCCGTCAAAGTTCACCCGCATCGCGTACGACAGCGTGACCTGCACGTGATCGGCGGTCTCGACGACGCAGCGATCACTGACCTTGTTGTTGAGCACGCGAAGGAACACGGTCTGGACCTGGCGCTCACTCGACTTCGGGGTGCCCGTCGAGAGCTGGATGACCTCGAGCGACTCGTCGTACTCGAGCAGGAGGTTCTTCGGTCCGTGCTCGACGCGGCGGCGACCCTGCTTGTCGACGACGAGCACGGCATAGCCGACCCACACGCTGACCGCGGGCACGCCCTCGAACCTGGTCGTGAACACCAGTGTTCGCGGCTTGGTGAACTGGTTCGAGCGATCGACCGCCTCGAAGCTCGCCGGTCCCATCGCGACCTGGTGGGCCGCCGAGGCGCCCTTGGTCTTCTTGACCTCGCCCTCGGCGACGGCGCCCGGGCGAGCGCCTGCATCCTCGAGCTGGCGCAGACCCCGGTTGTAGGACAGTGCGTCGACGTTGTTCGGATACCAGGTCGAACACTCGCGATCGGAGAGCACGCGCCGGACGATGACGTCGTCGACGGGATTGGGGAGGAGCATCGCGGGACCGCGGACCATGCGGATCTCGCCGGTCTTGCGGTTCATCACGTAGCGCGCTTCCCCGGCGGGGACGGCGACGGCGAAGTGCTTGTCGTGGCCGTCGTAGCGCACGAGCGAGTGCTCCTCGCGCGGGAAGTAGATCGCCGTCTCCTTGCCGGTGATGAACAGCTCGTCGCCCTCGCGGTACGTGCGGCCGTTCTCCGTGTACGGCGCGATCACCTTGATGTGGAGCCCCTGGATCTCGTTGAGCTCGATCGCGCGGAACTTTCGCGCACCGTCGCGCATGATGAACACCTCGGTCGGCTCGGGGAACACGACGTGCGGTCCCCGCTCGTAGCGCTTCTTGCCGTTCTGATCGACGAGGATCGCGTACTCGAGGCGCTCCAGCGTCAGCGCATTCCGCACCCACGAGCCCACGCGCGAAGTCTCCCCGCAGGGGGACGAGTCCTCCACGACCCCCACGCCCGTCGGCGGAATGTAGAACGACACGTCGGTGCCCTTGATGATGAGGAGCTTGCCGACCGCGAGGTCCATGGGCACCACGGACTCCGCGCCCGAGTCGGGTGTCGCCGGCTTGATCACGGCCTGGCTCCAGTTCTTGCGCGCCTCCTCCTCGTTGTAGACACGCACCAGCAGATATTGGTTCGAGCGCAGGTGGTGGCCCTGGACGAGCTGGACGAGCTGCCCCGGCCACAGCGCGAACGAGCACGGCCCGGTGATGTTGATCTTGCGACCGACGGTGAGATCCGGCGACGGGAACACCCCGCCGGCGGCCGGGTGATCGAGCCGCACCGAGGGGTTCTTGAGGACCACGTAGTACCCCTCGGGCGCGATCGCGATCTGCTGGACCGCGGCCTCGAGCGCGCACGGCTCGAATAGCTTCTTGTCCGGATCGAAGACGACCGGCCGCTCCTGCGCGGTCGGATTGATCACCGTCGGGCCGGTATACGTCTTGATGATGCCCTTCGTGACGTCCTGCATATAGGCGTACTCGCTGGGGGCGAGCACCAGATCGCGCTTCGGGTTCCGGTCATCCATGCGTCCCTCCCTTTCAAGAACTCGACCACGCGAACCTGCCGGATCTTCGGTGCCGTTCTTGATCCGGAACGGAACACCGCACCGCGGTGGAGCAGCACCTGGCTCGCGATGGAGCACCCGCGGGCGTGCGCGTTCGGTGCTCGGTCAGCGGCGAGCGGTGCGCGGCGTTCCACGGCGCATTGTCCGATCGTATGGGGTGAGGCTCCCCGGGGGCGGTGCTACGAGAGGGCATGCGTTCGCTGCTCGTCTTGGTGCTGCTCGCCGCTCCGGTGATCGCGGGGCCCCGCGGCCTGCCGCCGCGCCTGGCCAAGGCCGCCGGCGAGGCGTTCGCCGCCGCCCAGAAGGCGGATGCGAAAGGCGATCTCGACGAGGCGGTCAAGCAGTACAAGCGCGCGCACGCGATCGCGCCGCACCCCGACACGATGTTCAACATCGCCGACGCTCAGCGCCGCGCGAAGGACTTTGGCGATGCGATCTCGAGCTTCGAGAAGTACCTCGAGCTCGTGCCCGAGGCCGCCGATCGCCGAGCGATCGAGAAGCTCATCGGCGAGTTGCGCGTGCTACCCGGAACGCTCGAGATCGAGAGCGACGAGCCCGACGGCAAGGTGTTCGTCGATGGCACGTACGTCGGCATGGCGCCGATCAAGGTCGAGGTCGTTGGCGGCACGCACCAGATCGACGTGATCACCCCGATCACGTACGGCCACATGGCATGCCCGGTTTCGATCGGTGGCAGGCGCGACTGCCGGGTCGGCGCGAAGCCGCGCGAGGACGGCAATGTCGTGATCAGCGGCTCGTGGATCATGGGTGGCCGGAGCTGGCCCGTTGGCGATCAGCGGTTCCGGTTCCGCGGCCGGTTCACGGCGCGCCCCGGGAAGTACGAGCTCGACCTC
>JANOPP010000242.1:0-12319 GCA_031421915.1 Myxococcales bacterium | reverse complement strand
CTCGGCCTCGCGCAGATGCCGTACGTGCTCGGCGTCCCACGCACAGCGCCGCCGCGTCGCGGACTTCATCTCGCCGTGCAGCCGCACCCACGCCGGGACTTGCTTGCCGCTGGTCACGACACACTCGACACTCGCCTGATCGAACATCGCTATCTCCTCACCGCGCGCACCCATCACGCGCACTCTTCTCAGTACCACGACATATTCGGCGCTCTGATTTGCGCTGTGTGCGACGAACGCCGACCGAGTCGACACTCGATCCATCACGAGCGAGAACCGCACGCAGGCGAGAGAAGATCCATTCTCGCGAGACGTCTGAACCACGAACGCTCGATGCGATTTGCGTACGCGCGAATCCTTCGTCAAGGGAAATCGTGCGTCGCGTGAACGAACACCGGTCGATTCCTCGTCGGAGAACTCGAGTCCGCGGGCAAACGCAGCGATGACGCTCCATCGACAACCGTTCGTGATGTTCATCGCGCGTGGCCGCCGCTCACCAGTTCGCCCCGTCCGGAGCCTCTGCCCGTTCGCGCTCTGCGTTGGGCGGGTGGCGCGAGTACGACGCCCGCATCCGACGACGCATCGAGTGTTGGTTGTTGGATGTCTGCGCGCACGCTCGAGCCGCGCGAGCACGACGCCCGCATCCGACGCATCGAGTGCTGGTTGTTGGATGCCGACCAGCAGTCCGTCGGCGGTCCCCGCTCGTTCGCGCTCTGCGCTTGGCGGGTGGCGCGAGCACGACGCCCGCATCCGAGGCATCGAGTGCGGGTGGTTGGATGTCTGCGCGGACGCTCGAGCCGCGCGAGCACGACGCCCGCATCCGACGCATCGAGTGGTGGTTGTTGGATGCCGACCAGCAGTCCGTCGGCGGTCCCCGCTCGTTCGCGCTCTGCGCTGGGCGGATAGCGCGAGCACGACGCCCGCATCCGACGCATCGAGTGCGGGTTGTTGGATGTCTGCCCGTTCACGCTCGAGCCGCGCGAGCACGACGCCCGCATCCGACGCATCGAGTGCGGGTTGTTGGATGCCGACCAGCAGTCCGTTGGCGGTCCCTGCTCGTTCGCGCTCTAGCCCGGGTGAATCGCGCGAGCACGGCAAGACGCCCGCATCCGCGTGGCGCATCGAGGTCTCGCTCGCTAGCGCAGCTCGAACTCCTTGCAGAACGCGACCTCGGTCGGCCGTACGCCGGTGACCGGATCGGGCGCATCGAGCGGCCAGCGTCGCTGTCCCTCGTCGGGCCAGTCGTGCCAACACTCGCCACGCGCCGAGCTCCAGAAGAAGCAGTCGCGACACGCGGAACGTAGCTCGAACGTTCGCGCCTCCTCGAGCAGCAGCTCGGTCAGCGGAAACTTCACGGGCGCACGGTGACAGCGGAGCCGGAGCCCGCAGCCGAGCCCGAGCCGGCAGCCGAGCCGTCGTCGTCGCCGCTCGCCGCCTCGATGCCCGCCTTGACGCCGCGCTTGACCCGGTCGACGGCGGGGCCCGCCTTCTCTTCGACGCCGTGCTTGAGGTCCTGGACCTCCTCGGTCGCCCAGATCGCGCGCACGTGTCCGAACAGCGTGCGCTTGCCGATCTGCACGCTCGACCCGAACCAGACAAAGCCGGCTGCCAGGCAGAGGAACACGATCAAGCGGATCATGGTCTTAGCCTACCAGCAGCCGTCACGGGTGCCAGTTAGTCCGAGGCGCGCTTGAGAATCAGGAACGCGACGCGGCGATTCTTCGCCCACGCGGCCTCGTTGCTGCGGCGATCGATTGGCTGCGTCTCGCCGTAGCCCTGCGACTCGAGGCGCTTCTCTTCGACGCCCTTGTCCGTCAGGTACTTCTTCACGGATGCAGCGCGCCGGTCGGAGAGGTCGAGGTTGTACGCGTCGTTGCCGCGCTCGTCGGTGTGACCCTGGACTTCGATCAGCTGGATGCTCGGGTTGCCCTGCATCGTGGCCGCGACCGCGTCGAGGATCGGGAACGACTGCGACTTGATGACGGCCTTGTTGTACTCGAAGTACACCATGTCGAGGATCTCGATGCCGGTGTCGGTCACGATGACGCGACCGCGATCCGGGCAGCCGTCCTCGTCATCGAGGCCGTTGTAGGTCTCGGGCTCGTTCGGGCACTTGTCGTCCTTGTCGAGGATGCGGTCCTTGTCGTTGTCGAGATCCGGGCAGCCGTCCTCGTCCTCGAAGCCGTCCTTGTCCTCGGGATCGTTCGGGCAGAGATCGTCGACATCGAGGATGCCGTCCTGATCGTTGTCCGGATCCGGGCAGCCGTTCTCGTCCTCGAACTGATCGAAGTCCTCGGGATCGTCCGGGCAGTTGTCGACGTTGTCGAGGATGCCGTCGCCGTCGCGATCGTTCTTGTCACCCTCGGGGCAACCGTCCTCGTCCTGGAAGCCGTCCTTGTCCTCGGGGATGAGGGGACACTTGTCGTCCTCGTCGAGGATGCCGTCGCGATCGTTGTCGGGCTCGGGGCAGCCATCCTCGTCCTCGAACGCGTCGAAGTCCTCCGGATCGTCGGGGCACTTGTCCACGTCGTCCTTGAGGCCGTCGCCGTCGCGGTCGCCGATGTTCGGCTCGAACACGATGCCGATGAAGGCGCGGACGTCGGGGTTCGCGCCCTTCGCCGGCTGGAGGCCCGTGCCACCGCCAAGCGAGAGGAACGAGTTGCGCGCGAGGTAGAGCTTCACGCCCGCGATCGCCTCGAGCGGCTGGTAGTTCTCCTTGTCACCCAGCGGGACCGCGCCAATGACCTCGGCGACGATGTCGAACTTCTGCTTGGCGATCGCATACGCGATGCCGAAGCCGAAGGGGATCTCGCCGCTCGCGGTGATCGTGCCGCCCGTGACAGGCGCGGGCTGCGCGGCCGTGCCCGGATCGTTATCCGTGTACGTGCGCGTGCTGCGGATCCGGATACCGGCGTTGAGCGACATCCGGAGCCGGCCGGTGCGACCGAACTCCTTGTCGAGGATGCCCATCACCTGCGGCATCACCTGATCGGTGCCCATCCACCGGTTCTCGGGATTCACCGTCGGCAGGAACACGCTGGCGATCAGACCGATGCCGACGTGCGGCGGACGGCTGGTCTTGAGGAAGCGCGTCTTGAGGTGGAGGCCGACGTTGCCGAGGCCCTGACCGTCGACCTTGAAGTTGAGGTCGTCGTTCGGGTTGCCGGGGTCGCCCTCGTAGTTGGGCGTGCGGATGCCGTTCATGATCCGCAGCGGAACGGATGCGCCGAACTCGAGCTCGATCGGCCCGGCCTTGATGCCGACCGCGGCGATCAGCGTCGCCGTGATGATGTTGTCGATCGAGTAGGCGTTGGGCCCGCTCTCGAAATCGAGGAGCTTGTACCCCCAGTCGAGCGAGCCGAGGCCAAACGAGAACTCGGTGTGACCGAGGACCTGACTGGCGTTGACCGTGAGGTAGCCGCGCGAATCCATCGCGGGCCGGAAGCCACTTAGCTCGATGTTGCCCGCGGGCTCAGCACTCGCGCGCGAGGCCACGCCGAGGGTAGTGATCAGAGCAGCCGCTACAAATACTCGGGCAGAACGGACGAACATGTCGCCTCCGGAGACCGGATCGACCCCCGGCCTCCCCCCTCGTACACCAACCGGCGCCGCGGGGTCAAACAAGCGGCAACATTAGAGATCCGCCGAGCGCTTCAGGGAATCGGAATGCCGTTGCGGATACACATCTGCGAGAGCGGGGTCGCGTCCTTGGCGGGCAGCTTGGGGAAGTACGCCTTCGCCTTGGCGGCGTTCTTCGAGCGGCAAGCGGCGAGGAAGGCGCGCCGGAACAGCGTCGGATCGGGGCGGCAGCGCATCGAGGCCTCGAACGCCGCGAGGGCGGCAGCGTCCATGCCGGTCTGCAGGTGATCGTCGCCCTTCTGGCGAAGCGCATCCGCATCGCACTCGGGCTTGGGCGGCGTCGCGGCCGTCGTGGTTCCCGACCCGTTGTTGGTGTTCGGGTTGGGGTTGGTGTTGGGGTTCTTGACCGCGAGCGTCTCGGTCTGGCAGCGAACGCCGTTGGCCTTGTCGCCAACGCCCTTCTGAACGGCCTCGGCCTTGTACAACTTGCACTGCTTCTCGGTGGTCGCGGACTTCGCCTTGTCGGCGTATTCCGCCTCGACAGGGTCGATCACGTCTTTGAACTTGGCGGTGGCGTCGGCCTTGTAGACCGAGTCGCGCGGAATCTTGCCGAACTCGTCGCGCGCGCCCTTGTAGTTGCGAGCAGCGAGCGCGTCTTCCATGTTCCGCTTGGCCGACTCCGCCTTGATCTCGACCGTCGCCTTGGCGAGGAACTCCTTCGCCTTGGTGGGCTCGAGCGACATCAGGCTCTCTCCGCACGCCAGCAGGTTGGTCCATTCCTTGGCGACCTGGTTCTTGCGGCACTCGAGCTGGATCTCGTCGCCCGCTGGCGGGTTGGTATTGGTGACCGTGTTGTTGCTGCCGCCGCTGCCCGGGGCGATCGCGACGGCCGCTGCCGCGTCGTCGGGGACCGTGTTGATCTCGATCTCGTCGTTGCTGCCCTTGTTGATCGCGACGGCGTCGGAGCCGCTGCCATCTTCGATCGCGCCGTTGGTGCCACTGCCCACAGGCTTCACGACGTCATTGCTGCCGTTCTTCTTATCGTCGCCGCCGCCCTTGACCGCGAAGAACACGCCGATGCTTCCGAGGACGAGCACGCCGAGCACGATCGCGACGAGCATGCCCTTCTTGCCACCGACGTCGGGGACGTCCGTGATGACCGCGTCGCGGGCGAACACGAAGTCCTCGCCGGCCTCGACGAACCGCAGGCGAACGTGGCCGAGATCGACCACGTCACCGCGGCGGAGCTCGACCTTGCCGTAGTCCTGACCATTGACGCGGACGCCGTTCGACGACTGCAGGTCACTGACCGTGTAGCGACCCGTCTCGGGCTCGCGAACGAGCTTGGCGTGGTTTCTGCTGATCGAGCGGTGGTTGATGACGATGTCGTTCTCGTCGGTGCGACCGATGATCATCTGCGGCCGCGACAGCTCGAACTCCTTGCCGGCGAAGTTCGACGACAGGACGACGAGCTTGCCGTAGCCGACCGGCGCGGTCAGCGCGGCGACAGCGGCGGCGGTCGCGACAGGGCGACCCGCGGGGTCGGTATCGGCGATCGCGACGAGCGTACGATTCGGGTTGCCGACGAGCTGCGCGCTGAGTCCGGAGACTGCGGAGGCGGCGGCCGCGGCGGCCGGAGCAGCAGCGCCATTGCCGTTGGTCTGCGGGATGCCCATCGGCATCGTCGGCGTCCCGTTGGCGGCGATGGGCAGGACATCGGTCTGTGCCTGCTGCGACGCCTGCGCGGTATCGACGCGCTCGATTGGCATCGTGCGGGCATCGTCGACCTGCTCGACACCTTCGGCCTTGAGGTAGAGCTTGTAGTCGCCGATCTGGACCTGGTCGCTGACGCGCAGCGCCACCCGTTCGGCGATTCGCGCGTTGTTGACGCGGATCCCGTTATAGCTGCCGAGGTCCTCGATCTGGACCTCACCGTTGGCGCGAACGATCCGGGCGTGTCGGCGGGAGACGTTCCGCTCGGTGAGCCGGATCGTGTTGCCCTCTTTTCGACCGATCGTGATCTCGTCACGGATCAAGGGAACGACCGTAGTCTTCCCCTCGTCATCCTGGATCACCAGCTTGAACATCGTCGGATGGTTTCCCCGCTCAGCGTCAGAGTGAACGCAAACGTCCTAATGTTTCTACCAGTCCAAGCTCTGACAAAACAACTGTAGGGCCGACTACTTGCTACCACCGCGGAGAGCCTGCTTCGCAAGCTTTACAGCGGTGGTGAGCTGTGGATCGTCGGTGACCGACTCGTCGATTGTGACATCACTCCCCGAGCCGGCGCCACTGCCATTCCCCCCACCTACGACGATCTCGTCCGGAGTGAACGCCTCGACCTTGACGTCCGGGACGATCCCTTTTGATTCCAGCGAGTTGCCTTTGGGGGTGTAATAGCGGGCGGTCGTCAGCTTGAGGCCGGCGCCATCCTCTAGATCGTAGAACGTCTGGACCGTGCCCTTGCCGTACGTCGTCTGACCGACGAGCTTGGCGCGTCCGTGATCGCGAAGTGCGGCCGCGAGAATCTCCGCGGCGGACGCCGTGCCTTGATCGACGAGCACGATCACCGGGACGGTCGTCGCGAGCCCGCCCTTGTGTGCGCTCTGGTTCTCCGTGCTCAGGCGTCCGCGGATGCTGACGATCGTTCCCGAGTCGAGGAACTGATCCGCCACGAGGATCGCCTGGTCGACGAGCCCGCCCGGATCGTTGCGGAGATCGAGCACGAGCACGTCGAGCGCGTTCTGCTGCTTGAGCGACGAGAGTGCGGCCGCGGCGTCGGCCGACGTCGCCTCGGAGAACCGCGCGATCGCGAGGTAGCCGATGCCCTTGTCGAGGACCTTGTGGCGAACGGTCGGTAGCTTGACCTGCGCGCGGACGAGCACGAACGACTTCGGGTCCTTCCAACCCGTGCGCAGCACCGTCACCGTCACGCGCGTGCCCGAGGCACCGCGCAGCTTGGTCTCCCACGCGCCGGCGTCGCGGAGCTCGCGGCCCTGCTCGGCCGTCGGTGCGTTGTCGATCGCGGTGATCTTGTCGTCGACCTGCAGGCCGGCAACCTCGGCGGGCGAGCCTTCCTGGATCTCGTCGATCCCGGGATACGGCGGCACGCGCGGGCGCGCCTCGTCGAGCTCGCCGGGATACAGCGTCAGCCCGACGGAGCCGAACTCGCCCTCGGTGTCCTGCCGCATCTGCTGGTACCGGTTCGGTGGCAAGAACGTCGAGTGCGGGTCGAGGTTGTGCAGCATCCCGCGCGCGGCGTCGTACAGCAGCTTCTTCTCGTCGACTGGATCGACGTAGCTCGTCTGCACCGTCGCGAGTGCCTGCGCGAACGCATCGAGCGCCTTGAACCGGCTGACGTCGCGTGGGACAGCATTCGCGACGATTGCCGTCGCGAGGACAGCTCCCGCGAGGAAGGCAGCGGCATGCGTGGCGCGTGACATTGGTCGCCGAGCGTAACGCGTCTCTCAGGGACGCGCTGCGAGCAGCGGCTCTGGATCGATCGGGATGCCGCCGACGCCGACCCGCACGCGCACTTCGAGGTACACACGATGGCGCGCGGCGTGCCCGATCCGATCGCCGCGCAGGACCTTGGTCCCCACGGGAATCGCGAGGGGGCCTAGTTTTCCGATCACCGTGACGTAGTCCCCGTGCTCGATGATCACCCCATCGTCGAGACCGCGGATCGGACCCGCGTAGCGCACCGTACCGTCGGCGGGCGCGGACACGGGCGCCTTTGCCTCGACCTCGATGTCGATGCCTCGACGAGACAGCGTCGCCTTGGACCGCTCGTGCTCGAGCGTGCCGAACGTTCGCGCGATGGTGCCGCGCGCGGGCGCAGCGATCGACGTGGGCAGGACGATCGTCGGCAGCTTGGTGGTCGCGACCACGGTCTGTTCGTGTGCGGTGCGCAGGCGCTGTGCCTCGTCGGCGAGCAGGCTACGCTCGAGGGCATCGCGGTCGACGAGCAGACGAGCTCCGGCGCGACGGCGCGCCGCGGCCATGCGGTCCTCGGTCGTCGCGGCGGTGCGCAGTGGCGAGCGGAGAACGCGATATGCGGCGCGCAGGCGCTGGATCCGCACGCCATCGGCGTCCGTGAGCTTCGCCGTCACGGTGTCGAGCGTCTTCGCGATCACCTCGAGCCCGGAGGCGAGCTGGACCGCGATGCGGCTGCGGTTGTCGTCCTCGGCGGACGCCGTGGACACGACGACGACGAGCGCGAGGAGGCTAGCGCGCCACACGGGATGCTCCCGCGAGGGCGCCACCGACGAGACCGATCGTGGCGCCCGCGGCGACGAACAGGGCGAGCTCGACGACGGCGGGGACCCGTAGCTCGACGGGGCCAAGCGACGGCGTCAGAGAAGCGATCACCTGGTCGCCGTACGCGCGCACCACGGCGAGCACCGCACCGGCGGCGAGCAGTGCGGCAGCCGCGCCCTGGAGCGCACCCGCGAGCGCGGTCGGGATCACGAGGAAGCTCGGACCTGCACCGAGAAGATGAGCGACCGCGAGCTCGTCGCGCGAGCGATCGAGGCGAACGCGGATCGCGGCAAGAAGAATGATCAGCGCGAGGCCCGCGAACAGCGCGGCGCCAGACCACGCAACGACGCGCACGGTCTGGAGCGCGGTCGCCACCCGATCATCGCCGCCGTCCTCGACGACGACGTCATCGACGCCTGCAGCACCACGCAGCGCGCGGACGGTCGGGCTCATGGCGACGACATCGCGAACGCCGGGTGCGAGGATGACCTCGACCGACGAGGGCAAGCTGCCGAGGTCGACTCCATCGAGAAGCGCGGTGTCGGCACCGAGCGCCTGCTGGAGGCGACGCGCAGACTCGACGGGGGGGACCAGCTCGGCGCCCTCGACGCCGGGCAGCGCCCGCAGCTCGGCGATCAGCGCGTGGGCACGCGCCTCCTCGACGCCCTCACCGAGGTAGACGACCATGCTGGCACCGGCGCCGGGTCGATGAGCCCAGCGATCGACGTTGTCGGCGGCCACTGCGGCGATCCCGACGGCGAACATCGCGCTCGTGAGCGCGAGCAACGTCCACAGCCCGGCGCGCGGTCGCTCACCCGCGATCCGTAGCGTGCGTCGCAGGGCCGACGCCATCCGCGTGAACATGCGAGCGATCACGTCTCCTCGTCGACCGCGCCGGGCATCGAGATTCCCCGGCGGGCGCCGTAGGGACCGGTCAGGCGATCGAATACGGCCTCGGGCGGTGGCCCCGGATCTGGCTCCACCGTCGCGTCACTCAGATCGAAGTCGCGGCGACGCACGTGGCGCGGCGCCTGCGCGCGAAGGCGGCGCAACGTTCGCATCTTCATCGTGCACCTGCCGTGCGAGCGGTGATCGGGAACTGCACCAGGTTCGGAATGTCCGGATCCGCGACGATCGGCAGCTGTGCCGGTGCCGACTCGATCCCGACGAGGATCTCCTCGATCGAGCGACCGTCGAGCTCGACCTCTCCGAGCGGTAGCAGTCGACCGTCGAGCAGCATGAGCTGGCGCCACTTGTTGCGCTCGGCGATCAGGCGAAGCCCTGGATCGCGACCGAACACGAGCACGGTGGAACCGCGACTCGCGGCCTCGTAGAACGCTTCACACACGTGCTCGGAGCCCTGGGCGTCCTGCGCGCTGGTCGGATGATCCGCGAGGATCAGCTCGGGATCGCGAACGAGCGCACGCGCGACGGCGACGCGCTGCCGCGCCGAAGCGGACAGGCAGTCGACGGGCAACGAGGCTTCGTCCTCGAGGCCCATCTGCGCGAGCACGGTCGCGGCACGCGCCACGGACACCGAGCGCGGAATGCCGTCGATCTCGAGGGGCAGCACGACATTGAGCTGCGCGCTGCGATCCTCGAGCAAGCAGAGTTCCTGGGGAACGATGCCGACGCGGCGACGCAGCAGGCGCAGCGACGAGCGGCGTAGCTTCCCGACATCGCGGCCGAGGATGTCGATCTGGCCTTCGCTCGGTGTCGCCTCGCCGAGCAGTGCAGCGACGAGGCGCGACGTCCCCACCCCAGCCGCTCCGACGATCACCACGACCTCGCCCTTGGTCACCCTCAGGTTGGCGTTGGTCACCAGCGGTGAGCCACCGCGTGGATGGTCGACCTTCACATCGACCAGCTCGACCATGGCTTCCTCACTCATCGCCTTCGGTCGTACGCCGTTCGATCGACGAGGGCAAAAAACCGGCGCAATGACCACCACCGTGCGAGCGTGTGGGTAGGATCACGGCATGCGCATGCCGTGGCTGCTCCTCGTGCTGGCCGCGTGCCGTGCGAGCGACACGGACCAACGCGTCGACAAGGCGTCTGCGCGCGTCGACGATCACGATCTCCGCATCGGTGCGATCGAGCGCCGTGGCGAGGTCGATGCGAAGAAGATCGCCGCCGAGCTGCTCGCGAAGGGCAAGGAGGCCGGCATGTCGGGACCACCCGGCCCGGCCGGTCCGCTCGGCCCTCCGGGCCCTCCGGGTCCCGCGGGTCCGTTCGGTCTCGGTCCCCCGGGTCCCGAGGGTCCGCGCGGCGCGAAGGGCGATTCTGGACCACCCGGGCCCGATGGACCTCAGGGCGTGCAGGGCCTCCAGGGGCCACAGGGTCTCCAGGGTCCACAGGGTCCACAGGGCCCGAAGGGTCCGCAGGGTCCCGCGTCGGCCTACGCGGCGAAGACCGACATCATCCGCAAGGAGGCTCGGATCTCCGTCGGTGCTGGTCTCGTCGCGACCGCGGTCGCGTCGTGTGATCGCGCGGTCGATCTGCTGGTCACCGGTGGTTGCTACGCCGATCCGCAGTGGATGGCGCAGCTCGTCGCCGCACGGCCCATCGGCATGAACGACGCCGCGAGCGCGTCGTCGTGGCGCTGCGACTATCGCAACACGTCGCCGTCGTCGACGATCGAAGTCGTCGCCGAGGTCTACTGCGTCCGTCCGCGCGAGTAGCTCAGGGCGCGGTCCAGTTGATCGACACGCTGTACGTGGCTGCCGTGTAGCCGCGCACCATCACGAACGCCGAGGTCTGGTTCGCCGGCACGGTCAGTGCGCAGGTCTCGTTGGGACCGTCGAGATACGGGCGGCAGTTGAACGCGTTGACCGTCGGTACAGAGCCGAAGCGCACGTAGAGATCAGGATCGCCGGTGCCGGTCATGGTGACCGTGAACGTGGTGCCGGCCTTCACCGTGTAGCCGCCGTAGCTCTTGGTCGCGTTCTTCGCGAGCGTACCGGTCTGCGTCTCGGTCTTCGCGTTACCGGTCGGCGGTGGCGGCGGCGGGGTCGTGCCGCCACCGGGCGCACCGTAGAGAGCCGACGCGCCCTGCGCATCGGTCGCTGACCAGTCGAGATCGTTCGACGAACCGTTGCACTGCGGGTAGTGCATGATCGACGACGAGTCGTACGGCGTCAGCGGGCGCCAGTTGTTGTCCTCGAAGCAGGTGCCAGCCTCGGGGCGCGTGTGCTCGTGGCGGAAGCCGAGCGTGTGGCCGAGCTCGTGACCGATGATGTGGGCGAGCGGCCAGCCGACGTTGCCAAACGAGCTCGTGTCGACGAGGACCTCGCGCGAGTTGCGGCCGTTGGCCGGGAAGAACGCGCGCGCCAGGTACGGCTGGCCCGAGACCTGGCGGACATTGAACACGACGTTGTTGTTCGCGGTCGTGCAGCTCGCGTCCTGCGCGGTGAGATAGCTGAACTTGACGTTCGCACGCGACGTCCAGCCCGCCATCGCGGAGTTGAACGCGGCGACGACGGTGGCCTTGTTCGCGCCGAAGTTGTTCGAGATGCAGTAGGTCAGGTCGAGCTTCTGCGTGTCGTTCCACTTGTCGTCCTGGCTGCCGATCTTGTTGACGATCAGACCGCCCTGGATCTTCGCCTCCCAGAACTCGTACAGCGTCTTCTCGTCGGCGATCGCCGTGTCGCCATCGACGATGTAGTGACCGCCCTCCCAGTTCTCCCGATACGTGCTGTCGCGGAACTCTTCGAACGACTCGCCACCGGTGGTGGACAGCGTCTCGGGGTCGTCACCGACCATGCAACCACCCAGCTGCCACGCTGCCGCCGCCAGGAACACCACGCGGGAGAGGATCGTCTTCATCGACGAAACTCTTGTTCATGCGTGATGCCAGCACTCGTTGCACAACGAGCGCTGCTCGCAGCGCGCGAGATGCTGTCAGCGCCAGCAAGTACGGATGCGAGAACGAACGGAGACACCTGACGATCGCAGATGGTGAGCGTGCACACGTTGCGAGTCGGTGCGTGTGTTCTCTTCGGCCCGCGATGTAGTCGCGCCACGCCGGTTTCCTGCGATCGCGTTTCGCTTGCACCGGACAGCACGTGTCAACGCTGTCAACATGGGAGGGCCGGCGCAGATGCAATACCATTGCATCTGCGTGCGACAGCTCGTCACGCTCTCGAGTGCTATCGCGGACTTCTGCCTCTGGGACGATCTACGCGGACGTGCCGCGCGGCCCGAGGATCACCGACGCCAGACCCCGTCCGCCTACATGCGATTGCTGACGCGGCCGAGCACGGCACTAGGCCGGGAGCCCGGTCCACTCGGCGCTCTTGTTCCACAAGGTCTTCTGCAGCTCGACGTCGAGCGAGACCTTGTTCGGCTCCTTCTCCTTGCCGCCGACCGTGTAGTAGCGACCGTTGTGGCTCGCGAGCGCGGGATCCGTGGCGGCGACGATGGTCGACTGCGCTCCCTGCTCGGGCGTCAGCATGAAGCGCTTCACGAGCCAGCGGAACGG
>JANOPP010000241.1:0-1619 GCA_031421915.1 Myxococcales bacterium | reverse complement strand
CTGGTGGTTCCGTCGTGCGGGGCGGACGTGGCCGTGGGCGGGGACGAGTGGTCGGGTCGGCGGAGAGGTCCGAGGTGGTCGAGAGAGCCGCGTCGGGTGTCGCCGCGTCGGGTGTCGTCGCGTCGGGTGTCGCCGCGTCGGGTGTCGCCGCGACGGGCACGGTCCCCGAGGCGAGAGACGCACTGCCGGCGTTTTCTGGGATCGACGTGGACGACGTGGTCGGCGGTGGTGCCGACCGCCGGATCGCGACAACGATCACGATCGAGATCACGCACACGACAAGTCCGACCAGCGCAACGATTGCACCACGTCGAGGACCTCGCGGGGTAACCCGCAGGGTCGTGGCGTTGCGGTCGCCGAGAAGTGAAGGTGCGAGCGCATGGGCGGCGTCTCGAGGAACGGGGGTCGAGAACACGGTGGTGCTCCGGTCGGACGGCCGCGACGGCACGCCCGAGTCGAAGGGGAGTGCGTTCGGAGGCGGCTGGGCGTCGAGCGTGTCATCGTCGCCGCTCGGGTCGGTGTCCGGGTCGGCGCCGTGACGCCGGATCTCGTCGACCGCCGCCTCGAGCGCCTCGCGCACGGCGGCGGCACTGGGATATCGCCCGTCGGGACTCTTGTGGAGCAGGCGATCGATCACCGCTGCCAACGGCCTCGCGACCCCCGTGACAGGAGGGGCAGGCGTCGAGCCGTGCATCGAGATCATCTCCGGTACCGAGTCGGTGACGAACGGAGGGTGGCCGGACGCCATCATGTACAACATGCAGCCGAGCGAGTAGAGGTCGGCACGATCGTCGACGAAGTCGCCGTTGGCGACCTCGGGTGGCATGAAGGTCGGCGTGCCGAGCAGAGCGCCGATCCCGGTCATCGTCGTGTTCGATGCATCGACAGACAGCGACTTCGCGAGGCCGAAGTCGAGGACCTTGACCAGATCGCGGCCGGTCGCGAGCAGCATCACGTTGGCAGGCTTGAGATCGCGGTGGACGATCGGCAGCGCGTGTGCGCCTTCGAGGGCATCGCAGATCTGCACGGCGATCCGGATCAGGCGCGCGAGCGGCAGGCGGCCCTCCGCGACGAGCAGGTCGTGCAACGTTCGCCCGACGACCAGCTCCATCACGAGATAGAACACGCCGTCCGAGGCCTGCCCGAAGTCGAGCACTGCGACCACGTTCGGGTGGGCCAGGCGGCTCGCCAGCTTGGCCTCGCGCAGGAACCGCTTGATCGAGTGCGGGTCCCTGACGAGGCTCGGCGTGAGGACCTTGATGGCGACCTCGCGGCCCATCGAGTGTTGACGCGCGCGATAGACCGCGCCCATCCCACCCTGGCCGAGCTTCTCGATGATCGTGTAGCGACCGTCCAGCTCGCGGCCGAGGAACGGATCGCTCGGCGCGGTCAGGTGGACGAGGCGCGTCCCGTCATCCGGGCAGCTAGTACCGTGCGCGTAGACCTGCTCGCAGCTCGGACAGTAGAACTCCGCGCCTGGCGAGGTCAGCTCCGCGGTCACGCCCGACGATAGCATGGGGCATTCCGGCCGCCTGCGTCGGTGGGCCGGTCGGATACTGGGTCGGGCATCACCGGTGCCAAACCAGCCCGATCGTCGCGCCCCCGGCGCCGATGCGTGC
>JANOPP010000240.1:0-24910 GCA_031421915.1 Myxococcales bacterium | reverse complement strand
GCCGAGCGGCAGATCGCGCGCGGGCAGGGACAGGCGGTAGTACGTCCAGTCGACCCACGTCGCCGCGTTCGACTCGCCGCCGGTACGCTCGACCAGGCGGTCGAACTCGCCGGGCGGCAGACTCTCGGTCTGCCCGAACATCAGGTGCTCGAACAGGTGCGCCATGCCGGTCGCGCCCGGCCGCTCGTGGCGCGAGCCAACGCGGAACCAGGTCTGGAGCGCGACGATCGGAGCCTTGCGATCGACCGCGGCGATCAGCGTGAGCCCGTTACCGAGGCGATATCGCCGTGCGGTCGTCCCGCGGCCGGCCGGTGCTTCGGCCTCGAGCTGCCAGGACATCGTCATTGATCGTTGATACCACGCAAACCCAGCGCGAAAACCCGCGGCTTTGTCGTCCGCGCGTCGACGAGAATTGCGGATGTCGACGCGCTTGCTTCTCAGCCGAAACTCGGCTCGATCGTGAGCCCCGCGATCTGCGCCAGCTCGCGAAGCGCAGGCTCGGCGCGGAACAGCTCCGCAGGTGCGCGCATCCCGGTCGGGCCCGCCGTGCGGGTGACGAGGTGCTTGGCGCTCCACGCGGCGATCGCTGCCGTGGTGCGATACAGGTCACGTCCGCGGATCGTGATCTGCGCCGCGGCGAACCCGCGCCTCACCTGCGCGACCACCGCGAACTGTGTCCGCGCATAGTCGGCGTCGGGCGCGGCGTACGGAGCGAGCATGTCGCTGGCGCCGCGCGGCACGAACGGCAGCGCACGCGCGAGCAACCGAAGGGCGGCCTGCGCCCCGGTGTTGCGCGTCGTCGAGACGAACGCGCCGACAAAGTTCGAGGCGATGTGACGCGGTACCGTGACGACATCTCCGGCCGCGTAGCCAAGGGCGTCCCGTTCGCCGCCGAGCGCGGCACCCGCATTGACGCGGCGATGCTCCCCGGCGCGTCCCGCCTCCCAGCGATCGCGGCGCCACACCAGCGGCTTGCCAAACGCGGCGCCGAACAGTGCGCGCTGACTGCCCGCCGACAGCTGGAGGTTGTCGAACACGTAGCTGATCGCGATCTCGTCGAGCGGGCGATCCTCGGCGAGTCGTGACGCCGGCTCGGTCCGCACGAGAGGCCCCTGATCGTGCGTGCTGCACAGGTGCTCGGTGGCCCACGCGGCCGCGAGATCGCCGAGCATGCAATCGACACCGGCGCCGGGCAGCGCGACCAGCCCGGCACGTCGCGCGGTCGACTCGTGTCGCTCGTAGAGGAGATGAAGCGCGGTTTGCTCGCCGCCGACGTCGACGTAGTGCGCACCCGCGATCAGCGCGGCGTCGAGGACCGGCTCCGCACAGTCGCGCAGCGGGCCCGTCGCGTTGATCACGACGCGCGCACCCGCGAACGCTGCCGCGAGGGTCGCCGGTTCGGCCGCGTCGGCGATGTGCGTGTACGTCACCGGGAGCTCGGCCGCGACCTCGGCGAGCTTGGCCTGGCTGCGTCCCGCGATCTCGAACGGCACGCCCGCCGCCGCGAGCTCGCGACACACGCGTCGGCCGACGAGGCCCGACGCACCGAACACGACAATGGCAGCGTCAGGGGAGGGCATAGCGAAATCCCAGGCGGAACGCGTGATCGAGCCGGCTGTAGTCGCCGGCGGCGGTGTTGATGCCGTAGCCGTTGCGCGTCGCCTCGCACGCGCGCGTCGTGTAGTCGAGTGTGTCGAGGCAGTCGAGGCGGAAGCGAGGATCGAAGTCGGACGGAGTCGAGGTGACGCTCGGCGAGACCGCGAGGCCATATGATAGCTGGACGATCCACGCGCCGCCGAGCCGCAGCTGGCCGCCCAGGTCGAGCATCACCTTCGGCGGTCCGATCGAGATCGGCGACGTCTGGCCGTCCGTCACGGACGACGTCTCGAATCCGATGCGTGCTCCGATGCGCGTTAGCGTGCCGCGATCGAGCTGCTCGATCCCGGCCCACGCCGAGACCGCGTCGGACATCCCGCGCGGGCGCAGCGTCCACTCCGGTATGCCCGCGTTCTGGAACGTGCTGCCGTAGCCGCGCACGTCGTACGCCTGCATTCTCGACAGATCCTCCCACCGCGCACCGACGTGGAGCTCGAGGTTCTCCGGGAGCCGCGCGCGGACCTCGCCATCGACGCTGGCCGGGTACGACACGAGCACCGAGGCGCCGCCGCGGATCATATCGCCGCCGTCGCGCGGCGCCGGCGTGATGGCCATCGTGCCGTCGAGCGTCGTCTGGATGTCGAACCCGGGTGGCGTGTGATAGGCGAGCCCGACCCACACGTTGGGATACGGCGAGAAGACGGTGCCGAGGTGGACCTTGAGATTCGAGGTCGCGAGCCACGGTGACGCGACGTCGACATCATAGAGCTCGGTCGCGGCGGGGTTCTCGATGCCGCACGGCGAGCCACCGCAGTCGCCGTCGATACCGTCGGGACCGCGGCCTGCCTCGAGCGCGGTGTCGCGTGCGTAGCGGAGGCGGAGAAACGTGTTCTCGTGCGAGACGCTCGCACCGAAGTAGAACTTGCCCGTGATGCGGAGGCTGACGCCGACGGTCGCCACGTAGTTGCGCTGGCCATTGCCCAGGGTGTGGTAGCGGAGCTCGTCGTGATCCTCGGGGAACAGCTCGGGCGGCGGCAGGCGCGCCTCACCTCCGAGCGTCAACCGCTCGCTCGGGTGCCACATGAACGCGAGCATCCCGCCCGGTCCGAGCTGGGTGTCGGTGACGCTCGGTTCCGGCGCCAGTGCCCCGGTGGCGGGGTCTATCGTCTTGCGGTCGATGCGGAGCTGCTGCAGCGTCGAGACCAGCGCGAAGTAGATCTCGCTGACGGGCCCGAGGCCGATCGCCGCTGGATTGAGCGCGACCGACGTCGCGTGCGGCGTCGCTGCGCCCGTGAACACGGCGCGACCCGACGTCGGATCACTGCGCGGCGATGCGATCGCGGGCGCGATCGTGCAGCAGGTGATCAGCGTGAGGATGCGCCGTGCGGCCATCGCGCGGAACGTATCACCACGATAAGCTCTCGCCATGTTCACGCGCGTGTTGCTGATCGCGGTCGTCGCTCTGGGCCTCTCCGCGGGCTGCGAGAAGACCAACCACGAGAACATCGACAAGTGGACGCGGACGTCGAAGGGGCCGGGCAAGCTCAAGAAGGCCCTCCACGACGAGGGGCTCGACCCTGACCTCTCGGCCCACGCGGCCGCGAACATGATCCGCATGGGGAACGATCCCGACGTGCGGACCGCGTTCGACGAGATGTCGCCCCCCCGCAAGGTCCAGGTGATCGCCAAGCTCGCCCCACGGATGTGGGACCTCGCGCGGATCGATCGCGAAGACGCGCTCCCCGGTAGCGGCCAGATCGTGGCGAAGGATGCGCTGATCTCGCTCCGCAAGCACGCCGACGACGCGCAGAAGCAGCAGATCGATTCCTACCTCATCGATTGGTACGCGGTGATGTCCTACGAAGGACGCGCGAAGGTCGGCGCGACGCTCGGCGCCGCCGTGATGCGCATGGTCGGGCCTGCCGCGGGCAAGAAGCTGATGAGTGTCGTCAACGGCGTCATCGCGGCGCCTGGTCAGGAGAAGACCAAGATCCGGCTCGGTGACGAGCTGATGCTCGGTCTCGCGGCGTCCGGCAACCCCGAGGCCGTGAAGTACGTGCTCGACATCGCGAAGATGGATCGTGGCGATCCCACGCTCGCGAAGCGCGCGATGCACCAGCTCTACACCGCGTACGTCGATCCGGGCGGCCTGTTCGATCTCGCCGATCCGCAGGCGCTCGTCGCGAACCTCGATGGCCTGGTCGACATCGCGAAGGCCGAGAACATGGCGGGCCAGCCCGCGAACGATGCGATCGCGTTGATTCGCGCAGCCGGCTCGCCGCAGTGCTTCCAGCCGCTCGTCTCGATGGTCCGCCTGCCGCACCCCGACATCCGGTTCCGCTACGCGACCGCGTACGCCGCCCTCTACTGCGGCGGCTCCAAGCTGATCGGCGATGTGGTGCGGGCGCTCCCCGAGAGCGGCAACTACGTCCGGGAGGAACTGCACGGCGCGGTGTCGGGCGAGATCGCCAAGATGAGCCCGCGCGACGAGGTCCTGGGCCAGCTCCGCGGCCTTCTCGCCGACAAGGGGAGGGTTACGCGGTGGGTCGCCATGGAGGCCCTCGCCGCGATGAAGTCCGTCGAAGATGTGCCCAGGATCGAGGCGCTTTCCAGCAGCAAGGACAAGCTGCCCGGGTACTTCGGCGATCAGAGCAACCGGCCCGTCGCGGAGCGGAAGACCGACCCGACACTGGGGCAGCGCGCGAAGGAGCTGGCCGCCGCGCTGTCCGGCCAAGGCCCCAAATAACGGGGGTTAGTCGCGTGCGCCGGGGCGATGTAGTATCGTAGGAAAGCCGGGAGAGAGGGAGCTTGTTGCCCGTCTGCGGTGGGCAACCGCTACTGTTCGCGTTCGTTCTCAGGAGTTATTTCGCGCATGGACCAGAGTAAGAAGACGATGCGCCACTTCTACTGCAGGGACGTCCTTTGGGAGACGTTCGAGCAGATGGCGAACGACTTCGATTGCTCCATCGACTACCTCGTCAACGAGGCGATGCGTTACTACGCGCGGTCGAAGAACTATCAGTCGCCGGGCGCCCCGCAGATGACAGGCGGCGCTCCGGTTGCCGGCGGTCCTGGAAACAGCGGCCCTACGGCGTACCCGAAGGGTGCGGGCGGCCCGGGCAACTCGAACAACAACGCCAGTGGCGGACCCACCCGCAACCAGGGCGGCACGCAGCCGCCGCCGCAGCCTGCGGCATCGCCCGCTTCCAGCGTCGCCCCGCGCCGCCAGGCTCCGCCGACTCCTGGCTATGCAGCAGGTCCCGCCGCCGCGAGCGTCGGTCGCGCTGGTGCACCGATGAGCAACGGCCCGGCGCTGCACCAGCCCGCGCCGCAGCCCGCGCCACCGCAGCCGGTGCCACAGCAGATGGGCTCCGCGGGGCCCACGCTGTTCCTCGTCTACAACGGCCAGCGTTATCCGGTGACCAAGGATCAGTTCATCATCGGTCGCGGCAGCAAGACGTCCGATCTCCCGATCAAGGACGGCAACATCTCGCGCAAGCACGCCGCGGTCATCCGCCGCAACGGGACCTTCTACATCAAGGATCTCGGGTCGACGAACGGCATCGACTACAAGGGCATGCGGATCGACAACAAGCGCATCGACGAGGGGGACGTGTTCCACCTCTGTGACTACGAGCTCCGCTTCACGTACCGCGCGGACTGAGTCGCGCTGATGTCAGCACGGGGCCCATGCGGGCCTGGTGCCGATCCACAACGCCGCGCACGCATGCAGCGTTCGCGGGCGATTCTTCGCGCGCTCGATCGCGGAGACTGCGGCTGCGACCGCAGCAATGTCTGCGCGGATCGCGTCCCACATCGTGACGCATGCGCGCTCGACGGGATCCGCTCCCTTCGGCACCCGAACGCGCCCCGCGTGCGCGAGCACCGCAGGGATCGCAGCCGAGCACTTCGCCGTGGTGATGATGGCCTTCTTCAAGCTGGGCAGTGCCTCGACACCGCATGCCTCTACAGCGGTCACGAGCGTCTGGGTCGCGTAGTTGTAGCAACGGCCGAGGGGCTCGTCGGTGGTCGCCAGCGCGTTGCATGCCATCGCGCCTCGATCGGAGAGCTCGCGGGCGAGTCTCGTGCCCGCCGCCGTGGTCGTCGTCGGCTCGAACGCCGCGGTGATGACGTGCCGAAGACCGGAGCTCCAGAACGCGGTGGCACCGTCAGGAACCCACGGTTCGATGCGCATGGCACAACGCGCGGCGAACAAGAGCAGACCGCTGCGCGACATCGGTTTCAGCTCGCCGACCTTCAATGCCCAGACACGTAGCGACACGGGTAGCCCCCCGCGTCAGCGTACCAGAACGGCACGCGCTCACCGCCGCGCGTGTTCTAAGGTCTCTCCCATGGAGCGCATCAACCTCGTCGAGAAGCTCGCGCGGTTCGACGATCATTGGAACCCGCGTGTCATCGCCGAGCTCAACGGACAGCACGTCAAGCTGGTGAAGCTGCTCGGACCGTTCAGCTGGCACGAGCACGAGCACGAGGACGAGCTGTTCCTCGTCGTGAGCGGCTCGCTCGCGATGGAATTTCGCGACCGCACCGTGACGCTCGGTCCAGGAGAGATGATCGTCGTCCCGCGCCGGGTGGAGCATCGCCCGGTGGCCGAGCACGAGGTCGCCGTCCTCTTGTTCGAGCCTGTCTCGACGGTGAACACCGGCACCGCGGCGGGCGATCCACGGACGCGCACCGAGCTCGAGCGGATCTGAGCGGCGCTGCGAGCGGCACGGATCGGAGACGGGATCTCGTGCGCCCCTGCGGTCCCATTGCTCGCATCGGTCGTTCGCACTTGGTGCTAGTTTGCGGGCGTGGATGCCGAGCTGATGCGTCGCGTGGACGCACTGCGCCGGCCGCTCGAACTGGCGGCCGCCGACAACTTCGGTGGCGTTCGCACCGTCGCGAACCTCGGTCCGATGCTTCGCGCGGCCTGCGATCACGTGATCGCCCGAATCGCGCCGACCGATCCGGCGGCCGCGACAATCACACAGTGGCGAACGATGCTCGGACGGTGGGACGAGCTCGCCGAGGATCAGCGCGCCGTCGAGATCGCGAAGGGAATGCGCGTGCTCGCACGGTTCCCGCGGCCGTCGCGACCGGCGGAGCCGGTGTCGCGCACGAATGCACCCGGGCTGCGCCCGTCGAGCCTGTCGAACCGCGGCTCGGCCGGTCGCGTGACGCTGCCACCGCTTCCCCCGCCTGCGCCGACGGTGCCGGCCTCGTCGGCGAAGGCGGCTCCGCGCGACGATGCCCCAGTACCGAAGACCGCCAAGCGAGCACGCGGCGCGAAGCCAGCGCCGATCACTGAGGTCGCTGCGGTACCGGCTCGATCGTCGACGAGCGCGATCCCCGCCGACGAGGTTGCGGCGCGCGCCGAGCTCGCCGCCGCGATCGAGGCTGCGCTCATGGGAACGGTGACCGCGGTCGCACTGCGGCCCACGCCGATGTCGCCGGTCGCGCCACAACCGAAACCGAGCGCACCCTCGACGGGGCCGTCGAAATCGAACGCCAGCAGCGCGACTGACGATGCGACCCCCGCCGAGCCGATCGCTGTCTCGAAACCGAAGCTCAGGCGCGCGACGGACGAGGTGCCGCCCCTCGAGTCGCAGGCTGGCTCGAAGCCGAAGGCCAGACGCGCCGCGGCCGAGCCACTGTCCGGCGAGCCGACTGCTGCGACCCTGCCGAAGGCCAAGCGCGCCAGCGACGAGGTGCCGGCCGTCGGGCCGACTGCTGGCTCGAAGCCGAGGGCCAAACCCGCCGCGGGCGAGCCACTGCCCGGCGAGTCGATCGCTCCGACCCGGCCAAAGGCCAGGCGCCGCCCGGCCGAGTCACCGCCCGAGCCGATCGATCCGCTCGCCGCCCCGACGCACTCGCTGCCCGGCATCGGACCTGCGTTCGCGGAGCGCCTCGCCGAGAAGGGGCTCCACACCGTCGAGGATCTGCTGTGGATGGTGCCGCGGCGCTACGACGATGTTCGCGGTGCGAAGTCGCTCGACCAGGTCGCCGAGCTGCCCGAGGGGGAGCGCGCAACGTTCGTCGCGAAGGTCACGTCGGCGCGGATGATCTTCGCCCGCGGCCGGCGATGGGCCGAGGTCAAGCTCGTCAGCCTCGAGCCCGTGCAGACCACGGCCTTCGGTATCGCCCCACCGGCGAGCGCCATCGTTCGCTGGTTCAACGTCTTCGCCGGCATCGAGCAGCGGATGCCCGCGGGGGCGCGCGTCGCGCTCTCGGGCCTCGTGCGCAAGCGCGGCGGGAGGCTCGAGCTCGCGAACCCCGACATCCTCGGCATCGAGATCGACATTGCCCCGGTGCCCGTTGTCGCGACGGGCGCGGGCTCGACGGGCGCGGCCTCGTCGCCGAAGCCGGCCAAGGCGATGCCGACGATCATCGCGCGCTATCCGGACATCGCCGGTGTGCCCGCGGCCCGGATGCGCGCGGCGTGCGCGGCAGCGTGCGCGCGGGTGGCGGATTGCGCCGACGACGGCGTGCCCGCATCGATCGAGAAGGCGGCCGCGTTGCCGAGCCTCGCGGCGACCCTGGGCGCCTTGCACGCGCCGAGCGCCGACATCGCCCCCGACGAGCTCGCGGCGATGAATCGCGGCGACAGCGAGTGGCAGCGGCGGCTCGCTTTCGGCGAGCTGTTCGCCCTCGGCGTCGCGATCACGCTGCGGCGGCGCGAGCGATGCGGTGACGCAGCGGTGCCGTGTGTGAAGGGGGAGCGGCTCGCCGAGGATCTCGCGGCGGCACTGCCGTTCGCGCTGACGGGCGCGCAGCGGCGATCCGTCGACGAGATCGGGGCGGACCTCGCGCGCGACGTGCCGATGAACCGACTCCTGCAGGGCGACGTCGGTGCGGGCAAGACGGCGGTTGCGTTCGCGGCGGCGCTGCAGGTCGCGCGCGCCGGGCGGCAGACTGCGGTGATGGCGCCGACGGAGCTGCTCGCCGAGCAGCACATGGAGACGTGGCGTGCGTGGGCCAAGGTGACGAAGCTGCGGATCGAGGTGCTCACGGCGTCGACGCCGAAGGGCATCCGGCAGTCGCTGATCGCACTGCTCGGGGCCGGGCAGATCGATGTCTTGATCGGTACGCATGCGCTGCTCGCCGAGGCGGTCGGGTTCGGGGCGCTCGGTCTCGTCGTGATCGACGAGCAGCATCGGTTCGGCGTCGCGCAGCGCGCGCGCCTCCGCGACAAGGGAGACGGGCAGGGCTCGCCGCACTTGCTGGTGATGACGGCGACGCCGATCCCACGAACGCTGGCGCTGACGGCGTTCGGCGATCTCGACGTGTCGGTGCTCGACGAGCTGCCGCCCGGTCGCCTGCCGGTCGCGACGAGGACGCTGTCTGGATCGCGCGGTCGCGCGAGCGCGTACAAGTTGATCGCGGAGCGCGTGGCCGCAGGCGAGCGCGCGTACGTCGTGTGCCCGAAAGTCGAGCCGACGGAGGGCGACAGCGACGACGATCGCACGTGGAAGGATGCGACGACGACGGCCGACGAGATCGCGGCAGAGCTCCCCGACGTGAAGGTCGGGCTCGTGCACGGTCGACTCGATTCGATCGCGCGTGATCGCGTGATGCGCGCGTTCAAGCACGGCGAGATCCAGGTGCTCGTCGCGACGACGGTGATCGAGGTCGGCGTCGATGTCCCGGCGGCGACGGTGATGGTGATCCACGATGCGGAGCGGTTCGGTCTCGCGCAGCTGCATCAGCTGCGCGGTCGCGTGGGCCGCGGCGGCGGAGCGGCGCACTGCATGTTGCTCGCGCAGGGAATGCTCGGTCCCGATGCGGAGGGACGCCTCCGCGTGATGACCGAAACGAACGATGGATTCAAGGTCGCGGAGTACGACCTTTCACTACGTGGCCCCGGGGAGCTCCTCGGTCCGAAGCAGGCAGGCGTGCCTCGCTTGCGGTTCGGCGACCTCTCGCAACACACCGCACTTCTCCTCGAAGCCAGGCGGTTTGCGGAGCAGTTGCTCGACGAGGATCCGGGCTTGGTCCGACCGCAACATGCCGCGCTGCGCCGTGCGATCGATCGACGGTTTGCACACCACGTGTACGGCGCCGAGAGCGGATGATTCGCGCGTATTCGTGACTCGCACTCACGTTTGACGTTGATCTCGCACTTCGAATTAGTAGGATGCGGCCCATGATGAGGATGACGTCTGCATTGGTATTCGTCTGTGCGTCGTTCCTGGTTGGCTGTGCATGGGGCGAAGGCAGCCCCGATGACGACACTGGTGGCGGCGTCGATGCGGCGGTCGGAACGGCCGCCGTGTGCGGTGACTCCGTCTGCGCCGCGAGCGAAGTCGGAAGCTGCACGATGGACTGCGGCTCCGGTGGCGGCACGACGAATCCCGTCTGCGGCAACAGCACGTGCGAGACCGGCGAGACCAACGCGTCGTGCCCGAACGATTGCGCGGGTGGCAGCGGCAGCGGTAGCGGCTCGGGTAGCGGAAGCGCGACGTGCCCTGCCGATCCGCTCGAGTGTGCGTTCTGCTCGATTCTCGGGCAGATGTGCCCGCCCGGTCACGACATGGCGTCGTGCACCGCGTGCGGCGGACTTCCGATCTGATCGATTCGAATCGTTAGTCGTCGAACTGTCGGGGGGGCAGTTCGACGATCTACTTGACCGCGGGGGCGGTCGATGCAGCGAGCCACGCGAGGTACGGGGCGTGGCCGCTCGAGGGCGACAGGGCGAGGATCTCGGGCACCTCGTACGGGTGCAGCGCGAGGAGGCGAGCGGCGAGTGCGTCGTAGCGCGCCGCCGTGGTCTTGATCAGCGCCAGGGTCTCCGTGTCGTCGGAGATGGCGCCCTGCCAGCGATAGATCGATCGCACGGCCGGTAGGAGATTCACGCAAGCGGCGAGCTGCTCGTCGACGAGGATCCTCGCGACCTCCGCAGCCTTGTCGAGGGACGGGAGGGTGGTGAGCACGACCCGGATGTCTGCGGCCTGCGTCTCGCGCATCGGCGGGCTGTACCACGGTGCCACTTGCGGGTAGGGTCCCTCGCTGTGTTGATCGTCCAGAAGTACGGCGGGACCTCCGTGGGCTCGATCGAGCGAATGAAGATCGTTGCCGAGCGCTGCCTCGCGACGGCGCGCAAGGGCCATCAGGTCGCCGTCGTCGTGTCCGCGATGTCGGGTGAGACCAATCGCTTGCTCGGCCTCGTCAACCAGATCCAGGACGACCACAACGACCGCGAGGTCGACGTCATCGTCTCGACCGGCGAGCAAGTCTCGGTCGGCCTCGTTGCACTCGCGATCCGAGCGGCCGGCGGCAAGGCGCGTAGCTTCCTCGGTCACCAGTGCAAGATCGTCACGGACAGCTCGTTCTCGCGCGCTCGAATCGTCTCGATCGAGAGCCAGCCGATCAAGGACGCGCTCGACGCGGGCGAGATCGCAGTGATCGCCGGATTCCAAGGCGTCGACGAGAAGGGCAGCATCACGACGCTTGGTCGTGGCGGCTCGGACACGACCGGTGTCGCGATCGCGGCGGCCCTCAACGCTGACGTCTGCGAGATCTACACCGATGTCGACGGTGTCTACACGACCGACCCGAACGTCGTGCCGACGGCGCGCAAGGTCGATCGCATCAGCTACGAGGAGATGCTCGAGCTCGCGTCGCTCGGCGCGAAGGTCTTGCAGATCCGATCGGTCGAGCTCGGCATGAAGTACGGCGTGAAGATTCACGTCCGTTCGAGCTTCTCGGATGTCGAGGGGACATGGGTCGTCCCCGAGGAGAGCGATATGGAGAAAGTCGTCGTTTCTGGAGTCACCGTCGCCAAGGACGAGGCCAAGATCACCTGCGAGGATCTGCCCGATACGTCTGGCGTCGCCGGTCGGTTGTTCGCACCGCTCGCGGACGCCAACATCTCGGTCGACATGATCGTCCAGAACCAGGCCTACGACGGCACCACGGACCTCACGTTCACGGTGCCCAAGGGTGACCGCAAGCGGACCGTCGAGATCCTCAAGGAGAAGGTCCCCGAGCTCGTCGGCAAGGACGGAGAGCGCGTCAGCTACGACGACGACATCTGCAAGGTCAGCGTGGTCGGCGTCGGTATGCGCTCGCACGCTGGTGTCGCGAAGACGATGTTCCAGCTGCTCGCAGCGGACAACATCAACATCCAGCTGATCTCGACGAGCGAGATCAAGATCTCGTGCGTGATCGCCCGCAAGTACGCCGAGCTCGCGGTTCGCGCCCTGCACGAGGGCTTTGGACTGTCGCTGCCGCCGTCGGAGCGCACGAGCCTCTAGCGATGGGCGGCTGCACGAACTGCAAGGGGAAGGCGGGCTGCGACGACCACAAGGGCCAGATGATGGGCACGGTCGAGCAGGCGATGGAGGAGATCTATCCGACGCGCGTGTGGGGTGAGGCCGACGATACGTCGTGGTCCGGCGTCGACGCTGACGAGCTCGCAGCCCTCGCCGAGGAGCTCGCGACCGAGCTCAAGGCCGCCGCGTTCGTGCGCATGGGCGGCGAGGACGAGCCCTGCGACTACATCTATCTGCTCTGCCTCGGACGCGCGCCGTGCATTGTTCAGGTCCGTGACCACGGGGTCGCGATCCCGGACGAGTGGCTGACGACGAACGCCATCGAGGAGCAGTACCTGCGCGTCGTCATCAGCCAGCGGACCCGTGTCGCCGCGGTCCAGCAGGTCGGCATCGACCTCGTTCGCGCCGACGGCGGCTTCGTCGTTCGCGAGCGGCCGCGTGCGGGCGTCTACGATGCGCCGCTCCTGCCGCGGATGCAGAAGCTCGTCGCGATCCTCCCGGCGTACGAGCTGACCCACGTCGACTTCGGCGACATCGCGCACGCGCCGCCGGGCTTTCAGCCTGGCACCTGGCCGGAAGCGTACGGGCTCGGCAGTGCAAAGCCGTCGATCGCGAACTACCTGTTCTATCCGCAGCCGACGACGATGGTCGCGACCTCGTTCATCGCGTCAGGTGACGGCGCATGAGCGACGGCAGCGAGACGACCGGCCTCGAGGACGAGGTCCGCCAGGCGCTGCGCGAGCTCGTCGACGAGATCGGCGCCGTGTCCGCGCGGATCGTCGAGAACGATGATCTGCGCACCGGGGTTCCGGCCCGGACGCTCGCCCTCGGTGGCGGTGAGTACCTCCGCGTCGAGCTCGGCACGCGTACGAGCCACGAGCACACGATCGAGCCGGCGTTCGAGCGCATCACGCGGCAGCTCCGCGCGATCCGCCGGCGCTGGGAAGTCGCGCGCCTCCCCGAGATCTTGGTCTCGCCCGGCATCGTCCCCACCAAGGATCGGGTGACCGAGCGGATCGTCATGTATCTCCAGGGCCTCGCCAGCATCGATCGCGCGAGCAACACGTTCGTGGTGCGCAGCAAGCAGGGCTCCTCACCGGTGCTGCTCGCCTCGGCGCGCACACCCGACGAGGCCGAGGCCTCGCGCTGGCAGTTCCTCGCGCGCCGCACCTCCAACGCGCACACGCCGGGCAGCTCGTATGGCGAGGTCATCGACCCCGACGCGTACGCGATGAGCTTCTGGTACGACTGCGCGCTGATCGTCCTGCTCTCCGAGCCGTACGGCATCGACTTCGTTCGCCATCGCTGTCGCCAGGTCGCGCGCGAGCTGGTGAACCTGTTGCCGATGCTCGATCCGGATCCCGAGGCGCCCGCCGCGATCCGCCGCCGCCCGCCGACGCTGCCGTGACGCAGTGATCGTGGACGCTTGGCTGCGTTCTGAAAAAGTGCTTGCGCTCTCGGCGCCGATTCTTAGAATCGGCGCCGAGGAACGACTCATGCGCGCACAGCTCCAGATGACTGTCGCGCGCGCCGCTGGCTAGTGGCGCGCGATCAACGCGTGCCCCCGTGCGTGTCTCGTGACCGATCAACCGATCGGGATCACGGGTCTCCTCTTGCTCGTCTTCCCCTCGACCTCCGCGTGGCATCGACCTGCCGACGCGCCGGTACCCATGCGTCCAAAGAATCCAAACCAGTCCCGGGCCCGCCGCTGGGGCCGCTATCTCAAGATCGCCAGTGAGGCCGGCACGATCGCGATGAGCCTGCGCGACAAGCCGACGCCCCTCGACTGGCTCGGTGTCGGGCTGCGCGCCGTCGGCATCGCGCTCAACGTCCGCGAGGAGCGGAGGCGCGCCGAGGCCGGTGATCCGTGGCGCTACTTCAGCGACCTGCGCGGCATCGAGTGGACCGAGGTCCCCGACGAGTATCGCCGGCTCGTGCTCGAGCACATCGGCGACAGCGAGGTCGACGACGCCTACTGGGACGGTGACCAGGACAGCCCGTTCATCTGTCGCGGCACGATCGATGGCGAGGTCTTCGCGTGGATCGGGGAGGCCAACGCGATCCTCGACGGTCCGTACGTGATGACGACGCGCCAGGTCGAGAGCTATCGCGCGCTCGGTCAGCGGTTATGGCGCCGGTTTGGCAGCCAGAATCTCCTGTACGGGAGCACGGGCCTCGCGACCGATCCGTTCGTCGATGCCGGCGTGATCGCGACGAACCAGATGGCCGACATCGCCGTGCGGATGCGCGGCTTCCTCGACGCCGGCGAGGCGCGCAGCTACCTCCTGGGTGGTCCGCCCGGGACGGGCAAGAGCGTCGCGATCCGCTGGCTGATCGCGAAGCTCGAGCTGACGTCGGTGCGGATCGACATGAGCGTGTTCGCGCGCATCCATGGCTCGAACAGCTCGTCGCTCGCGACCAGCCTCGAGACGCTGCTCCGCTTGCTGCGGCCGCAGGTGATGATCCTCGACGACCTCGATCGCGTGACGATCACGGCGTCGCTGCTCGCGTTCCTGGAGCTGGCGCGTCGCACCTGCTCGGTCGTGATCGCATCGGCCAACTCGGTCAGCGCGATGATGGGTGCGGCGGTGCGCCCGGGTCGGTTCGACGACATCATCCGGATCGATCGGCTCGATCCGATCGTGCTGCGCTCGCTGATCCCAGGTGATCTCGATCTCCACGAACGCCTGTGCGCGCTGCCGGCGGCGTACGTCGTCGAGTTCGCGAAGCGTCGCCGCGTGCTCGGGCGCGATCGCGCGCTGGTCGAGCTCGACGAGCTGATCAACCGCGCGAAGCTGATCAACGGGGCCGGCGACAGCGACCCGAGTGACTAGCTCTACCTTCGCATCAAACTCATGTTCTCGGTGCTTCTGCGACGGAGATGGAGCTCTCCCCGCCTAGATGAAGGATGTCCTCGTCCTTCTGCGCGTTCCCGTCGTCGATCTCACCCGACGCCGCCGATGTTGACGAGATCGGCGGCGAACCGCGCGTTGGCACGACGTTCGCGCGAGCTGACGGGCTCTCGGTGTCGACGCGCCTCCGGGATGCGAGCGTCGTGCTCGCGCCACCCGCCCAGCGTAGAGCGCGAACGGGCAGAGGCTCCCGAGCCGCACGGGTGCGCGGCGGTCGCGCATGCGCGAAGCACGCCGCCGATTCGGTGGTCGATGGAGCGACCTTGTCGCGGCGCTCGCAGCGTCGCGTTCCCCGACGAGGAATCGACCGTGGGAGCAAGATTTCGCTTGACGAGGAGTTCTTGCGCACACGAATCGCCGCGAACGATCGTCGTGGAAACGTCTCGCGAGAGCTCGTGTACACGCGCCTGGGTGCGGTTCTCGCGCTGAATGGATCGAGGGTCGACTCCGTCGGCGTTCGGCGCGCATCGCGCAGAACAGAGCGCCGGAAATCGCGTGATATGGAGAGACATGCGCGTGATGGGTGCGCGCGGTGAGGAGATGGCGATGTTCGATCAGGCGAGTGTCGAGCGTGGAGTTGTCGGCGGCGAGCAGGTCCCGGCGTGGATGCGGTTGCACGGTGAGATGACGTCCGCGACGCGGCGACGGTGCGCGTGGGACGCCGAGCACGCCCGCCACCTCCGCGAGGCCGAGGCGATGCAGCTGTGGAACCACTTCGGCTACATCTCGATCCTCGAGTATCTGGAGCGCGAGCACGGCATCGAGCCGCGGGCCGCGAGCGATCGGCTGCGGGTGTCGCACGCGCTGGCCGAGCTGCCGATGCTCGAGGCCGAGCTCGAGGCCGGGACATTCCAGTACTCGCACGTCCGGGAGCTGACCCGCGTCGTCACGCCCGAGACCGAGCAGGAATGGATCGCCGCCGCGAAGGGCAAGACGTGCGGCGAGGTGCAAGCGATGGTGTCGGGCCGCGGCAAGGGGGACGGGCCCGAGGATCCCGAGGATCCAGATCTACGGCTGCGGCGGTTCAGCATCCAGCTGCCACCGCAGACCATCGCGATCTACCGCGAGCTGAGGGCCGCGATCGAAGCCGAGATGGGGCACCGCATCGAGGAGGCGGAGGTGTTCCGGCTCGTGCTCGAACGGGCTCAGGTGTCGCCCGAGGGCGCGAGCACGCCGGCGCAGATCTCGATCTGCTCGCACTGCGAGCGCGGCTGGCAGAGTGGACCGGGGGGACGCGCCGAGGTCGAGCCGGCCGAGATCGATCGGGCGCTGTGCGATGCCGAGCACCTCGGCTCGGTCGATGGCGAGCCGGGGCGCAAGACGCTGACGCTGACGCCGAAGAAGCGCGCGCGGATCCTGGCGCGCGACCACCATCGCTGCACCGTGCCGGGGTGCCGCAGCAAGCGGAACCTCCAGGTTCACCACATCGTTCATCAGGCGGATGGGGGTGGCCACGAGGACTGGTTACTCACCGTTCTGTGCTTTGGTCACCATGCGCAGCACCACCGAGGACGACTCGCGATCGAAGGCCGGGCGCCCGACGGGCTTCGGTTCGCGTTCCGACGACCGGGCGATGCCGATGTGGACGCGAACGACCGTCATGCCCCTGTGGGCGCGAACGAGCGTCATGCCCACAGGGCCACGAGCGTCGCTCACCGCGCCGACGCAGCCGACGTGACGAGGCTTGTGCCGGTCGCGATGAGGATCCAGGCACGTGACGCCCTCGTCGGGCTGGGATGGAAGGTCTCGATCGCGGGCGCGGCGGTCGAAGAGGCCGTTGCCCGCGTGGGCAGCGACGCGACGATCGATGTGCTGATCCGCGAGGCGCTGCGCCGGTGCCCGCGACCGCTCGGGTGACGGTTCACCGACGCGCGGCGCGGACGGGCCGTTGCGGTGCGGATCCGCGAGGCGCTGCGCCGGTGCCCGCGACCGCACAGGTGACGGTTCACCGACGCGCGCCGCGTACCAAGGGCCCGCGAATGACCACGTCGGTCGATTGACGCAGAGCTCGATTCGGTCGGCCCTCGTCGCTCCCCTTTGGCGTGAAAGGTCTCTCCGAAATCGGTACGGCCGTTTTCGCAGAAGTACCTCCGGGATCGCCCGAGCGCGACTCGATCGACGTGGCCATTCGCGAGATCCGACGCCGTCGGACAACGACTCGATTCTGCGAAGGTAGGGCTAGGCGCCGCCGAGCAGCGACTTGAGCACGCTCGCGTCACCCTCGAGGGCGGTGCGCTGCATGTAGAAGTAGAGGCCGCGCTCGCCGCCGAGCTCCTCGCCACCACCGGCGCGGCCGGGGCCGCCGTGGAGGAGCGAGGGCAGGGCCGTGCCGGGGCCCGGGCTCATGGCGGCCATCTTGGCCGAGCCGAGGTAGAGCCTGCCGGCCCACGGAGCGGCCGCGCCGACGAAGGTGGCGACCCAGTCGCGCTCGTCGGAGTACGCCGAGCTGACCAGGCAGCCGGCACCGCGCGCGACGAACTCGGCCGCGTAGCCGGCGTCGCCCGAGTACGGCGCGACGGTGGTCACCGGGCCGAACACCTCGTGCTCGTTGAGGGGCGCGCAGGTCATCGCATCGGCGGCCTTGCGGACGACCGGGCCGACGAAGAAGCCCTTGCCGGCGGGAACGCCGACCGGCGTGACCTCGCCTGTACCGCCGAACACGGCCTCGGTCGCCGCGGCGAGGCGCGCGATACCGGCGAAGATGTCGGCCTTCTGTGCGGCGGTCGCGAGCGGTCCCATGCGGACATCATCGCGCGACGGATCGCCGACGGCGATGCCACCGAGCCGCTCGCACAGCGCCTCGAGGACATCGGAGACCTTGTCGGTCGGTACGAGGACGCGACGGATCGCCGTGCACTTCTGCCCGGACTTCTGCGTCATGTCGCGCACGACGTCCCCCAGGAACAGGCCGCCGGTCTCGCTCGTCAGGTCGACGTCGGGGCCGAGGATCGCGGCGTTCAGGCTATCGGCCTCGATGTTGAGGCGCACCGAGTGCTCGATGATCGTCTTGTGGCCGCGCAGCATCCGCGCGGTCGAGCTGCCGCCGGTGAACGCGACGACATCGCCCGGTCCGAGGTGATCGAGGAGCGTGCCGGCCGGGCCGATGAGCGCCTGCAGTGCGCCCGCGGGGAGCAGCGGCGCGAACAGCTCGACCATCCGGTGTCCGACGAGCGCCGTGGCGGTCGCGGGCTTGGTGATCGTCGGCATGCCCGCGAGCAGCGAGCAGGCGAGCTTCTCGCACAGGCCCCAGCCCGGGAAGTTGAACGCATTGATGTGGACCGCGACGCCGCGGCGGCGCGCCCAGACGTGCTGGCCACCCATCCGAGCCGTGCGGCCGACCTGGATCGGGTCACCGTCGGGAAGCAGGGGCACGGAGCCCAGCTTCGCGCCGAGCTCGGCGTAGTACGACAGCGTCATCGCGCCCCCGTCGACATCGAACTTGGCGTCACCGCGGGTGTTGCCGCCGTTGGCGACCGCGAGGTTGATCAGCTCCTCGCGCGCTCCGTGGATCGCCTTCGCGAGTGCTCCGAGCAGCGCACCGCGCTGGGCGAACGTCAGCGCGCCGAGCGCCGGGGCGCCGACGGTGCGGGCGTACGTGAAGGCTGCGGCGAGGTCGTGACCCTGGGCCCTGACCTCGGCGAGCGGCGCCTCGGTGGCCGGGTTGACGAGCATCGTCGTGGGACCCGATCCCAGCGACCACGATCCCGACAGGTAGCTGGCGACGAGCTGCATGCGCGGTTCATAGCAGCAAACCTTTGGTATCGTCACGCCGGGTCGATGTCTCCTCTGGTCAAGCGCCTGCTGGTCGGGTTTCTGGTGCTGGTCTCCGTCGTGTTCGGGGGTTCCGCCGGCTACTTCGTGATCGGCCAGGGCCGGTGGGAGTTCGCCGACTGCATCTACATGACCGTCATCACGGTCACCACGGTCGGCTACGGCGAGACGCTCATCGACATGGACAAGGTCGAGTACGCGCGCGCGTTCACCATGGTCCTCCTGCTGTTCGGAACTGGCAGCATCGTGTACTTCGCATCGACCATCACCGCGTTCATCGTCGAGGGTGATCTCAAGAACGTTCTCTTCTCGTCGAAGCTCAAGAAACGGATGAAGCGCATGAAGGATCACGTCGTCGTGTGCGGGGCCGGATCGACGGGCCGCAATGTCATCGAGGAGCTGCTCAAGACGGGCGTGCCCGTCATCGCGATCGACGTGGACGAGCACGAGCTCAAGGAGATTGCCGAGGAGTACCCGAAAGCCGAGTACAGCTACCTCGTCGGGGATGCGACCGATGACGAATCATTCGAGTCGGTCAACCTCGCCGCCGCGCGCGGCCTCGTGGCGGCCCTGTCGTCGGACAAGGACAACCTCTACCTCGCCGTGTCGGCGCGCCAGACCAACCCGTCGATCCGGATCGTCGCGCGCTGCTCCGAGCTGTCGCACGTCGAGAAGCTCAAGCGCGCGGGTGCCGACGCAGTCGTCTCGCCCAACTACATCGGCGGCATGCGTCTGGTCTCCGAGATGGTGCGTCCCTCCGTCGTGAAGTTCCTCGACGACATGTTGCGCGACAAGCGCGCGGCCTATCGGATCGAGGACGTCAAGCTCGGCGCGAAGGCCGCGGACCTCGGCGGAACGCTCCGCGAGGCGCGGGTTCGCGAGCGGTTCGGGATGACCGTGCTCGCGGTGCGTCCGTCCGACAATACGCCGTGGTCGTACAACCCCGACGCCAGCGAGAAGATCGGGCCCGGGATGACCCTCGTGGTCCTCGGCTCGCCCGAGCAGGTCACCGCGCTGCGCGCGGCCGCCGCCGACTGACCTCATCGGGGAACCCTCGTGCCGGCCTCGTCGGTGCGCGCTATGCTTGGCGATGACCGCGCCGGCACCACGCACCCGACCGGCCATGGTCGCGGCGCTCGTGCTGCTGGCCGCGAGCACGTTCGGTGCGATCCAGGCAGGCACGGCAGGGAAGGCGTTCACGCGCGAGCTCGAGCTCGTCGAGCCTGCGCTGGCTCGCACGTCGCCGGTGGTGATGCCGATCGAGACGCCGCGTCTCGCGCGCCGCGTGTTCCTCGTGATCGTCGACGGTCTGCGCAGCGATCGCTCGCACGAGCTGCCCTTCCTTGACGAGCTGAGGCGCGGTGGTCTGGCTCTCGAGGCCCAGTCGCACTATCCGACGTGGTCGCGACCGAACTACGTCTCGATTCTCGCCGGCGTACCGCCGACCGCCAGTGGCGTCCGCACGAACTATCACTTCACGTCGGTGTCGCTGGACACCCTGATGGACCGCGCGCACGCCGCCGGCCTCGAGGTCGCGACCGCGACCGACTACGCCGTGCTGCCCGAGCTATTTCTGCGCCCGTTCGATCGGCGCGACGCGGCGCGCACGGCCGCGCTCGGTCGGTCGCCATCGATCGTGCCACCGCCCGACGGCTCGCTGCGATCGGTGTTCGACGACGCCCGCTACACGCCGTGGCCAGGCGGCTTCGTTCAGGCAGGTAGCGCGCTCGTTCACGGCAACGCCGACCTCGTCGTGCTGCTGCTCAGCCCGGTCGACATCGCCGGGCACGCGCACGGCGCCGATGCTCCCGAGTACCGGCTCGCCGCCGAGCGGGCGGACCGAGCGCTCGCCCGCGTGCTGGACGAGGTCGATCTCGCCCAGGACACGATCGTCGTCGTCGCGGACCATGGCCACACCGGCCGGGGTGGTCATGGTGGCATCGAGCCCGAGGTGATGACCGTCCCGCTGATCATGGCGGGCGCCGGCATCGATCGGGCAGGGCGTGCACCCGACGCCCGGCTGATCGATCTCGCACCGACTGTCGCGGCGCTGCTCGGGATCCCCGCACCGGGCCATGGCCTCGGCGTGACCCTGACCGGGACCCTCGCGCTCGACGCCAGAGACCGCGCGCGGCGAGAGGCTGCCGATCGTCTCCGCCTGTCGATCACGCAGAGTTATGTCGCGCTGACCGAAGCCCGCGCGGAGGTCCAGCTCCTCGAGGACCGCGCGTTGCGGATCGCGCTCGTCGGGCTTGGCGCCGCGCTCGCGATCGTGCTCGGCGTGCTCGCGATCCGGCGGCGGGCGATCAAGCTCGACGTCCGCGTCCTGCTCGTGTCGGTCCCCGCGTTCTTCGGCGTCTACTACGTCCTGATCGGGACGGTCGGCCAGCGGTTCTCACCTTCGCTGGTCCCCGAGCAGGGCGACATCGCAGATTCCCTGATCAAGTATGCGGCGCTCAGCATGGCGGTGCAGCTCGCGGTCTCGCTGTGGGCCCTGCACCGGCAGCGAACCCTCGCCGAGCGGCTCGCCGCGGCGAACGGCATCGCGTGGGTGTGTCTCCTCCTGACGTTGATCCCCGCGGGCCTCCTGTGGGCGTACTTTCCGGCGCCCTATGTGATCGTGCCCGGGCCGTTCTGGCTCGTCGTGATTCCGGCCGTCCAGATCGCCGTCGCAGGAGCCGCGATCAACGTCGCGCTGACGCTCGTCATCGAGGTCGTGCTGTTCGGCGCCGAGGCGCTGCAAAAGCGTCCCGCGCCCAGCGCGTGATGTTGTACGTTCGCGGCGTGCGTCCGAGGACCCCGTGACTGACCGCCCGGCATGGGCGAAGTGGGTCACCCGCATCTCGCTGGCCGTCGCGCTCGTCGCGCTCGTGTTCACGATCCGCGACGTCGGCCTGCGCACGCTCGGCGGCTACCTGCGCCGGATCGGCTGGTGGTGGTTCCTGGTCGTCGCACTCGAGGTCCTCAACACGACCCTGCACTCGACCGCGCTCCGTGCGTTCGCCGCGCCCGACAAGCTTCGCCTGCGCAGCGCGATGCTCGCTCAGCTCGCGGGTCGCGCCGTCAACGCGGTCACACCCAGCGGCAACCTCGGCGAGCTCGTCAAGATGTCGGTGCTCACGGAGGTCGTCAATCCGTCGCGTGCCGTGGCGACGGTGCTGCTCTACAACGTCGTCAGCTTCACGATCGAGCTCGGCATCGTCGCGATCGCAGCGCCGTTCTTCGCGCTGCTCGTGCCGATGCCGACCGGCCTGCGCTGGTTGTTCCTCGGGCTCGGCGTGGTGTGCTTCGTGATCTCGATCGGCCTCTACCTCCTCGTTCGCCGCGGGATGCTCGCGAGCGTCGCGCGGGCGGGCGTCAAGCTGCGTCTGCTCTCGACGGCCCGTTACGAGAAGTGGCAGGAGAAGCTGCAGGGCGTCGACGACAAGCTGCGCCTCGTCGCCGGGACGAGCAAGCGCGAGCGTGCGATCGGCATCGGCGCGTTGCTCCTGTCTCGGATCAGCGCGCTCGTGCTGTCGATGGTGATCCTGTACGCGGTCGGTAAGTCGATCTCGATCGGGTTCATCGCGGCGTGGACCGTCGGCAGCTTCCCGATCTACCTCGCGTCGACCCTCGTGCCGATGGGCCTCGGGGTCTCTGAAGGCGGCTACTACGGGCTGTTCCGCTCCCTCGGCTACAACCCTGCGGCTGGCGTCACACTCGTGATCGCTCGGCGGTGCATCACGATCATGTATGCGGCGATCGGCCTCGTGCTGGTGTCGACGAGCGAGACCGTCAAGCGCGTGAAAGCCAAGCAGGCCGAGAAGGTCGTCGCCCCGGTCGCAACGCGAGGAGGCGCACTCGCGTCGCTTCCCATTCATCCGGTACCTGCCGCAGCGCCGAAGGAACCAGACTAGCCGCATGCCGGCAGAGCCCGGCACCCGACTCCGAGAGTCTTTACTTGCCGGATTCCCTCGTGATATCGGTCAGTCCATGCTCCCCCGCGTCGTGCGCGCCGTCCTCTTCGATCTCGACGGAACGCTGATCGACACGATGGGGGGATTCGCAGATGTCGCTGCGGCTGTGATGCATGCTCGCCTTGGACTCGACGTCGCGCTCGCCCGCCGTCAGTACATGGAGACGTCGGGGATCCCGTTCCGGCAGCAGCTCGAGGTGATCCAGCCGGGTCACCCCGAGAACCAGGCCGTGTCGGATGAATTCGAGGAGCGCAAGCGTGTCGTGTGCGATGCGACCAGGATGGACACCGCGACGGTCGCGGGCCTGGAGGCGCTGCGTGCACTCGACTTGAAGCTCGTGGTGTCTTCGAATGGAGCCCAGCACTTTGTCGACGACTTCGCTCGCCGCGAGCCGTTCAAGTTCGACCTCACCCTGGGGTTCGACGCATCGATCCAGCTTGCGAAGGGCAAACCCCACGTGGACCACGCCTGTCATGTCCTGGGGCTCGAGGCCCGCGACCTCGTGTTCTGTGGCGACTCGCTCAAGGACGCCGAGCTCGCGACAAGCTGTGGCGTCGCGTTCGTAGGACGACTCGGTACGTTCGCACTCGACGACTTTCTCCGGCTCGATCCGAAGGGCATTGCTGTCGACAGCATCGACGAGCTCGCTACCGTGCTCCGCGCCAGGATGGCAGCCTGATGCAGACGGTCATCATGGGCGCAGGGCTGGGGAGCCGACTGAAGGACCTGACGGTCCAGACTCCGAAGGCGCTCATCGAGGCAGCGGGTCAGCCGCTGATCGACTACGCGCTCGCCTTCGCATCGGCCGCGGGCGCTACTCGCCGGATCGTCGTGACTGGCTTCTGCCATGACGATGTTCAGGCTCGCGTGCGTCGCGTGGCGCCGGATGCTGTCGTCGCGGAGAACCGCGAGTTCCGGAAGGGCAACTTGATCTCGATGCTGACCGGAGCGGCGCAGCTGCAGCCCGGCGGCTTCCTGCTGATGAACACGGACCATATCTATCGGCCCGCGATCGCTCAGATCGTGTCGACTGCCTGCAAGGGCGCAACAGACATCACGGCGTTCTGCGACTTCGATCGTTCGCTCGGCGCGGACGACATGAAGGTCACACTCGACGACGCGCGACACGTCAAGGACATGGCGAAGACGCTGACCACCTGGGACTGCGGCTACGTCGGGATGACGTTTGTCCCGGCGGCCCGGCAGGACGCCTATCTGGCAGCGGCACGTAGCGTCAGCGAGTCGCTGGGCGACGCCGTCCATGTCGAATCGATCCTCGTGCACCTCGCGCGCAACAAGGCGCCGCCGTCCATCGCGGACATCAGCGGTCATGGCTGGCTCGAGATCGACGAACCACATGAACGAGCGGCCGCGGACGCGGTGCTGGTCCGTGAGCGGTGGTGGCCCGAGTCGGCGAAGTTGTAAGCGCTGGATACCTTGACGCGATCCGCAGCCCCGCGTTAGCTGTGGCAATGCGCAGCGTCCCCTGTGAGGGATGGATCGTCGCCGGCGTGGTCGACGGGCGGCCGCCCGTACCCTCGCTGTTCGAGACGGTTGGCGGGATGCCTCATCTGCTTCGCCTCGCGTGCGAGATGGCGTTCGTCGGGATCCAGCGAATCCACCTGATCTGGCTCGGCGAAGACCCCCCACCCGACATCGACGCAATTTCGAGCGATCCGCGCCTGACCTCGCGCGCGACCCTGACTGTCTCCACCGGGCCTGTCGAAGGGCCCGCTGACCATTCCGTCATGGTGATCCGGAGCGATCGCGTCTTCCATCGCGACATCCCGAAGCAAGCAATCGCTGCCTGGTCCAGCTCGACGGGGGTGCTCGGGAGGGTTACCGGCAGCGAAAGCGATGCCGTCGTGGTGGTGGAACGCGAGACCGCACGCCGCATGGTGAGCGTCGCGCACGAACCCGGCGGGATGGTTGGCGAGCTTGCCAGGCTCGAAGCCGCCGGTCAGGTTGGCCTCGCCGACCAGCCGTACCTGGGATTCACGACCGCTCCAACCGATCCTCGCTCGCTGCGCATCGCGGAGCGGCAGCTCGTCTGGTCGCTCCGCAAGGCCGCGGATGGACTCGCCTCCAAGTGGATCAACCGGCACATCTCGCTTCCGATCTCGTGGCTGCTCGCTCGCACGCGTGTTCACCCGAACCACGTAACGATCGCTGCATTCCTGTGCGCGGTCGCAGGTGGCATCGTGCTGTCGCGTGGCGGATATGCAGCAGGTATCGGCGGCATGCTCCTCGTCGAGCTCGGCTCGATCATCGACGGGGTTGACGGAGAGCTCGCTCGGTTGCGCTTCCAGTTCACGAAGGCGGGCCAGTGGCTCGACACGGTCGCTGATGATCTCGGGAACATCGCGTACTCGGTCGGGATCGCCGCGAACCTCCAGCTCGC
>JANOPP010000239.1:0-15225 GCA_031421915.1 Myxococcales bacterium | reverse complement strand
CGGCGATCGCCGCGTTCGGCGGCAGCTCGACGAGCCTCGCCTCCCTCGCGAACTCGAGCCGATCGTTGACATCGAACGAGTTGAATCGCTTCGCGCCGCGCACGACGATCAACCGCCCGATCGTCCCGCTCTTCTCGATGAACGGCCACGCGAGATCGTGCGGGGCATCGGCATCGACGAGTGCGACCAGCCCGTCCGGCGGCCGCAGTCGATCGAGCTCCGCCTTGTCTTCGGGCGACACGGCCGCCGCGAGCTTCGGATCGTCGAGTAGCGCGCGGATCTGGTCGAGGACCGCGAGCTTCTCCTTCTGCTGCGTTGGCAGCAGATCCTCCATGCTGCGCATGTCCTGGACCCAGCGCTGCTCCGGCGGCCGCTTCTCCTCGCTCGCCCGGATCTTGGCGACCAGCGGCGCGACCTGGTCGCGATGCTCGACGGCGATCAGCAGCTGGTACGCCTGCCCCGTCATCATGTTCTTCGTATCGAGCTTGGCCCGAACCTTGGCGTCCACCGCCCGCGCTCCGCGGATCGCCGCCGTGCTCGACTGCAGGTCGCGCCAGTCGTGCGTGAAGGGATCGTTCGCGATGAACGAGATCGCGATCGCGAGGCAGATCGCCGTGACGAGCCCACCCGCTGCCATCACGGCCCACGCATGCCGCTGCGGCAACAGCCGCGCCAGGATCGCGCCGATCGCTGGCGGAGTGCTCTGCTTGATCCATCCCCTGCGCGCGAACACGTACAGGACCGCGGGCAGCACCGTGAACGTGGCGATCCAGGTCACGACCATCCCGATGCCGGCGATCGCCCCGAACTGCCGGAACCCGCGAAAGTCGGTGACGAGCAGCGAGGCATACGCCACGCCCGCCGTCGCAGCCGCAGCGAGCGTGCCGCGCATCGCACCCCGCATCGCCTCGGCGAGCGCGCCAACGGCATCCCCACTCGTGCGAACCTCCTCGAGGTAGCGCGCGACCAGGATCAGCGCCGCATTGACGCCGTTCCCGACGACGATCGCGAACAGGAACGCCGTCATCACGTTGAGGTGGCCGATCAGCGCCCACGCGATCGCGAACGTCCCGACCACGCCGACCGCGAGCGCCCACAGCATCGCCAGCACGATGCGCCCCGACCGGTAGTACAGCAGCAGCGCGATCGCACACAGCACGACCGTGATCAGGAGCGACAGCGTCATCCCGTCGAGTACCGAGTCGTGCTCGTGCAACGAGAACGTGATGTTCCCCGACAGCCCGACCTCGAGCGACGGCACGTCGCGCTTGACCTCGGCCACCGCGCTCTCGATCGCGCCGATCAGGCGCTTCGCGCGCCGGTTATCCGACCCGGCGAACGTCGTCTGCACCGTGATCAGTTGCAGGAGCCCATCGGCGCTCACCCGCCGCGTCGGAGACTTCGCCTTGGCCTCGGCATCTGCGAGCTTGGCCTGCAGCTCGGCGAGCCGATCCTTCGCTGGCTCCGCCGGTGCGTCGTCGAGATCGATGAACAGTGGATTGGCGTCGAGCCGCGCCTTGTTCATCCGGGCCTTCAGTGCGTCGCGCGCCGCCTCGAGATCCCCCAGCTCGGCGAACAGGTAGCGATTCGCCCAGCCGTAGCGGCGCAGCGGCCCGTCGTCGACCGAGATCTGGTTGACGAGGTCCTTGTCGATCGTCGCGAACCGCTCGAGCAGTGCCGCCGACGCCTTCTCGCGCTCCGCGATCGTGGCCGCTTCGACCATGACCTGCACGGTGCCGAACGACCGCGCCCGCTGCTGGACGGCGACCAGGTCCTTCACGGACCGCTGCTGCGACGGCAACAGGTTCGTCAGGTCGGACTTGATCGGCATCCGGCTCGCGAGATACCCGCCGACCATGGCGATCAGGACCGAGAGGACGATCAGCCCGATCCGGTTCCGGTCGATCCACGCCGCGTAGCGGTCCGCAGGGTGGCTCGACACGGTGTCGCGATATACCGCCGGGAGCGGCAAAAGCCTAGAGAGTCCGGCTCAGTCGTAGTACTCGGCGCCGAGGTGGGTGATCAGCTCGTCACCCTTCGCGTAGCGCAGCGTGTTCTTCAGCTTCATGAGCTGGATGAACAGATCGTGCTCTGGATACAGACCCTCGGGCGTCATCGGGCTCTTCCAGTAGAAGCTGAGCCACTCCTGGATACCGGACATGCCGGCGCGGTGCGCGAAGTCCATGAACAGTGCGAGATCGAGGACGATCGGCGCGGCGAGGATCGAGTCGCGGCAGAGGAAGTTGACCTTGATCTGCATCGGATAGCCGAGCCAACCGACGATGTCGATGTTGTCCCAGCCTTCCTTGTTGTCGCCGCGCGGCGGGTAGTAGTTGATCCGCACGACGTGGCTGATGTTGCCGTAGAGGTCGGGATACAGCTCCGGCTGCAGGATGTGATCGATCACACCGAGCTTGGAGACCTCCTTGCTCTTGAACGACTCGGGATCGTCGAGGACCTCGCCGTCGCGGTTGCCGAGGATGTTGGTCGAGTACCAGCCTTCGAGGCCGAGCATGCGCGCCTTGAAGCCGGGCGCCAGGATCGTCTTCATCAGCGTCTGGCCGGTCTTGAAGTCCTTGCCAGTGACGGGGAGCTTCTGCGTGCGCGCGAGCTCCATGAGCGCGGGCGTGTCGAGCGAGAGATTCGGCGCACCGTTCGCGTAGGGGACGCCCATCTTGAGGCAGGCGTACGCGTAGATCTGCGATGGGGCGATGTCATCGTGCGAGTTGCGTAGGCCCTCCTCGAACTTGGCGATCGACGAGTGGACATCGGTCGGCTTGCGATAGACCTCGGTGGAGCCACACCAGACCGCGACGAGGCGGTCGCAGTTGTTGGTCTTCTTGAAGGACGTGATGTCCTCCATGAGCTGCTCGGCGAGGTGCATCTTCGACGTGCCGGTCTTCACGTTCGGACCGGTCAGGTTCTTGACGTAGGTCTGCTCGAACACGGCCGTCATCGGCTTGATCGCCTCGAGCTCGGCCTTGATCGGAATCAGGTGCTTGTGCTCGTCGAGGACGCCGGCGCGGATCGCAGCGGCGTAGGCATTCTCGGGGAAGATGTCCCAGCCGCCGAACGCGATGTCTTCGAGCTTGGCGAGCGAGACGTAGTCCTTGATCGCCGGCGAGTTGTTGTCCGTCCGCTTGCCGAGGCGGATGTGGCCGAGCTGGGTCAGCGAGCCGATCGGCTTGCCGATGCCTTTGCGGATCGCGAGCACGCCGGCGATGAACGTCGTGGCGACCGCCCCCATGCCCGGCAACAGGATCCCGAGCTTGCCGGTGGCCGGCTGGACTTCGACGCTTTTCTTGAGTGCCATTGCGTACTCCGCGTTGGAAAGCAGGGAAGGTGCACCGGTCGGCCGAGCAGTTCAAGGGGACATTCATCCATGAAGTGAGTTTGCAGGCGGGTCTGCCAGCGTCGGAGGTTCAGACGATTTGCTACTGTCTCGATCCGGAATGGCCGCAGCTGACACCATCTTCGTGGACTACGCCCGCCACGCGGACGTACCCCAGATGGTCATCTGCGGGATGACGGTTGCCGAGCGGGTACTCCGCGAGGCTGCGCAGACCGGGGCCCGCCGTGCGATCATACGAGTGGACTCCTCACGGCTCCCTGCCCTCCCCCCGCTCCCACTCGCCGTCGAGTTCGTCCCGCTCACGGCGGAGGTACCAGAGAGCACACTGGTCGCAGGTCACGTGATCGCCGGAGTCGCGATCACCGACGAGGCTTCGCGGCGGGCCGCGGCAAAGGCGCTGCTCCAGACGTGCCGCCGATCGTACGACGGGATCGGCGATCGCTACGTGATCCGAGGTATCTCGCTGCGGCTCTCCGGGATGTGGTGCCGGCTCGGTGTGACACCGAACCAGATCACGTGGGTGAATATCCTCGTCGGTCTCGTTGCGTGCGCCTGTGCACCGATGGGAACCCCTACAGCGTTGCGAATCGCCGGCCTCCTGATGTTCGTCCAGGTGGTGCTCGACTCGTGCGACGGAGAGGTGGCGCGGCTGCGGTTCCTCACCAGCAAGTTCGGGATGTGGCTCGACAACGTCTCGGACGACTTGATCGACAACGTATTCGTAGCAGTGCTCGCGATCGGCGTCGGCGGGATCTGGATGCCGATCGGGATCGCCGCTGCCGGTCTACGAACGTTCTGCGCGCTGATGATCCACATCGATGTGGCCCGCCGCGGCCGCGCGGGCGACATCATGTCGTTCAAGTGGTTCTTCGACACCGCGGACGAAGACCTCGCTGCCCGGTTCGAGACCGCCAAGCCGTCGCTCATGTCCCTGGTGCGTGCGGCCGGCCGCCGTGACTTCTATATCCTCGTCTGGGCCGCGACCTGCTTAGCAGGTATCCCCATCATCGGACTGGGTCTGGGGCTCGCGGTCAGCTTCGGTTACTTCGGGCTGGCGGTCGCTCACCTGATCGTCACGCGGCGCGAGCGACGTTGACGCGCGTAGCGTCGAGCGCGCGCATCTCGAGCCCGCGCTTGATGCACATGCGTACGAGCTGAGCTCCTTGCGAGACAACGAGCAGCAGGATCGTGAGCGGCAGCTGGTCGATGATGAGGCCGAGCCCGATCCAGAAGAATAGATCGATCTCCTCGAAGTACAGAATCCGCACGAGAGAAGAGGCGAACCAGCGACGCCACTGGGCCCGCGTACGCGACGGTGGGTCGAACGAAACGGGCGCCTGTAGCTTCTTCGGGTTCGCGGCCGCAACGAGCCACTTCATGTACCCCATGACCAGCAGCAGGTATGCCGCGGCCACGGCCGCGATCGGCATCCACACGTCGCCGCTGTCACGGTACGCCGCATACCCGAGCGCGCCGCTGATGGCGATCCACGTCACGGCATCTCCAACCTTGTCGTAGAACGCGCCAAAGGCGCTCCCGATCCCACGGTAGCGTGCGAGCGTCCCGTCGACGTGATCGAGTAGGACTCCGACCTGCAGCACGATCGCTGCCGTCACTGCGTACTCGTGATGGTTGATCACGAGGAGTGCAGCCCCCGCGAGCTTGGTCAAGTTCGCCATCGTGGTCACCAGATTCGGGGTGAGCCACTTCCAATCCCCCACTACGAGCAGGAGCAGGATGGTGAGAGGTCGCATCACGAGCCGCGAATAGAACTCGGAGCTCTGGATGTTCCGCATCCGGCGGAACCGATCGCGATCGAACCACCGGTGTGGTGCTGCGCTCGCAACGCCCTCGGCGAACGCCGAGCTACCCGGCACGACGGCGCTCGTGAGCGGGCTTGACCGGCAGCGGCTGCACCGCCGTCGGCTCGCTACGAAGCCGCCGAATCTCTTCGCCCATCACGGCGAGGAAGTGGTCGAGGGTGCTCTCGGAGAGATCGCCCATGTTCGCGATCTGCAGGTAACGATCCGCGAGGATGCCTTTGCACGCGTAGATGATGATTCCACGCAGCTTGATCGCGTCGTGGAGCGGCTCGTAGGCGATGCCGTCGGGAAGGCGGCAGGTCACGATCGAGTGAGACTCCGAACCCGTCGCCGTGAACGCCGGCATGCCAAGAGCGCTCAGGCCATCGCGAAGACGGCGATTGCGCGCCTTGTACATCTCGAACCGGGACGCGTGGCCGTCGGCGAGGAACTCCGAGCAGGCTGCGTCGAGAGCGAAGTACGTCGAGACAGCCGGCGTGAACGGCGTCTGCCCCAACTCGTCCATGTACTTCCGGTAGCGGCGCAGGTCGAGGTAGTACGACTTGGGGCTGAGGCCTGCGATCCGTTCCCACACGCGCGGTGACACGCACACGAACGAGGCGCCACTGACCGCGTGCAGGCACTTGTTCGCGCTGCCGTAGCAAACGTCGATGTTGTCGCGAACGACGTCGAGTTCCTCGGCTCCGAGGGATGACACCGCGTCCACGACGAGCAGTGCATCGTGGCGGCGGCACAGCGCGCCGACCTCGCGGACCGGGTTGAGCAGCCCGACCGAGGTCTCGTGATGGATCATCGCGACCACAGCGATATCGGGGTACGCAGAAAGCGTCTGCTCGACGTCGGCCGGATCCACCGTCTCGCCCCAGCCGTAGCGGAGGTGGACGATATCCATGTCGTGGACCTTCGCGACCTCGACGAGCCGGGCACCGAACGCACCGTTGTCGATGATCAGGATCTTGCGATCGGGTGGCACGGTCGAGACCAGCGCCGACTCCATCGCGGCCGTACCGCTTCCGGTGATCGCGACGACCGTATGGTGAGCCGTAGCCCGGAAGATCCGGCGCAGCTTCTCGGTCAACGAGACCATCAGTTCGGAGAACGTCGAGTCGCGATGACAGACATCGTGATGGACGAGCGCGCTCTTCACGGTCGAGGTCGTGTTGACCGGGCCAGGGTTGAGGAGCGTGTAATGAGCGTGGCGCTTCGCCTCGAGCAGAGCGCTGACCTTGTCCTCGACCTCGATCGGGCGGCGTGCCCCCCAGGTCCAAGAGGTGGTCAACGCGACCACGCTGCCGGTCTGGATCAGCTCGACCAGGCCATGCTCGAACGTCGGGTTGGGAAGGTTCGCGAGGCTCGCGAGGATGCGGCCATCGATCAGGGCATGGCCCGTGAACACACCGTTGCTGTCGGCCAAATCCTCGCCGAGATCCTCGACGCAGAACAGATCCGTATCGTTCTGGCGGGTGAGCCGCACGCGGACTTCCGCGCCGGGGTTCACCTCGGGGCCCATCGCAACGACGAGCGCCGCGTCGCACTCGGGCGAGAGCGAGACCTGAGCGAGCAGGCCCAGCGTGCTCTCGTCGAGCACGCGATCCCCGCGCACCACGAGGCACTGGCTGCTGCGCTCGACCCACCGACGGGCGGCGAGCAGCGCAGAGCCGCTGAGGTTCTTCCAGCTCAGGTTCGCGACCACACGGACGTCGAGCGCCGGCAGTTCGTGAAGGCGGAGCTGATCGCGGAGCAGCTCCGCGTGGCGACCGTCGACCACCGCGACCTCGCGGACCCCGATTGCAGCCAGGCCTTCGAGGGTCTGTCGGATGCTGGCGACCGACCGGGCAGAGAGCTCATTCGCCGTTTCAAGAACCAGACGGTTCGCAAGAACAACTGCGTGCGAAACGGACATAGGAATCACGGTGGCCTGCAACAACCAAACCCACCAGGGTCTCGACACTTAGTGTGGTCGACGCTCTCAAAGCGTCAGGTTTTCACCGGAGTGTGACGGCCCTTTGACACGCGTGCGTCGGGACAACGAACTCGAGCGCAGATCTTGATGGACTCGCGCCGCGGTTTGACACGCTCCTGCCATCGAGTATCGTACGCGCGATCGAGCGCGATTCTTGCGAGGTACGTAGCACTATGAAGACCGTGATCTTGGCGGCCGGAGTCGGGTCGCGACTCGCTCCCCTGACCGACGATCGCCCAAAAGTGCTCGTGGCCGTGGACGGTCGTCCCTTGTTGTTCCGTCAGCTCGACGCGCTCGAACGGGCTGGGATCGCCAGCCACGACGTGGTGGTCGTCGGAGGCTACCGGATCGACATGCTCCACCGCGAGCTCGGCAAGGCTGGCTTTCGCTGCAAGGTCGTCCTCAACGAACAGTACGAGCCGCCGTGGGGCAACTACCTCTCGCTCCTCGTCGCCGAGCCCGAGCTGAGAGACCATGACTTCCTCCAGTTCGACGGTGACGTGATCCTCGACGACAAGATCCTGCCACGCATGATCGCGGCACTTGGTGAAGCGTTGCTCGCGACCGATCTCGCCGCGAACCTCGATGGCGATGCCATGAAGGTCTCAACGGATGCGCGTGGTCGGGTCACCGGCGTCGACAAGACGAAGCTCGATCGCTCGACGGTCGTTGGCGAGTACATCGGGATCACCAAGCTATCGGCGGCCGCGGGCGCCGCCGTGTTCCGCGAGCTCGCGAAGTTCCCCGCCGAGAACCTTACGCACGAGTACTACGACCACGCGTACCACCGCCTCACGATCCGCGACGCGAAGGACGGCGGCGTGCCGTTCGGCATCGTCGACGTCACCGACTGCAAGGTCACGGAGATCGACGACCTCGTCGACCTCGAGCGCGCCGAGAAGATGTTGCAGCGCAGTCGGACAGGCTGACGCGAGCTCGCGCGATGTCCGTTGCTCTCTTTGACGCGGTCGTCCTCGCCGCATCCGACCACGCGAAGCTGAAGGTGCTCGGTCTAACGATCGAAGAGCGAGGCCGCCGCGTCGCCACGCGAGTCGGCGCGCGTCGCGTGCTGGTCCTCGATGGTGCGACCACGCCCGCGGACCTCGACGCGTGGGCCAACCAACGCGGCGACGCAGCGCTGCTCGTGATCCGCGCCAGCGATCAGCTCGTCCATATGCCGCTCGTCCTGCCGCTGCTCGCTGGCGCGGGCGCACGCCGGATCGCGGTGGGACCCGACGGCACGGCTGCCGGGGCGCTGTGGGCTGACAGCTCGGTCGCGCCCGAGGTGTTCGCGGCGCTGGCCACCAACCCTACAGGGGCTGATGTGGACCTCGCTGCGCAATGGTCCGATGCACAGCGGATCGCGCACGGCGACATCGCGCGACACCAAGTGACCACTCCCCTCGAGCGTCGCGGAGCAACCAAGATGTTGCTGCAGATCTTGGTCAAGCCCACTGAGGACAGCCCGGTCAGTCGCTACATCTACCGACCGCTCTCGCGCCCACTGACGCAGCTGCTCGTGCGCACGCCGATCACCGCGAACCAGGTGTCGTACGCGGTGGGCGTGATCGGACTCATCGGCTGCTACCTCACAGCCCTCGCGGGTCAGAACAACCTGATCTGGGGTGCCGCGCTCGTGTTCATCGCCGGGATCATCGATGGCTGCGACGGCGAGATCTCCCGGCTCCGGCTGACCAGCTCGTCGTTCGGTGCGTGGCTCGACACCGTCATCGACGAGCTGACAACGTTTTCGTACTTCGTTGCGATCGGCCTGCACACGTTGCACTACCATCCACAGGCGTGGATCGGAGGATCGATCGCGCTCGGCACGTTCTGTTACGTGGCGTCGATCTACGCGATCTACTACTTCTGCATCGTCGTGCTCAGGCGCGGAGGCAGTCAGTACTACGTCGGCGATCTCGTGATGGTCGACAGTCCGGACGGCCCTACCCTGGCGCCAAGAGTCCGCACCGTGAAGCCGCGCCCGCGGTGGATGAATACCGTCGGAACGATCCTGCTCTACATGGTGCGCCGAGATTTCATCAACCTCGCCGCGTTCGGGCTGACGTTCCTGAACCTCTACTGGTTCATCTACGCTGGCATCTTCATCGGCAACATCGTCGCGGCGCTGGTGATCATCCCCGAGCACGTCAAGCTGCGGCGCTTACTTCGTCAGCTTCGCGAACGCGGCAGCGCGCCGCGCTTCGTCGAGGCCTGACTCAGCGAGTCGGCGGCGGATCCTCGGGTGGAACCTCGGCGAGTGAGGTGGGCTCGCCTCGCATCGCGCGCCTTGCGGAGCGGATGCTGATCCCCTGCGTGTACGCCAGCATCATGCCCGTGACGACGACGATCACGACGGCCGTGACCGAAAGGCGCAGCCATGACGCCTGTCCCGTCAGCACGAAGTGCCCCCCCCAACCGACGAGGCCCGCCGCGATCATGCAGCCCGCGACACCGGCGACCGCGCGAAGGTAGGAGATCGGTGACCACCCGAGCGTGTGGAGCGCCATGAAGATCAGCACGCCGAACGCGATCGGGTAGCCGACGGCCCAACCGATCGCGACCGAGAGGAAGCCCAGACGGTCGCCGAGCATGTTCGCGCCGAGGATGTACGCGGCAGGCATCGCGATCGCCGCGACCACCGTGTACGTGAACGTGCGATCCGGGCGCCCGACGCCGTCGAGCAGCGGCGGCACCACGAAGCTCACCGCGCGCAGCACGGCGACCACGCACAGGATCCTCACCGCGTCGTCTGCGGCGGCGTACTTCGGGAAGATCACGGCAAGCACGTCCGGCGCCGCAACCAGCACGATCGCGGAGTACGTCATCACGGTGATCAGGTTGAGGCGCGTGAACGACACGAACTGAGCGATCAACTTGGTCGTGTCATGCCGCAGGCGCGCAAACGCCGGGAAGGCGATGTCGACGATCACGTTCGAGATCATCCGCACTGGCTCGAGCACGACCTCGTACGCAAGGCGGTACATGCCCAACGCGTCCGCGCCGAAGTAGTAACCGACGATCGGGTAATCGACGTTCGTGTAGAAATAGAACAGGATCTGACTGCCCGAGCTCTTGAGCCCGAACGTCACGTACTCCTTCGCGTCGCGCAGCTTGACGATGAACTTCGGCCGCCACGGATGGCAGATCTGCGCGCCAATCGCGGTCACGAGCACGCGGCACATCGGCCCGAGGACAAAGCACCAGATTCCGAACCCAGCCCACGCGAAACCGATCTTGCCCACGAACTCGGCGAGGTTCGCGATGATGCGGATGACGCTCAACTCCTTGAACCGGAGCTCGCGCTTCATCAGCGCCACGGGAATGAAGTAGACGTTTTGGAACAGCAGCTTGGTGCCGTAGACGATCAGCATCCAGCCGATCACCTCGTGTCCGTAGACGTGTACGGCGACGATCGGCGCGAGGAGCAGCAACGCTCCGAACAGCAGCGTCGCCGTCCCGAGGTTGATCCAGAACACCGTCGAGATCTTCGATTCGCTGTGATCGTCTCGCTGGATCACCGCCGCCGACAGACCCAGGTCCGTGGCCTGATCGAGGATCGGGAAGACCCAGATGCACATCGTCGCGATCCCGTACTCCTCGGTCGAGATCCAGGTGTTCAGGATCACGAGGATCGCGACGAGATCCAGGATGCCGACCAGCGAGCTGGCAACGCCGATCCACGCCAACCCACGGTTGACGTGGGTGGAGATGCCTGGCTGCTCGGACATCTATGCAGACCGGAGGGTAACGCTTGTCGGTCCTCCGCGCTCGTCACGGTCGTGCCAGTAGAGGTCACGCATGTTGCTCGGCGCATGGTTCTGGGGGTCGCGCGCCTTGCACCAGATGCGCTCGCTCGAGCCCGACCTCCATCGTTTGTGGACGAGGAGCTCGTCCGCCGCGGCGTGCGGCGCCCCTTCGACAGCTGAATCAGTTTGGACGTTCGGCCACGATCCGCAGCTCGGCGCCGACACCAAAAAACTTCACGAGCGAGAGAGCCGCGACAAGGGGATCAGCCAGCGTCACCAGGAGACCCGAGTCGCGTGTCCAACGCGTCCCGAGCGCGGCGTTCAACATGTGGCGGAACGCTCGCTGCCAGCTGGTCGCAGCCGTGCGCGTCGTCATACTCACGACACGAAACCCAGCCTCGGCAAGGTACCGGCGGATCGTCGAGCGCGTGAACTGGAACAGGTGGCGCGGCGCATCGCAGCTCCACCAGTACCGACCGAACACAGCGGCCTGAAGGCTGTTGTAGTTCGGGATGCAGAGCGACAGCAGCCCTCCTGGCCGCAATGTGTTGAAGCACGTCGAAAGTGCCCGCCGAGGAGAGTGGGTGTGCTCGAGCACGTGCCACATCGTTACGACGTCCATGCTCTCGGCGGGGAAGTGCGGATCCTCGGCGTTACCGACAACGGCCTTGTGTCCCTTCGCGGTCGCGGATGCGACGGCGTGCGGAGACGGTTCAACACCGTGCGTTTGCCAGCCGAGCCCTTGCAGGATGTCGAGATAGCGCCCGCCGCTTCCGCATCCAACGTCAAGCACGCGACCCTCGCCGTGCCAGCGTGGGAACCGGTACCACGACATGTTCTGCCGGATGTGGAGGTACGGACGACTCCACAGCGGAATCTCCTTGGCGTCGCGACCCGAGACCGCCCGGTGCCAGCCGCTCGGCGGGTTGGGCTTCGCTGTGTGGGCAGGATAGTCCTGCGGGTAAAACCCGCCGATCGCATCCCGATTTGGCCGCGGATTTATGAAGTGCAAGCCGCACTCCTTGCATGCAACGAGGCGCCACTTCTCGGGGCCGAACAGCAGCGGATCCGACCACAACCGTCGCGGCTCGAAGACACGCTGACCACATAGGTCACAGGCCTCGACTTGCTCGAGCATGGCAGCGTCCTTCTCGGTCTCGACCTCGCGCCTGTTCGGTTCCATGGAGGGCGCCACCTTGCCGGACCGTTCGGAGAGACGCAAGCCGTCAGAATTGGCGACGCATCGGCACGGGCCTCGCCCGCGTGAACTAGGATGACCGCGATCATGGATCGAGAGCGGCTTCAGCGGATCCGAAACTTCCAGAGCGCGGACTGGTACCCCGCGCTCATCATTCGACCACTCACGATCCTGATCATGCTCGTGATCGCAGACTGGAAGTTCTTGACGCCGAATCGACTCACCTCGATCGCCAACATCTGCAAGCTCGTCGCCGTGTGGCTGATTCTCGATCCGACGCAATGGGTCTGGGCGGTCGTGATGCTGCAGCTCGGCCTCCTGTTCGACCATCTCGATGGAACGATGGCCCGCTATCAGCGGACGTTCTCGAAGTTCGGATCGTTCTACGACAAGGTCTCGGACATGATCACGTGGACCATGATCCTCCTCGCCGCGGGGTGGGTGGCGTACAAGCACCTGGGCGAAGCACACCTGATCATGGTGGGTGCGGTTGGCGTGATCTCGTTGAACATCCGCGGCTACATGAAGTGGCTCTCGCATGCCGAGCGCGAACGAATCCGCTGGCTCGAGGCGAAGCAGAATCCCGCGGCGGTGATCGCAGCTCGGACGGCGCCGATCCGCGTTCCGCTCCCGCCGGAGCGCTCGACGCGTGACTGGCTGATCTGGTTCGGGAAGCACGTCATCGGCGTGTTCAAGTTCGAAGAGATGGATCTGTGGTTCTGGCTCAGCCTCGCCCTACTCGTCGATCGGCTCGACTGGGGACTCTGGTTCATCGCGTTGACCCAGACCCCGCTGATGCTCGGGGTCCTGGTCTATCGGTTCTTCGACATCGCGAAGGCTGACGCCGAGATCCGCGAGATGGAGGCCCGCGTGACCGTGCCATCCACGGCCACATTCTAGGCGACGCTCTTCGTCGCGCGTTTCGTACTCGTCGATACGATCCATCGCAGGTTGTCCCCCGGGACCATGCTCGCTAGATTCACTCGATGATCGTTGGCCTTCAGGTTGTCGGCTGACACGATCAGCAGACGTGTCGACCGCGGTGTCGCATGGGTAGGGCTCGCGACGTCGTTCGTCGCGGTCTTCGACCTCGCCGCACTCGCGCTGCTCCTCCACATCTGGGTGAGCGAGGAGGAGTTCGGACTCGTCAGCGTCGTCGCGACGATGTTCGGCGCGCTCCAGCTGATCGGTGAAGGCGGACTTCCGGCCGCCGTGATCCAGCGCGAAGACGCCGATGAAGATCGGCTGTCGACCGTGTACTGGTTCGGGCTCGGGCTGGGCGCCCTGGGCTACGCCACGATCTGGCTCGTCGCACCGCTGATCGCGGACACCTACGACCGGCCCATCCTCGCGCCGTTGTTTCGCGTGTTCGGTTTGATCCTCGTCCTCCGTCCGCTCTACACCACGCAGCAGGCCGTGCTCCGCCGCAGCCTTCGGTTCAAGGAGCTCGCGGTGGTCCGGATCGTTGCGAACACGCTCGAGTTCGGGGTCAAGGTCGGGACCGCCGCTGGCGGGTTGGGACTGTGGGCCTTCGCGCTGGGTGCGCTCGCCCGTGAGCTGACGTATGCGATCGGGGTCCCGCTCCAGCTCGGCTGGCGGCCGCGGTTCGTGTTCCGCGCTCGCAGCATCGCAGCCGACCTTCGCTTTGGAATCCGCGCGAACGGTGGCGAGCTGCTGTTCCAGATCTACTCGAACCTGGACTATCAGGTCGTCGCGTATGCGTTCGGTCCAGCTGCGCTGGGGATATATCGCGCCGCGTACGAGCTCGTCCTCGAGCCGGTGCGCTTCCTCTCTGGCATCGTGACCGTGGTCGCGTTCCCCGCGTTCTCGCGCATGCGTGCAGATCGTGCGGAGTTGATCGAGCAGCTGATCGCGTTCGTTCGCCAGAACCTGATGGTCGTGCTTCCCCTGGTCGGGGTGATCTTGATCGCGGCAGAAGACGCTCTCACGGTGTTTCTCGGCGCCAAGTACGCGGTGGCTGCGGATGCGGCCCGGATCCTGGCGATCGTCGGAATCCTGCGTGCGCTCAGCCACCTCGGCCCTCCCCTGCTCGATGGTCTGGGCCGCCCGGACCTCACGCTGCGCTACCAGGCGATCGCCGCGTTCGTTCTCAGCAGCTCCTTCGTCGCGTGTGGACGGTTCGGGAGCTCCATCGACGACATGGCGCTCGCGTGGGTCGTGGGATACCCGATCGCGTTCGTGGCTCTTGGTGTCCTGGTACTCGACCAGCTGGCGCTCCCAGTCGGTGCGTTCTTCAAGAGGATCTGGCGGCTCGGCGCTCTCGTCGGAATCGCGTGCGCCGTCGGGTTCGCAGCGCATCTCGCCGCCGAGGGTCTCGGTCCTGCGGTGCGCCTCGGCATCGCAACCGCCTCCGTGCTCGCGGTTGGCGGAGTGCTCCTGGCGAGGTTCGAAGGACTCTCGCCGCTCGCGATCTCGCGCCGGCTCCGCGGCTAACCCAGCGCGCGCTGCGCCCGGATCGAGGCGATCCCGCGGCGAAAGAACTGGAACCAGAACACGGCGAAGAACGTGAGTGCGCCTCCGCAGAATACGACCAGCACCACGTCGAGTCGTCCGACGATGGCGCAGACCAGGAAGATGGTCAGCGCAGCGTCGCGCTTGAGCAGCTTGGGCACCGTGGTCGCGACCGTCTCGAAGAAACCTCGGGTCCCACGCGACAAGAATTCGGTGCTCTGAAAGGCCCACGGGATCGCCGCCAGATCGCCGGATCGATAGACGCGAGCGATCAGGAAGTACTGGGTGCTCTGCGTGATCACGATCGAGACCAGCGCACACGCCGCGAGCGGTACGGCCCAGGTGACCCCTGCGAGCTGGAGGTTCGCAGCGATCCCGACCGAGTACGCGATGTTCCCGAGATCATCGGCGACCGTATCGAGCCACTGGCCCGTCTTCGTGAACTGGAAGCGCAACCGAGCGAGCTCTCCGTCAACACCGTCGATGATCGAGCCGAGCTCGACGAGGAGCATGCCGCCGATACCTGCTGCATATCCGCCACGTGACAGCAGGTATCGGCGGCATGCTCCTCGTCGAGCTCGGCTCGATCATCGACGGTGTTGACGGAGAGCTCGCTCGGTTGCGCTTCCAGTTCACGAAGACGGGCCAGTGGCTCGATACGGTCGCCG
>JANOPP010000238.1:0-18933 GCA_031421915.1 Myxococcales bacterium | reverse complement strand
GGGCCCGCAAGGCACGCAGGGACCGCAGGGCCCACAGGGTCCGGGAGGCGGCGATCCGGGACCACAGGGTCCCGCGGGACCGCAGGGACCGGCCGGCGCTGCCGGCGCGATGGGTGCGATCGGCCCGATGGGGACGATGGGGCCGATGGGGCCGGCGGGCGCGAATGGAACCAACGGCGCGACGGGATCCCCGGGAACGCCGGGACAGAACGGTACGAACGGCAACCCCGGACCGCAGGGTCCCGCGGGTCCTGCCGGCAACGGCGCGTACAGCGAGGACATCGCCGCGTTCGCGGGCTTCACCGCCGCGCTGACGAACGGCGCCGCCGGAGGTCGCGACGCGATGCACGCGCGCTGCGCCGCGGAGTTCACCGGCTCCCACCTCTGTCACATCTCCGAGTACCAGATGACCAACTCGCCGACGACCGTGCCGGCGACAGGTGCGTGGATCGATCCGAGCATCCTGGCGTACGCGCTGTCGGCGGACTCCGACCTCACGTTCGAGAGTGCGCCGGCCTTCGGCCGCGAGGCGTTCAACTACACGTGCACGAGCTGGACGAGCGCGAGTAACACGAGCTTCCAGGCGACGTTTCTCCGCCCCGACGGTCGCGTGCAGTCAGCCTCGAGCAACTCCGCACCGACGCCGCCCGCGTGCGATGTCCAGCGTGCGCTCGCGTGCTGCAATGGTGCGCCGAAGACCTCGGTCGCCGGCTTCACGAGCGTCACGCCCGACGGTGGCGGCTTCGGCACCGGGCGTCCCGGCATGCACGCTGCCTGCGCCGCGCAGTTCACCGGTTCCCACATGTGTCACATCGCCGAATACCTGCGGGCCGGCTCTCCGCTCGCCGTGCCGGCGTCGGGCGCGTGGATCGATCCGAGCATCAACGAGCGCAACGAGCTCGTGTTTGGCGGTTCGCCGCGCTTCGGTCGGATGACGCAGAGCTACACGTGTTCGGGCTGGACCAACAACTCCGGGACCTCGTACCAGGCGACGTACCTCGACGTCGATGGCTCAGCGCACACGCAGTCATCGAATGCGGCTCCGCTCGCGATCGGCTGCGCCGCGCAGCGCCCGATCGTTTGCTGTCGCTAGCGAGCGTCGTCGAGCGCGTCTACGAGGCGCGCCTCGCCCTGCGCCCCGCGCAGTGCGGTGCGGGCGGTGCCATCGGCGGCGACGACGAGCGTGTACGGGACCGCGCGCACGCCGTACTTGCGGCGCAGCGTGCCGTCGTCGATCAGGGCAGGGCCCTCGAACTTGGTGTGGCTGAGTACGCCCTTCGCGTTCTCCGCCTTGCCAACGATGAACACGGCGACGACGTTCGCGTCGTTCTCCCGTGCGACCTTCTGCGCGATCGGGAGCTCCTCGATGCAGTGCGGGCATGTCGGGCTCACGAACAGCACGATCGAGCGCTTGCCGCGGAGCTTCGAGGGATCGAAGGCCGGGCCCTCGACCGTCGGCGACGTCAGGGCAGCCACGATGTCCCCGCCCGGCACGGGCTCGCGCTTCGTGCACGCGCCGACACCAAGAGTCGCCGCGATCGCGACCGCGAGCACCAGCAGTTGAGTAAAGCGCCTCGGTGATGGCATACCGTCAGGATGGATAGCACGCGGGACGACGAGCCGGCGGACGACCTGCTCGACCTGATCCGGCAGCTCCGCGGCCAGCTGCGGCGCCACGCCGCGCTCGGCGCATGGGCGGCTCCGGGCGGGCGCTCGGTGCGTCCCGCGGGCGGTACCCCGGAGATCGTCGACGCCGACGCGCTCGTCTCGCTCGGCCATCGCTCGCTGGCCCAGGTCCGCGCCGATCTCGGCGAGTGCACGCGCTGCAAGCTGCACACGACCCGCAAGAAGATCGTGTTCGGCGTTGGCGCCGAGGACACGCCGCTGATGTTCGTTGGCGAGGCACCGGGCGAGCAGGAGGACAAGCGCGGCGAGCCGTTCGTCGGCCCCGCCGGTGAGCTCCTCGACAAGATGATCCTCGCGATGGGCTGGTCGCGCGACCACGTCTACATCGCGAACACGACGAAATGTCGCCCTCCCGGCAATCGCAACCCCGAGCCCGACGAGCTCGAGCAGTGCATCCCGTTTCTCGACGCGCAGATCGCGGCGATCGCGCCACGGATCATCGTCGCGCTCGGGCGGCCGGCTGCGAACCAGCTGCTCGGTATCGATGCGCCGATCAGCACGCTGCGCGGTACGTTCCACGATCGCAACGGCATCCTGGTGATGCCGACGTTCCATCCGGCGTATCTGCTGCGCGAGCCGGAGAAGAAGCGCGACACGTGGAATGACCTCAAGCTCGTGATCGTCGAGCTCGAACGCCTCGGCTTCGACGCGCCGAATACCTCCAAGGGCTGAGCATGGCCGACAGCCAGGAGCTCGACATCGAGCTGGTGCTCGACCGGATCGCGGGGCAGCTCGGAGACGAGCTGCGGATGCACGTCAGAGCCTTCGCGCGCGCGTACGCGGCAGGAACTCCGTTGCCGCCGGCACCGGACCTCGCCGGGCGCGCATCGACAGCGGCGGTCGCACGCCGCGCACTTGCGTTTCCGACGCTGCGCCTGCGCGCTGTCGCGCTCCTTCGGCTCGTCGCACCGATCGTGATCGAACGTGACGCCGGCGTGGCCGCTGCGCGAGCAGCCGAGCCAACGTGGGCCGGACTGCGGGCTCTCTCCGCGGCGCGCGATGCGGTCGCGCGAGCACGATTCAAGCGGCCAGCGATCGAGGTGCTGCATCTCCTGGCCGGCGTGCGTGCAGCGAGCGAGCCGACGCTGGACATCCCGGCGCCGATCGCGGGCTGGACGGAGACGGATCACGTGCTCGACGATCGCGCGATCGACGACGCGTGGAGCTACCTCGCAGAGCTGAGCTCCGCATCGCCGGCCCTCGAGATCCTGCGGAGCGACCTCGTGCGTCCGCGGTTCTTCGTCGAACAACACGGCTCCAGCGGAATCGCGGTCGTGCCGAAGACGATCGATACCCCGGCGAAGCGGTTTGCGGTCCTCCACGAGCTCGGGCACGCGCTGATGAATCTGACGTCGAGCTACGCGTGGCCGCGCGCGATCGACGAGGCGGGTGCGTCGTACGTCGCGCGTCTGATGGAGGTGCCGGAGCTGATCCCAGGTCGCTGGTTCAGCCCCCTCGCAGCCGCGGCGCGTGCGCGACGTCTTCAGCTCGCGCGCGTCCTCGATACCGTCGAGCGAACGATCCAGGATCCGCAGGATCCGCCGTTCCCCAGGCCGCCGTGGGCGCTGTGGCATGACCCGGGCGCGCAGGCCGCGTACATCGAGGCCGAGTCGATCTGCGACGAGATCTGGACGACGCTTGGCCCTCCGCGTGCCGGCCTCCGGATCGCGGACGACCTCGCGGTCCGCGCCGTCGGTCTGGACAATGACGAGATGTTCTAGAGCCCCTCGAGGTCGCGCAGTGCTTCCATCGACACGTTGATCGAGACGTTCGCGGCGGGGATCCCGGCCTGCTTCAGGGTCTCCACGAGCTTCAGATCGGAGCCCGCGGGCGCCTTCGCGTGGGCCTCGACGACGATCGTCAACGGGCCGGGCTTCGCGTGCTCCGCCTTGGCGTGAGCGGGGAGGTCGGTCACGCCGAGGCCATTCCACGTGATCGCACCTTCGGGCGAGATCCGGATCGTGGCCTGGCGCGGCTCGTTCGCGACCTTGCGCGCCTGTTCCTCCTTCGACGTGCTCATCGCGCGGATGCCGATCACCGACGTCGCGAGGATGATGAAGATGCCGCCAAACAACCGGACCTTCGTCCGCATCGACCAGCCCGGACCGCGCGACGCCTCCAGCTCCTCCATGTACTCGCGCTTCGCCATCGGTGCGACCATCGCACGACGGACCGCGCTGCGGTTTGATCGCGAGCGCGGTCGAGGCCAAGATGGGGCGTGCCCCGTCGTCGCTCCCTCGCGAGCATCCTGCTCGCCTGCGCGCTCGCCGGGTGTGTTCGCGCCCCGACCCCGCTCGACGTCAACGCCCTCGTCCGCGAGTACGGCGCCGTGCAGGCGCGCGGCGAGCTCGAGGTCCGCGTGCTCGACGATCCGCGCGACGTGCAGGCGCGGCTCGCACTCGCGAAGCTCGCGGACGAGCAGAAGCGTCCGAGCCAGGCGATCGAGCAACTCGAGGCGGTGCTCCGGCTCGGTGGGCCGATCGGTACGCGCTGGCACGACGACGATCGGGCTCGCATGGCGCGCCTGCTCGCGACCCGCGGCCGCGTCCGCCTCGTGCGCGGGGCCGCGACGGCCTTCGACGATCTTCAGCGAGCCCGCGGGTTCGGCGCCAAGGTAGAGGACGACGAGCTGAAGCGAGCGAGCGCGGCGATCGCGATCACGCAGCTGCGCCACGTCGACGCGAAGGAGCGCGCGAAGGGCCAGCGCACGCTCGCCGTGCTCTCCGGGGCGGCGTTCGCCGAGCCGACGTGGCTCGGTGCGAAGCCGCAGCCCGTCCCGCGCGATCGCGGGCTGTTCGGGATCTGGCTATGGGAACGTGGAGCACGGCGTGCCGCCTGGGAAACCCTCGCGGACTGGCGTGCAGCGACACCGGTCAAGGGCGGTCCGATCCACGACGCGTACCTCCGCGCGTACGCGTGGTGGCATCCGCTCGACGCGCCACCGCCGGCTACCGCGGATCTCGTCGGGCCCGAGCGGTGCCGGTTCGCGATCGCCGCGTGCGATCCGGTCGCGACACTCGGGGGCTCCGCGTCGGAGCGCGCAGCCCTGATGAGTGCACCGCTTCCGACCACCGAGCGGCCGGGCGCCGGTAGCGCGAGCTCGGCGACGCGCAGCCCACCGTCACCGACGAGTGCCGAGGCGAACGCGCCGCTCGTGATGCGCACGACGGACCCGGTTGCAGCAGCGGCATGGCTCGCACTGACGTTGCCGCAGGCGCTGCGGGGTGAGATCGCGTGGGGGACCGCGATCGCGGCGCGCGTCGACATCGATGCCATCGAGCTCGCGGCGGTTCCGCCGTACGCGCGGGCGGCGTTCGCGCTGCTCACGGGGCGCGCGGCCGCCGGGCCCGGCGACGGTGCGCTCGCGGAGCTGCGCGCACCCGAGCGACGGGTCGTCGCCGCCGGGCGCGTCCTCGATGGGGCGAGCGCGGCGCACGTGGGTGCCGCCCTCGGCGATCAGGCCACCTCGTTCGAGGGTGTCGAGTTGCTCGCGATGGTCGCGCCGGCGAACCGACCCACACCGCGCCTGGTGTTCGAGACCGCAGCCGCTGCATTCGTCGACGCACGCGGCGAGGTGCTCGCGACGCTCGAGCCGGTGATCGAGGCGTACCGCAAGGATCCCACGATCTCCGATCGGCTCGCTCGTGATCTCGTCGCGCAGGCCGACGACGCTGCTGTAGCGCTTGGCGCCCTCGGCGCACTGTACGAGGCGCTCGCCGATCCGGCGCGCGCGCGGACGGCGTGGGAAGCCGCGGCAGCGCTCAGCCCCGAGCCCACGCTCGTGCGCGGGTTCGCGCGGGCAGCGGCGCGCGCGGGCGATCCGGACGCCGCGATGATCCACGGCACGGCGGCGGCCGCAGCCGCGGGCGATCCGGCGACCGTGTGGATCGAGCTGGCCCGTGCGCTCGACGGCGTTCGGCAGCACGTGCATGCGCTCGAGGCCGCCCGCAGCGCGATCGATCTCGCCGGGCCCGACACGCTCCCCGCCGCGCTCGACGTGGCCGCGTCTGCGAGCCTCGCGCTCGGACGCACCGAGCAGGCGGCGGCACTGCGGGCGCGACGGGCGCGGCTCGCGGCGGTCGCGATCGTTGCCGCCAAGGGCTCGAGCGATCCAACCGACGCTGCCAGCGCCCTCGCGGAAGCGCGTAGCTCGTCGAGCGTCAGCGCGATCGCGCGACTCTGGGTCGCGTCGCGGTGGAATCCGCGGGACGTGGAGATCCGATCCGCGCTGCTCGAGGCGATCGCTGCCAATGATCCGCGCCGCGGCGTGCTCGTCGGCGAGCTGATCGCCCTTGCCGGTGATCCGGATCCCGAGATCGGGCGCGCCGCAGTCGCCGCGTTGCGCTGACTCAGCGGCGCGGTGGCGGGCGCACGCCGCGCGTCTTGTACGCGACGTAGTCGGCGACGATCGTCGCGTGATCGAACACGAGCGGACCGGGCAGGGCGTCGGGGCGGCTGATGATCGCGCGCTTCGCGTCGTCGCCACCCACGGGCGTGCCGCTCGCTCGCCCGATGAACACTGTCGACATCGTGTGCATCCGTTTGTCGCGCGACGGGTCCGAGTAGACATGGAACTGCTCGATGATCTCGACGTCGAGCGCAGTCTCTTCCTTCGCCTCGCGGACCGCGGCGTCGATCACCCACTCGCCCTCGTCGACGAAGCCGCCGGGGAGCGCGAAGCCCTTGGGCTCGTTCGTGCGCTCGATGAACACGAGCTCGCCGGGCCGGCCGTCGATCTCGATCAGGACGTCGCACGTTGGCGTCGGGTTCTTGAAGTCCTTGGTGCCGCTCACGGTGCTCCTGCTGCGAGCGGTCCCTCGATCCACGCCGTGAGCTCGGCCTTGAGCTTCTCCGCGTCTGGATCGGAGTCCGCGATGTTGGTGCGTTCGTCGGGGTCCTTCTCGAGATCGTAGATCTCCCAGCGCGAGTCGCTGATCCGGTAGAACACGTGCCGCTTACCGTCGGCGGAGACCATCGACTTGGCGTCGTGGTCCCACTTGGGCTCGGGCAAAAGCTCGCCGAACGCGGGCTTCGGGGGCAGCGGCTTGCCGGTGATCGCGGGAACGAGGCTGCGACCGCGCCAGGACGCCGGCGGCTTGACCCCGAACAGCGCCGAAATCGTCGGCGCGAGATTCAGCTCGACGACATCGGTCGCGGCTCGTGCCTCGATGCCGGGCACGCGGAAGATCAGCGGCACGTGAATCAGCTCGTTGTAGAGCGTCTGGCCGTGGAAGAACATCTTCTGCCCGGCGAACGTGTGCACGCCGAACGCCTCGCCGTGATCGGACATCAGGACGACGGTCGTGGTCTTCGCGAGTCCCGTCTTCTCGAGGTAGTCGAGGAGCGTGCCGACATCGCGGTCGGTGATCGCGATCTCGTAGTCGTACTTCTGCGCGAGCGCGGCCGTGCCCTTCTCGGTGATCGGGAAGCCCTCGTGCGTCATGTACGAGGAGTGCGGCTCGAACAGGTGCACGACCATCGCGAACTTCGTCTTGGCGGCGGCGAGCTCGTCGAGCTTCGCGAGGGTCTTCTTGAGGATGCGCGGGCCGGCGATGTCGTTGTTGGAGTTCGGCGCGCCGTCGGGGTCGTGGATCTTGAGCGCGCCGCTGTTGTCCCAGAGATCCGAGCCCTGCCACACGTTGCTGTTCATGTACTCGGGCACGTCCGCGCAGGTGTCGGGATAGCGCGTGCGATCGCAGAAGTAGAAGTGCGAGCTCTGCCCGATCGTGGCAAACCCGGCGGGCTTGAGCGTCTCGAACAACAGGTCCGCGTCGTCGAGCACCCGCGGGTAGCTCTTCTTCATCTTGTCGACCTTGAGCTGCGATGGGTAGCGCGAGCTGAGGAACGAGGGCACCGAGCGCGGCGTGTTCGGCGCCTGCGAGAACGCCTTCGTGAACACGACGGACTCCTTCGCGAACGCGTCGATCCGCGGCGTCAGCGACTTGTCATCGCGCTTGTAGCCCGCGTAGCCCATGCGATCCGCGCGCAGCGTGTCGACGAAGATCACCAGAACGTTGGTGCCGCCGAGCGCGGGGGCGCCGGCGCTGGCGTCGGCGGGGGGCGGCGTTGCCGATCCGGCGCCGGCATCGGCCGGGGGAGGGCCGACCTCGACCTGCGCGACCTTGCCGTCACCGCCGACGCAGTTGTCGTCGATCCCGTTGCCAGGAATCTCCTTCGCGGCGGTGTTCACCGCTGCGTTGCTGTCGTCACAGTCGGAGCCCCCGAAGAACGCGGAGAACCCGTCCTTGTCGGAGTCGAGCACCTTGCGGAGGACGCCGACCATGCGGGCGCCGACGTACGAGCGCTCCGTGACGGCTGCTTGCGTGGTCGCCGACGGTCCGCGCAGTGCGAGCACCGGCAACAGGATCGCCACCACGAGGCCGACGGCGACGATCGCTCCGCGCGCCGGAATGCGCTGGCGGAGGTTGTCGAGCGGCGCGCGCGGCCCATACCACAAACGCGCGATGACGCCCATGGCCGGGAAGATCAGGAGCGGCACGAGGAGTGACGCGAGGCCGAGCGCGCGATAGTCGAGCTTGCGCAGGACCACGAACGCCCCGGCCATGGCGATCATCCCGATGACGGTGGTCGCGTAGATCGCGGTCAGCGATGCGCGTTGCTTGCGCAGCACCCGCCACAGCCCGTCGAGCTTGAGGATGAGGCCGGTGAGGATCCGCGCCACGCGGTACAGCGGGAGGCTGCCGAGTGCGAGCACTGGAATCAGCGCGAGCACCACACCGCCGAGCAAGAGCCCACCGATCGACTTGCGCTCGACGTTGCCGACGAGCCCGACCGAGAGCTTGCTGACAACGAGGATGAAGATGCCGGCCATCACGGTCGCGGCGATCAGTGCGGCGCTGCCGGCGCGATCGAGCTCGGGCTCATCGCGAAGCCGCGCGGCGCCGCGATCGATCCAGCCCGTGCCCCATGTTGCATTCCCCGCACCGAGGATGAGGCCGGCGGCGAGTGCGATCGGCAGCGTGATCAACGCCCACAGCGCGAGTAGCGCCAGCGCGGCACCGGCGCCACCTCCGGTCTGGACCACATCGACCAGGCCGATGACGAGCCCGGCGACGAGGACGACTCCGGTACCCGCCGCGAACCCGGACACATACGGACGATCAGGCGAATCGGACATCAGCCCGAATTCGATACCACGGCTAGCTGCGTCGGGCCTCGACGAGCACGCCCTCGACGAACCGCGGATCGATCTCGGCGTCGGTGACCTCTCCGAGGATCGCTTCCAGATCCTTGAGCCAGCCGTCGACGAGGGTCGCCACCATCGCGCCGGTCGCGGTCAGCTGAGCCTCGCCGAGCCGGGATCGGATCGCCTCGAGGCCCGCTGCCGACGCAGCCTGCGTGAGCTTGCCGTCGCGCATGCCGGTATCGCGAAGCTTCTGGAGCTCGGCCTGCGAGAGTGCCTGACCGCGCAGCTCGCCACCGACGACGGCACGCGCGAGGGCCGTGCGGATGTGATCGTCGAGGTTCGTGCGCGGCTCGGGCGCCTGGCCGGCCGCGATGACGTCGACGCCGAGACTCTCGACCAGCGCGATCCGCAGCGTCAGGGCGGTCAGGACCTCGCCGGCGCGACGCAGATCCGCCTGCGCCTCGAACGGACGCATGCCGAGGACCGGAGGCAGATCCGCCGCGCGCGTGAACAACGGGCGCGGCGAGCACAGGCCGGCGACCAGCTCCTTGGCCGGCGAGCCCGCGGTGACCGAGCGCTGCGCGAGTGCCTGGGCGAGGCGCGCGAGCTTGGTCGTGACCGTGTAGCCGACGCGGAACAGGCGCTGCAGGCCGATCGAGCCGAGGGCTGCCTTCGCGCGCTCGAGATCGCCGCGCGAGATGACCTCGAGCCCGAGCGACACCGTCGCCGTCGCGTACAGCGCGCCGCGCCGCACGACCTCGGCCTGACCGGGCTTCGCGCGGCCGGCGGCAAGGACCTTGTTGACGAGGATCATCAGCGCGGCCTCGAGACGCTCAGCGTCCTCGGTATCGTCGATCGCTGCGAGCGCACGCGCGAGGAAGGAGCGCCCCATGACTTCCTCGGCGACGACCGTCGGAAGCTGTGAGGGTTCCTCGGCGACGTGCTTGTCCTGCGAGCCCTCGCCGATCTGGACCTTGTCAGCGTCGAGCGGGCGGAACAGATCGAGCGCCTCGTAGAAGTCGACGTAGCCAAGATCCGCGAGCCGACTCGAACGCCAGCGATAGCTGGTCTCCTCGAGCTCGGCCGGTGGCTCACTGCGCGCGGACATGATCGTGTGGCGCGCGAGATCCGGATCGGCGCGATACAGGTCCTCGACGAGCTGCTGCGTGAGGCGCTGCGTGTCCTCGTCGCCGACGAGCTCGAGCAGGAAGAACCGATCCGGCGTCGGCATGATCACGCCGTCGTTGTCCTCGGCAGGGCCTTCCTCCTGCGTGACGTCGTAGACGATCACGACGCGCTGGAAGATCAGCGCGCGGAGCTCGGCGTCGAGGTGGCCCCAGACCTGGCCGACCTTCTCGAAGCCGAGGTCGAGCAGCGACGCGAGCCATGGCTTGAGTGGCGCGACCTCGAGCGAGTCCTTCTGCCAGCCGTCGAGATCGAAGCAGCCCTGGAACTGCGCCGGCGTCGCGTACTCGAGCAGCGCCTGTGCATCCTCGAACCCGACCTCGTGCACGAGCTCGAAGATCTCGGTCGGCGTCAGCGCGGCGATCGCGGCCGGTGCCTCGTCGAGGGCCAGCAGGGCCTCGATCCGGCGATAGCCTCGCGGCCCTGCGAGCTGGGCACGCAGGCGGGCGAGGGGGCCGCTGGGAGGAATGTCGGTCATGGGGGTAACGTCAGGCGTCATGACTATCACGAGGTCCCGAGATCCCCTCAGCGCGGCGGTCATCGCTGCGCTCGATCGGGTCGGACCTGGCCTCTACGGCGTAGCATGCTCGGGCGGCGCCGACTCGATCGCGCTTGCCCACGCCGTGATCGCGGCGGCCGGTGCACCGCACGTCGTCGTGGTCACGATCGACCACGGGCTGCAGTCGGCGAGCGCCGAGGTCGCAGCCGCCGTCGCGCGCTGGGCGATCGGGCAGGGCGCTGCGAGCGTCGTGCGCAGAGTCGCGGTCGCTGAGCGGGCCTCGCTCGAGGCAGCCGCGCGGACGGCGCGGTACGCCGCACTCGCGGAGGTCGCCGACGAGCTCGGGCTCGCGTGCGTGATGCTGGGTCACACGGCGCGCGATCATGCAGAGACCGTCCTCATGCGGATCATTCGCGGCACCGGCCCCGCGGGCCTCGCCGGGATCCCCGCGCAGCGTGGCGACCTCGTGCGCCCGTTGCTCGCCTTGTCGCGCGAGGCGATCGACGCCTACGTCGCTCGTCACGCGCTGCCGATCTGGAGCGATCCGATGAACGAGGATCGGCAGCTCACGCGAGTGCGATTCCGCACCGAGGTCATGCCCGCGCTGCGCCGGGAGAACCCACAGCTCGATGCAGCGCTCGTTCGCCTCGCGGGCAGTGCGGCCGAGTGGCTCGCGGTCATCGACACCCACGCGCTGCCGTTCGCGCGGTTCCCGATCACGTGCAGCGTGCTCGCACGGCAGCCCGCCGCGATCCGCAAGCGCGCGGTGTCGCTGGCGCTCGAGGCCGCGGGCATCGACTACGACGCGACCCACCTCGATCAGGTCGACGCCCTGATCATTCGCCGCGCGCACGGCGAGGTCGTCCTCGACCTCCCAGGCGGCCGCGTCACGAGGCGCTACGACACCATCGCCGCCGAAACGGCACTCCGATCCCCTTTGCCCGGCGAACCGAGAAAGGGGGTCGGAGTGCTTTTCCCGCCGCCTGGCCCGTACGCGCTGCGGGGCTGGCGGCCGGGGGATCGGATGAGACCAATTCGGCTCAAGGGACGGTCGCGGAAGCTGTCGGACCTGTTCATCGATGCCAAGGTGCCGCGTGATCTGCGCGCCAGCGCACGCGTGCTGGTGTGTACGACCGATGCTTCGATCGTGTGGGCAGAACATCTCGGGCTCGCGTTCGGAGCGGCAGAAAACCTGAGACCAATGCCCGCCCAAACAGGCGGGAGCTTTTGACAACATTCGACTTTGCAATGCCCTGCAAAGGCCCCATGCTAATGGTCAATTCACCTCCTGACCGTCGGATCTGCCGTTGCGCCAATCTCACAAGACCATCCTGATCTGGGCGATCCTGATCCTCATGTTCGTGAGCATCTACTCGATGTTCACGGACTCCTCTGCCAAGGAGAAGGAGATCAACGTCACCGACTTCCGGGGACAGCTAACGAACCCGGAGACGGCCGGCAAGATCGAGAAGATCAAGATCGAGCCGCGCGGTCACGACGACGCGAAGTACATCGTCTCGATGCGCGGCGACACGGTCAAGCGTGTCGTCTATGCCGAGTTCCCTGGCACGATCACCAAGGACATCTACGACGCGAAGATCGAGTACTCGGTAAAGTCCAAGGACGACTCGAGCATCTGGCCGCAGGTACTCGTGTGGTGGCTCCCGATGCTGCTGCTCGTCGGAATCTTCTTCCTGTTCATGCGCCAGCTCCAGTCGGGCGGCGGCAAGGCGATGAGCTTTGGTAAGTCCAAGGCCAAGCTGCTCAGCGATCATCAGAATCGCGTGACGTTCAAGGACGTCGCCGGTATCGAGGAAGCCAAGGACGAGGTCGAGGAGATCATCGCGTTCCTCAAGGACCCCAAGAAGTTCACGCGCCTCGGTGGCCGGATTCCGAAGGGCGTCCTCATGATGGGCCCCCCGGGCACCGGCAAGACGCTGCTCGCCCGCGCGATCGCCGGTGAAGCGGGCGTCCCGTTCTTCTCGATCAGCGGCTCGGACTTCGTCGAGATGTTCGTCGGCGTCGGCGCGAGCCGCGTCCGCGACCTGTTCGAGCAGGGCAAGAAGAACGCCCCGTGCATCATCTTCATCGACGAGATCGACGCCGTCGGTCGCCACCGTGGCGCTGGCCTCGGCGGCGGTCACGACGAGCGCGAGCAAACGCTCAACCAGCTTCTCGTGGAGATGGACGGCTTCGAGTCCAACGACGGCGTCATCATCATCGCCGCGACCAACCGCCCCGACGTCCTCGACCCCGCGCTGCTGCGCCCCGGTCGGTTCGATCGCCGCATCGTCGTGCCGCGCCCCGATCTGCGCGGCCGCATGGGCATCCTCGCGGTTCACACCCGCAAGGTCCCGATCCACAACGTCGACCTCGAAGTGCTCGCACGCGGAACCCCCGGGTTCTCCGGCGCGGACCTCGAGTTCCTCGTCAACGAGGCCGCGCTGATCGCCGCCCGTCGCGACAAGGACAAGGTCGAGATGGAGGACTTCGAGGAGGCCAAGGACAAGGTCCTCATGGGCGCCGAGCGCCGCTCGATGTTCATCTCCGACAAGGAGAAGCGCACCACAGCCGTCCACGAGGCCGGCCACGCGCTGGTCGCACGCTTCGCGGCGGGCCCGAGCGGCGACGAGGCCGACCCGGTCCACAAGGTCACGATCATCCCGCGTGGTCGCGCCCTCGGCGTCACCCAGCAGCTCCCGCCGGAGGACCGGCTGAGCATGACCCGCGAGTTCGCGCAGAACCAGATCGCGATCCTCATGGGCGGCCGTGTCGCCGAAGAGATCGTGTTCAATCACAAGACCACGGGTGCCGGGAATGACATCGAGCGCGCCACCGAGCTCGCCCGGTCGATGGTCACCGAGTGGGGCATGAGCGACGAGTTCGGCCCCCTGAACTTCTCGAGCGGCAAGCAGGAGGTCTTCCTCGGCCGTGACTTCTCGAGCGGCTCGACGCTGTCCGAGGATACCGCCCGCCGGATCGACGCCGAGATCCGCCGCATCGTGATCCAGCAGTACGAGCGCGCCACGTCGATCCTGACCGAGCACCGCAAGGAGCTCGAGCAGATCGCCGAGGCCCTCCTCGAGTACGAGACCATCGATGGCGGTGACATCGACCTGCTCCTCCGGGGCGGCAAGATCGAGCGCCCGATCTCGGCAGCAGCCAAGAAGCGCCTGGACGTCGCTGCCGGCAAGGTCGAGGAGGACGAGCGCAACAAGCGCGGTTCCATCCTGCCCCAGTCGATCGTCGGCCCGGGCAAGAAGACGCCGTCTCCCGAGCCGGCCTAGACCGACCTGGATGGCGACGCGCACCCCGACCTCCGGCAGCCCCCGCCTGGTCGTGGTGATGGGCATCGTCAACGTGACGCCCGACTCGTTCTCGGACGGTGGTGCGTTTCTGGACCCCGCGGCCGCCATCGCGCACGGGCTCGAGCTGGTCGCCCAGGGAGCCGACATCCTCGACATCGGCGGCGAGGCCACGAACCCGCGCGCCACCCCGATCAGCGCGGAGGCCGAGCTCGATCGCGTGGTCCCCGTGATCCGCGGGCTCGTCGCGAGCGGCGCCCGGATCTCGATCGACACCACGAAGGCGGAGGTCGCCGAGGCCGCGGTCGCTGCGGGTGCCACCATCGTCAACGACGTCTCGGGTGGCCTGTTCGACCCGGCGATGGCCGCAACGATCTCGAAGCTGACCGCTGCCGGAACCGTCACCTACATCGCCGGTCATCTGCGCGGGAAGACGCTCGAAGAGGTGTTCGCGGCCGAGGCACCGGTGGGCTGGCGGCGGGTCGCGGCCGAGCTCGCCGATCGACTCGCGGCGTTCGCACCGTCGGTGCGCGAGCACGTCTGGGTCGATCCGGGGATCGGGTTCGGCAAGGGCTCGGAGCCCGAAGGCAACCTCGAGTTGCTCCGTCACGCCGGGGACATCGGCAAGGAGGTCGGGTGTCCAGTGGTCGTGGGGCCCAGTCGCAAGCGATTCCTCCGCAAGCTGCTGGGGCCCGGGGCCGACGCCGACCCACTTGCACTCGACGTCGCGTCGGTCGCGGCCGGTCTCGGTGCCGTGCGTTCGGGCGCAATGGTCGTGCGAGCCCACAACGTTGCGTTGCTCAGAGCGGCTCTCGCGGTGTACACCAAATTGTAGGGTGGCAATGCCTGCGTCCCTCAAGGAGTTCCTCGATACGCTGACGTTCGGCACCGTCGTGACGACGGTCGTCGATGTCGCGCTCGTCTACTACTTGATCTACCGGCTGATGCTCACGATCCGCGGCACGCGCGCCGCGCAGATGGTCGTCGGCATCGTGCTGGTCGGCGCCGCGTTCTTCATCGCCGAGCGCGTCGAGCTCTCCACGGTGTCGTGGCTGCTCGACAACTTCATCTCGTACTTCATCATCCTGATCATCGTCGTATTTCAGCAGGACATCCGGCGGGCGCTCGGCCGGATCGGTCAGAACGTGATGCCGTTCGGGCGCAAGCAGGAGACCACCCACATCGTCGACGAGGTCGTCGCGGCCGTCGCGCAGCTCGCGCGCGCCAAGATCGGCGCGATCGTGGTCTTCGAGCGCGACGCGGCCCTGGAGGAGTTCGTCGACGACGCGACCAAGGTCGACGCCGTCCTCACGCGCCAGCTCCTCGTGTCGCTGTTCATCCCGCAGCGCGACAACGAGCTGCACGACGGTGCCGTCGTGATCGGCAAGAACCACCGCATCGACCTCGCTCGCGCGCTGCTCCCGCTGTCGCGCGCGACCGACCTCGGCCCCGAGTTCGGGACCCGTCACCGCGCCGCACTCGGCATCACCGAGGACACTGACTGTGTCGTCGTCGTGGTCTCCGAGGAGCGCGGTGAGATCTCGCTGTGCTTCAAGGGCTCGATCGCGCGGGACCTCGAGCCTGTCGTGCTGCGTCGCGCGATGATGGGCCTGTTCGCTGGTGGGCGGGCGACCGATCTGATGGCCGAGGAGGCTGCCGCCGCTGCCGAGGTCGGCAAGGCGATCGCGAGCATCGCCGAGTCGCGCCCCGAGTCGGCGCCGACCTCCGCGCCGAGCCCCGCCGTGGAGGCCTCGCCGTGAGGCCGAGGTCGCAGACGATCGGTACGCTCGGTCGGTCTCCCGCGCGCTCGGGCAAGATGCCGGTGATGCCGGCGCCGACGCCGAGGGCGCCCGAGCCGCCGCCCGAAGGCGGTGGCGTCCGGCGCTTTCTGCGCGGCGCGTTCCTCGAAAACGTCGGACTCAAGTTCCTGTCGATCGTTCTCGCGGTCACCGTGTTCCTCCTCGTCAACGACAACAAGGATCGAGAGATCACGGTCAAGGTCGGCGTGCTCTACGTCCTCCCCGAGGATCGCGTGCTCGTCTCCGAGCGGATCGACAACGTCAGGGTCACGCTCCGCGGCCCGTGGCGCCGCATGCGCGACTTCGACGAGCGCGAGGTCTCGCGGATCAGCCTCGATCTGCGCAACACGCCGACCGGCGAGATCGAGTTCACCTCGGACATGATCCAGGCGCCGCCGGGTCTGAAGATCGCCCAGATCAGCCCGCGGTCGATGCGCGTCGCCTTCGACAAGCGGACCGAGAAGACGGTCGACGTCGAGCCGAAGGTTGCCGGCAACCCACAGCACGGCTACATCGTGCTCGAGGTCAAGGCAGCGCCGAGCAGGGTGCGCGTCCGTGGCGCAGAGAGTGTGCTCGCCGCTCTGCCCAGCGTGCGCACGCGCGAGGTCAGTCTCGAAGGTCGCACCGACGGTTTCGTCGCACCGTCGGTCCTGGTGCCGTCCGATGGTATCGAGCTCATCGACAGCGATCAGGTCCAGGTGCAGGTCGAGATCAACGAGGAGCTCGTGACGCGAAGGATGCCGGACGTGAAGGTCACGACCACGGGCGACGGTGTCGACCTCACGAAGTGGACCATCTCGCCGACCCAGGTCGAGATCACGCTGACCGGTGCGCTGCTGGCGGTCGAGAAGTCCAAGGAACTCATGCGCCCGGTCGTAAAACTGGTTCCGACAGACAAGACCGGCCGCGACGCCGAGGTGAAGATCGAGGGCCTTCCGCCGGGCGTCGGTGTCCGGATCTCCCCGGAGCGCGTCAAGCTGGCACCCGTCGTCGTGCCTCCCAAGCAGGCCCCTGTACAGCCTTGACTTGCATCTCGCTGGCGCCTCATGCCTGGCCGATGGCCGGCGTGCTACGAACGATCCGATGAGTAACGGTCGTTCTCTGTTCGGCACCGACGGTATGCGCGGTGTCGCGAACTTCGAGCCGATGACGAGCGGCACGGTGATGCGCCTCGGCATGGCGATCGCCGCGCGCCTCCGCACGCCCGGCCGTCACACGCGGATCGTGATCGGCAAGGACACCCGCCTCTCTGGCTACATGTTCGAGTCGGCCCTCGCTTCGGGCATCGTCGCGATGGGCGCCGACGTCTGGCTCACCGGCCCGCTGCCGACCCCCGGCATCGCGTTCATCACCTCCTCGATGCGGTGCGATGCCGGCGTCGTGATCTCCGCGTCGCACAATCCGTTCGAGGACAACGGCATCAAGGTCTTCGCCCGCGACGGCTACAAGCTCCCCGATCACGTCGAGGCCGAGATCGAGGCCCTGATGGGCTCTGCCGAGCTCGACACGCAGCGCGCCGCGCCCGCGGACGTCGGCTACAGCCGCAAGATCGAGGACTCGCGCGGCCGCTACGTCGTCTACTGCAAGGCGACGTTCCCGAGCGAGCTCACGCTCGACGGCCTGCGCATCGTCGTCGACGGCGCGAACGGTGCGGCCTACCGCGTTGGCCCTTCGGTCTTCGAGGAGCTCGGCGCAACGGTCACCGCGATCCACACCAACCCCAACGGCAAGAACATCAACGCCAAGGCGGGTGCGCTCCATCCGCAATCGATGTGCGACATGGTCAAGCACCACGACGCGCACATCGGTATCGCCTTCGACGGCGATGCCGATCGCCTGATGCTGTGTGACGAGCATGGCACCGTGATCGACGGCGATGCCGTGATGGCCCTGTGCGCGACCCGGATGCTCAAGGAGAATCGGCTCGCGAAGCAGACGCTCGTCACGACCGTGATGTCGAACATCGGCCTCGAGCGCGCGATGAAGCTCGCGGGCGGCAAGCTCGTCCGCACGCAAGTCGGTGATCGCTACGTCGTCGAGGAGATGCGCAAGAACGGCTACAACCTCGGCGGGGAGCAGTCCGGCCACCTCGTGTTCCTCGATCACGCGACGACGGGCGATGGCATCGTGGCCGCGCTGAGCGTGCTCGCGATCATGGCGCGCGAGGGCAAGCCGCTCTCCGAGCTCGCGCAGGTCATGACCCGCACCCCCCAGGTGCTGATCAATACCTCGGTCGAGAAGAAGGTCCCGCTCGATCAGCTCCCCGACGTCAAGGCGCTCATCGCGAGCATCGAGCAGAAGCTCGGCGACGACGGCCGCGTGCTCGTCCGCTACAGTGGTACCGAGACCAAGGTTCGCGTGATGATCGAGGGCATGGACCAGTCGAAGATCCAGACCTGGGCCGAAGAGATCACGGCCGCGCTGACGAAGAGCTGCCGCGCGTAGTCGAGAACGCCCCGCCATCCACGCCCGCCGCGCGATGACGCGGTAGGCTGTCGGCGTGCTGCCGGTCGTGACTGCCGACGAGATGCGCGCCCTCGATGCGGCGACGATCACAGACATCGGGATCCCGGCGCTGACGTTGATGGAGACGGCAGGGCGCGGAGTCGCCGAGGTCGCGCTGCGGATGCTCGGCGCGCAGCGCGGGCACGTGGCCGTCGTCTGCGGGCCGGGGAACAACGGCGGCGATGGCTTCGTGATCGCGCGTGTGCTGCGCGATCGCGGGTTCGACGCGGTCGTGTATCTCGCGGTGCCGCGTGCCGCGGTCAAGGGCGATGCGCTCGCGCACCTCGGGATCCTCGAGCGCGCCGGTGGCGTGGTGCAGTCGATCGCGACGCCGGCAGAGCTCGGCGAGGTCGCTGGTGAGATCAGCGGTGCGGCGCTCGCGATCGACGCGCTGTTCGGGATCGGGCCGCTGCGCGCGATCGAGGGTCACCTCGCAGACGTGATCGCCCGGATCAACGCGGCGCGGTTGCGCCTGGCGGTCGATCTGCCGTCGGGGCTCGATGGGGACACCGGCGCCGCGCCCGGTGCGGTGGTCGAGGCGGATCGGACAGCGACGATGGGTGCCCGCAAGGTCGCGCTCGTCAGTGCGCCCGGGTTTGTGCAATGTGGCGCGATCGACGTCGTCGATATCGGGATTCCAGCGGGCGTGCTGGCGACCGCGGTGGTGCGCGCGGGTCTGGTCGAGGAGAGCGACGTGAAGCGCTGGCTGCCGCGGACCGGGCCGCTCGATCACAAGGGGACGCGCGGGCACGTGCTCGTGATCGGCGGCGCCGTCGAGATGCGCGGGGCAGTGCGACTCGCGGCGGA
>JANOPP010000237.1:0-1972 GCA_031421915.1 Myxococcales bacterium | reverse complement strand
GAGGGTCCTGCCAGTGAAGAGGGCAGCGATCCGGATCTGTCGGTGGATGGCCGACGCCTGATGTTCGTGACGGGCGGCTTGCTCGTTGTCTCCGATCGAATCTGCGACTGAGTTGCGACACCCGTGCGACCACGCGCAACCGTGATACGCCCACCGGCATGCGCTCCACGATCACGATGATCCTGTTCGCCGCCGCGTGCGGCTCCGGCACTCCTCCGACGACTGCACCTGCTCCGCCGCCCGGTGGCGGTGATCAAGTCGCGATCACCGACGACAAGGAGCCCGCGAGTGATCCGCCACCGGTCGCACCGACCAAGCCGGTGACGAATCGCTCGCTCGCATCGATCGGCCTCGATCCGAACGCACTCGATCGTACCGCGGATCCTTGCGACGACTTCTACCAGTTCGCGTGCGGCAACTGGGTCGCGAAGACCGAGATCGCTGCCGACAAGCCGATCGCGATGCGCAGCTTCGTCGACATCGAGGATCGCAACCTCGCCTACGAGCACGACGTCCTCGAGAAGCTGCGCGGTCTACCTTCAGCTCTGGCAGGCACGGATCCACTCACGAAGCCGCTCGGCGCCTACTACAGCGCATGCATGGACGAGGCGGCGATCGAGAAGGCGGGCCTCAAGCCGATCGCCCCGATGCTCGCGTCGATCAACAAGGTCAAGGACGTCAAGTCGCTGTCCGCCGCGATCGCGTCGATGCACGCGGCCGGCTTCAACATGCTGTTCACGTTCGGCCCGACGCAGGACGCGCTCGATGCGCGCCAGGTGATCGCGGGCCTCGACCAGGGCGGCATCGGCCTCCCCGACCGCGACTACTACCTCAAGGACGACGCGCCGTCGAAGGCGCTCAAGAGCACGTACGAGGAGTACGTCGCGTCGATGCTCGTCGCGCTCGGCCGCAAGCCCGACGTTGCGAAGACGGAAGCGACCGCGATCGTCGCGCTCGAGACCGAGCTCGCGAAGGTCAGCAAGGACAAGGTCGAGCGCCGCGATCCGAAGACCATGTACAACCGCATCGAGCGCGCGGGGGTTGCCAAGGCGATGCCGACGTTTGACTGGGCGACGTTCTGGAAGACGGTCGGCCTCGGCAAGACCGATGGCGTCACCGTCGGTGCGCCGAAGTTCTTCGAAGGCGTCGATGCGCTGCTCGTCTCCGTCAAGCCCGAGACCTGGCGCGCGTACCTCACGTTCCACCTCGGCTCGAAGGCAGCACCGCTCCTGACCAAGAAGCTCGAAGAGACACAGTTCAAGTTTTACGCGGCGCTCACGGGTCAGGCAGAGATGGAGCCGCGGTGGAAGCGCTGCGTCGGTGCGACCGACGGCGCCCTCGGCGATCTGCTCGGCCAGGTGTTCGTGCGTGACAAGTTCGCGGGCGCGAGCAAGACGGCTGCCGAGGAGCAAGTCCACGCGATCGTCAATGCGATGCGAGAGAACCTCGAAGCGCTGCCCTGGATGGACGCCAAGACCAAGGAGAAGGCGTTCACCAAGCTCAAGGCGATGACCTATCAGATCGGCTATCCGAACAAGTGGCGCAGCTACTCGTTCAAGATCGACGCGAAGTCGCACGGCACCAACGCGCTCGCGGCGAAGAAGTTCGAGCAGGCACGCCAGACCGCGAAGATCGGCAAGCCCGACGACAAGGACGACTGGTACATGTCCGCGCCGACGGTCAACGCGTACTACGACTCGTCGCGCAACGGCATGGTGTTCCCGGCGGGCATCCTGCAGCCGCCGTTCTACTCCATCGATGCTTCGATCCCGGTCAACCTCGGCGCGATGGGCGTCGTCGTCGGCCACGAGCTGACGCACGGCTTCGATGATCAGGGCGCGCAGTTCGACGCGATCGGCACGATGACGAACTGGTGGCAGCCGGAGACCGAGAAGCAGTTCAAGCAGCGCACGCAGTGCGTGATCGACCAGTACAACCAGTACGACGTGATCGGCGGCGGCAAGCTCAACGG
>JANOPP010000236.1:0-45214 GCA_031421915.1 Myxococcales bacterium | reverse complement strand
CAATGGTGCGCTCGGCCTGTTCTGCATCAACTGCCACGCCCCGATGGCGGTCCAGAACGGGACGATCACCGCCGACAACGTGAGGGACTTCGATGTCTCGACGCTGTCTCCCGCGGAGACCGGCATCACCTGCTACTTCTGCCACAACACCGACGCGGTCACGTCCGACCACAACAACGGGCTCGAGCTCGCGATGGATCAGACGATGCGCGGCGGCGTGAAGAACCCCGTCGAGAACGAAGCGCACAACAGCGCCTATGACGTCCTTCACGACGGCGAGCGCAACCAGAGCGAGCTGTGCGGCTCGTGCCACGACGTCGTCACCCCGAACGGCGTCGCGCTCGAGCGCACGTTCAAGGAGTGGAAGGAGACGATCTTCGGGCAGACCGAGGATCCGGCCGTGAAGCTCACGTGCTCGAGCTGCCACATGGAGCCGTTCGACGGCACGATCGCGGATGCGCCCAATGTCGTGTCGCGCCCGTCGGGTCGCCACGAGCACACGATGGCCAGCGTCGATCAGGCGTTGACGCCGTTCCCCGAGATCGCGGCACAGGACGCAGCGGTGCAGAAGATCCTCAAGGCGATCAAGATCACGGGCCCCAAGCCGCGCGTCGGAACGCGTTCGCCGGGCGGCATCTGCGTGGACGAGCTCGAGCCGAACTCGATCTCGGTCCGGATCGATTCGTTCAACGTCGGTCACAACTTCCCGAGCGGCGTCGCGCACGATCGCCGGGTCTGGCTCGAGGTGATCGCGACCGACATCAATGGCGCCGTGGTGTTCTCGAGCGGCGTCGTCCCTGACGGGATGGACCCCGAGGAGATCGGCGATCCCAAGCTGTTCGGGATGTGGGAGCGGACCTTCAAGATGGACGGCTCGCCGGCGCACTTCTTCCACGAGGTCGCCTCCTACGATCCGAACCCGCTGCACTACCTGCCGGGTGCCGTGACCACCGACCAGAACGACCCGCGCTACGACCACTCGCGTACGGCGCCGTACACGAACGTCGCCACCGCTACGATCACGAAGATCACCGCGCGCGTGATGATGCGTGCGCTGCCCTACGCGGCGCTGCGCCTGCTCGAGGCATCGGGCGATCTCGATCCGGCCGTGAAGACCCAGCTCAAGACCCTCGAGGTCGCGAAGAGCGCGTGGCTCAAGGCGACCGCGGGCACGGGCCTTGCGATGTTCACCGGCTGCAACCCGAGCTGATCAGCCCGGGAGACAGAACTTGTAGATGACGCTGTCGGCGCCGCTCGACACGGTCGCGTCGACCTCGATCGTGGTCTCCCACAGACCCGGCATCCACAGATTCACGGGCGACAGCTCGTACTGACCGGCGGCCGGCATCGCCCTGACCTCGGTGTCGACCGGAGATCCATGCTGGTGCTTCGGCATGAACGGCGTCACGTAGACGGTCGCGCCCGAGATCGGCGCACCGACCACGCCGTTGGTCATCGAGTTGACCTGCAGCACCCAGGTGTTGTCGCCGCGTGCAGGCGGAGCGGGCGTCGCGGACATCAACTTGAAGTCGAGCATTCCGTTTACGCCGGGCTTCTGGAGGCCGACGACGAACTCGTCCGCGGTGGTCTCGAGGGCGCAGTTCACCGGTGCATCGTCATCACCATGACCGTCGTCGGCACCACAGGCTGCGAGGGACGACGTCATTGCGATAGCGAGGAGCTGGGTGGTGCGCATGGGGTTCCTACGCCGAAGCGTAGAAGGAGGTTACCCAGGTACGCAGGACAAGCGCAGGTGGATCGATCACGCCGGCTAACACGTGAGAATCAGCCGCGACAGCAGTCACGCCTCGTCGGGGTCGTCGATGCCGTAGAGGCCGGCCGTGAGCAGGATCATCGTGTCCTTGTCCATGCCGACGCCGCTCGGGATCCCGGTGTACGAGACGCGGGCGATTGCTGCCTCGCCACCCGGCAGCGTCCAGACCTCGCACAGCTGGGCCTGCGGACGGAGGAACGCGGTGACCGTGGTCTTGCCGCTGGGACCGTGACCGCTGACGGGCTCGACCGCGAGCTGGAGCGCGAACTTGCGGATCGGGAGGTCCGAGCAACCCGGAGAGGCGACGCGGAGCGCGCGGCGCTGGACGATTCGCGTCGACAGCATCCACGCTTCGGACGTCGTGGTGAGCGGCATCTCGAGCCGCGGTGCGAGCTCGGCGATCTTCGCGCGAATCTCCCGCGCGTCATCGCACTGCTCGTACCAGGCGTGGATCGGCACCAGGTAACCCAGGCGTGGACCGCGCAGCCACAGTCGGTAGACGATCGGCATCTCGTCCGCGCCGAGCTCCTCCGCGATGTACGCGACGCCCTCGTTGCGAGCGACACCGAGCATCGACATCCGGTGCGCGATCGCGTGCGCGTCCTCGGTGACGCTCGCCGTGGAGGTCATGAAGCCGAGCGAGCTCTTCAGCGTCGGCATCGGAGCGTTGCGGTGCAGATATGCATGCGACAGCGCGCGCTGCATACGGCGCGAGCGGGCGAGGGCGATCAGAGCCGACTGGGTCTTGGCGTCACGGTTCACGGCGGGTCTCCACCGTATGAACGCGCGAGATGCCGCAAGGTTGCACCCACCGTGATGGATTCACGGCGCGGAATATCTTGGGTGCGTCGGCTGTTTTTCCCGGAAGCCGCGTCCAGGCTGGAGGGGCCCGGATTCACTCCTGCCCCCTGGAAACGTCAGAGTGTCGGATACGTGAGCGTGGACACGGTCCCCGAGCGGTCCGTGACCGTCCAGGTACCCGCGCGACGGCCGTCACGCATCGTGCCTTCCACGACGGAGCCATCGACGAGCTGGCGCCACGCACCCTCGAGCACACCGCGCTCGTAGGTCGCGGTCAGGACGACGACGCCGTCCTTGGTCGTCGTCCACGTACCGTGCTTCTGATCCGAGGCGTATTGCCCCGTGAGCGCCGGCACGCCGTCGCGGTACTCGGCGTACGGCCCGTTCACCTTGCCGTCGATGTACGTCGCCTCCATCGCGAGCTTGCCGTCGACATACTTCTTCACGGTTCCGTCGAGCCGCCCCATCTCGTACGTGCGCTCGCTCGTTGGCACGCGCGCCGGTGACCATTGCTTCCACGCGCCGTGCTTCTGATCGTTGCGATAGCGGCCCTCGACGACGATCTTGCCCGGAGGCGTGAGCTCTTGATAGATGCCGGACGCGACGCCATTGACGAGCGTCTGCCGCGACGCTGCCTTCTTGTTCGCGTGATACGTCAGCATCGTCCCGGTGCCAGCCGCGATCGTGAAGCGTCCGAGCTCGCGACCGAGGCGATCGAAGTACACGAACTCACCGTCCGGCTTGCCAGCGGTGTAGCGGCCCTGGAACAGGAGCTTGCCCTCGAGCCACTCGGACCACGCACCGTTGCGCTTGCCCTCGATGTACGTGCCCTCCTTCTCCTTGTTGTTGTTGCGGTCCCACCACGTCCACGCACCAGTGCGACGGCCGGCGCGAAACTGACCCTTCGATCGCATCACGCCGGCGCGGCGCCACAGGGTGTAGGCGCCGTCGAGCCTGCCTTGACGATCGTATTTCTCGTCGGCGATGAGCGTTCCGAACAGAAAGATCTTCCGCGCTCCGCGCCGGGTACCCGCGACGAACGTTTCGTCGAAGCGCATCAGCGATCCGGGAACGCCGATCTTGTGCGAACCATCGAGCACGCCATCGGCGTAGCTCGCAGAGATGATCACCGCACCATCTGGCGCGAAGACCTTGTGCGCGCCGTGCGGCACGCCGCTCTTCAGCGCGCGCTCGCTGTACAGCGCACCTTCGTCGTACCAGACCTTCTCGTCACCCGTGCTCGCCGGAAGATCGTACTCGCCGAGTACCGCGCCGTTCGAGCTCGTCTGCCTCCAGCGACCGTCCTTCTTGCCCGCGACGTAGCTCCCTTGCTCCGCGATCGCACCGTCGATGTGATGTCGTGTCCAGGCGCCGTCGAGTGCGCCGTTCTTGTAGCGGCCCTCGATCTGAATCGTGTCGTCGGGAAACCACGTGATGAATGGACCGTGACGAGTACCGTCACCGCGCGCGCACGCCCACGTCAGCTCGGGCGATCGAACGATCCGGATCGTCGTGCCCGCCTCGCATGCGAGGCGCGGTGCGGGTGCCGCGTCTGCGATGATGGCGTCCGTGGTGCGCGGTGTAGTTCGCGTGGTCGGAGGCTCGACAGGTGCACTCTTCGGGCCACTGGGACCCGAGCCACACGCGCAGGCGATCGTCAAGACGATCGTGTGTGAGTGCGAGAGATTCACAGTGATATTGTTGCACGATCGTATCGGAGCGAGAGAACAGCGCTACGCTCGATCCCATGTCGCGCATCTCCTTGCTTACGGCTCTCGCCCTGGCTGTCACCTTCGCCGCCGTTCCCGACGCCGCCGAGGCCCGTCCCCGCCCGCGCGCGCTCGGCAAGAGCTTCGAGGCGAACAAGACGTTCGGCCTCGGGCTCGAGTTCGGCGCCCCGTTCGGCCTCACCGGCAAGTACTTCCTGTCGCAGGACCGCGCGCTGCAGTTCGGGATCGGCACGCTGTATCAGTGGCGCGACCGCGACGGTCTGAACGTCTACCTCGACTACCTGTTCCACCCCCTGTCGCTGGTCTCGAACCCGTCGTTCGAGCTGCCGCTGTACTTCGGGTTCGGCGGTCGCGTGTGGGACGTCGATGACTACAGCCGTAACAACGAGCGCTACCGAGACACGTTCGGCCTCGGCCTGCGCGTCCCGGTCGGGATCGCGTTCGACTTCACGAACGTCCCGCTCGACATCTTCATCCAGCTCGCGTTCGTGCTCGACTTCTACACGGGCGACTACTACCGCACGGTCTACGCCGACGTGAACGGCTCGGTCGGCATCCGCTACTGGTTCTGAGCTCTTTAGCGGCCCATCTCGATCCACAGGGGCACGATCACGGCCTCCGCGGCGGCGACGGCGATCTCGCTGCGCCGGACCTCGATCTGCCCGCGGCCGCTGATGCTGTAGTAGGCGCTGATCGAGTACGTGCCCGGCACCACGGAGTCGAACCGGTAGCGACCGTGATCGTCGCTCACGGTCTGCAGGGTCAGCTCGTCGGTACGGCCCGCATTCGTGACCGCGGTGACGGCGGCTCCGGGAACGCGCTCGCGGGTCGAGCTGTCGTTGACCGTTCCCTCGATGATCGCGAAGGTCTGCCCGAGGTTCGTGGGCCGATAGCGATCGATCGCGCCGGCCTTGTCACCGTAGTCGTGCCGCAGCGGCTCGGGGCGTCCGAGCGTGAACACGATGTCGACGTACGTGGTCTCCCCGGCGCGTACGTCGATGTTCATCACGTCGACCGGCTGACCGGCGAACCGCGCGGTGAGCTGGTAGACACCCGGCTTCAGGCGATCGAGGTCGTAGAGGCCGTGGGCGTTCGACAGGGTGAGCCGCGGCTCGATGTCGCCCTGCGCACGGACCCGGATCTCGGCCTTGGAGACGGGATCGCCGCTGTCGTGGTCGCGGGCGAGTCCTGCAATCGTGCCGAGCGTCGCCTTGGGACCTCGGGGGCCGCCACCGCCACCTGCACCGCAGGCTGCCAGCAGCATGACCAGAACAGCGATTCTCACGGCTGCAGCATGGAGGCTCGTCTCGCGCCAGCCAAGGGTCGCGGGCCTGGCACTGTCCAACCACTCGAATGTCCAACGCATCACAGGGGAGACCCACGGCGTCGCATGTGCGTAGAATCCTCTTGATGCTGCGCACGCTACTCCTCGGGATCCTGGCTGTCTCCGCGGTGGCCTCGTGCGGAAGCAAGGAGGCCGCACCTGCAGCCACGCCCGGCGCGCCGGCAGGAAAGGTGCTCGAGCTCACGGGCACCGTGACCGCAACGCGTGGGTCGGAGGTACGGACGCTGATCCAGGGCGGCGAGATCTCCGCCGACGACGTCATCGACACCGCGGCAGAGAGTCGCGTCGTGATCCTGGTCGCGCACAACAATGCGCGCTGGGACCTCGGACCGAGCCGCAAGAGCAAGGTCGGCGAGTCGCTCGCATGGACCGCCGCAAAGCAGGTGGGTCCCGCTGCTGTGGTCAAGGAGGAGACGAGTACCGCAGGTCGCCACGCCGAGAAGACCGCGGCGACGACCACGACCACCACCGGCGCGTCGGACGAGCCCAACGTCCAGCCAGTTCCGCCCGTCGCCGCCGTCGCGTCTGCCGCGCCGGTCGAGGCGCCCACCGCCGGCGCCGCACCGAGCGAGCCCAGGAAGATGGCGGACCTCAAGCCGCGTCCACCCGCGAAGATGGCAGGGCCAGGCGCGTCGACGCCGCCTCCGCCGCCTGCCGACCCTGCTGCAGCCTTCGGCGGCCCTGACGAGACCGTCGCCAACCAGGTCACGAATCAGAACACGAAGGTCGTGACCGAGAGCTCGCGCAAGGTCGATCCGAAGGTCGTCCAGGACAAGGACGACGACGGTCCCGACTTGCAGACGAAGGGCACGACCACCAAGCCGGCCGAGCGCAGTGGTGGAGACGGCGTGTCGACGCTCGGCGCGGCGCGTCCCACCAGCCCACTCGAGCTCGAGATCCGGGAGACGATGCGCACGAAGCGTGCGGCGCTGCAGGTCTGCCTCGGCACCGATCTCACGCGCCTCGTTCTCCGCGTCGCCGTCACCGATGGCGCGTACACGATCACGACGAGCGATGCCAAGGCGACCGCGGCGACGCGCGCGTGTCTGGCGAAGGTCGCGAAGACGCTCAAGGCGACGGCGAAGGGTAAGGCCTCCGTCCCGCACGCGATCACGAAGTAGCTACAAACGGATCAGTGCCGGATCGAGGCCGAGCTCGTCGCACATCGCGGCGAGCGCCGGGCGATCGGGACCCTTCCAGCGCAGCGCCTCGGCGTCACACGGGATCGGGCAGTCGGTGCGCAGCGTCGTGAGCGTGCGATACAGCGTTGCCTCGGCGCGCTGCTCGCGCAGCGACTGAGCGAGGCGATCGGCGCCTCGCAGTCCACTGACCTTCCAGTGCGCGGGATCGTCGGGGATCGCAGCGACAGTCTTCCACACGGTCAGTACCTTCGCCGCCGAGCTCTTGCCCCAGCCGGGCAGGCCGGGGATGCCGTCAGCTGTGTCACCGACGAGCGCGAGCAGATCGGGGATCGACTCGGGCGGGACGCCATGCTTCCCGATCACGGCTGGCTCGTCGAGGGTGACGTCCTTCCAGCGATCCCAGCACACGACGCGCGAGCCGATCACGCACTGGCACATGTCCTTGTCGACCGCGGCGATCACGACCTTGTCGACGGTCGGATCCGCAGCATTCCTCGCGGCCGCCGTCGCGATCGCATCGTCGGCCTCGAAGTCGATCATCGGCCAGACGGTCAGCCCGAGCGATGCGGCCGCGCGCTCCGCGAGCTCGAACTGCGAGACCAGTCGCTCGTCGATTCCTTCCCCGGTCTTGTAGCCGGCGAACAGAACGTTGCGGAACGATTCGATGACGTGGTCGTAGGCGACGCCCGCATGCGTGACCGTGCCGCGCCCGAGCAGGCCGGCGAGGCTGCGCAACACGACGCGTGCAGCGCCGACCTCGCGTCCTTTGTGCTGTGCCGGCGGGGCGCCGAACCAGGCGCGAAACAGCTCGTACGTCCCGTCGAACAGGTGGACAACCACGGAGGGGAGATAGCACGGTAGGTTCTCGCCATGTCCCGCTGCGCAGCGCTTGCGTGTGTCGCGCTCGCTTGCGGGTCGCCGTCGCCCAGGAAGCCCATGACCGTTCAATCGCCGCTCGCCGCAGATGCTGTCGCCGGTGTCACCGACTCCACGCTCCGCGCCGTGATCGCGGATCACTGGGAGCACATGATGGCGTGGGCGCCGACCTGGGCGACGACACTCGGTGATCACCGGTTCGACGACCGGCTCGCTCCGCGCGATCCGGCCGCGATCGCGCGGGCGGCGGCGGAGCGCGATGCGTTGCTCGTGCGGCTCGACGCGATCCAGCCGTCGGCCCTCGGCGGGCCCGATCGGATCACGCACGCGATGCTCCGCGGCAAGCTTGCGGCGGAGCAGGGTCTCGATGCATGCAAGTTTCACGAGTGGACGATCGACAGCGGCGGCGGCAGCCTGTTCGGCGAGCTGTCGTATCTCGTCGAGTCGCACACGGTGAAGACGCCGACCGACGCCGCGAACCTGGTCGCGCGCTTGCGCCAGGGCGACACCCTCGTCGCCGCGACGATCGAGAATCTCTCGCTGGGCCTCGCGGACAAGCGCGTGACGTCGGCAGAGAAGCTGCGCCGCGCGATCGATCAGCTCGACAGCGAGCTCGCGAAGCCGATCGAGACCTGGGCGATGGTCACGCCCGCGTGGGGGACCGTCACCAGTGCGGACCCCTGGCCAGCGGGTGAGCGTGCGCGCCTCGCAGGTGAGCTGCGCGCGACCGTGACGACGAGGATCGCACCGGCGATGGTCCGGCTGCGCGACTTCTTGCGCGATCGCGTGATGCCAGCGGCGCGCACGGAGGTCGAGGGTCTCGCGGGACTGCCCGACGGCGAGCGGTGCTATCGCGCGACGATCCTGAACCACGTCGGCCTCCCGATGACGCCCGACGAGCTGCACGCGCTCGGGCTCGCGGAGATCGCGCGCACGGATCGCGAGATCGCCGCGCTCGGCAAGCAAGTGCTCGGCACCGCGGACCTCGCGACCACGATCGCGAAGCTGCGCACCGACAAGGCGCTGTACTTCACGTCGGGCGCGGAGATCCTCGCCGCCGCGCAGAAGGCGCTCGACCGCGCGAAGGCGGCGACACCGACGTTCTTCTCCGTGCTGCCGAAGACCGACTGCGTGATGCGCGAGATTCCGGCGTACGAGGCGCCGTACTCGACGATCGCGTACTACCGCCAGCCGCACTACGACGGCACGAAGCCCGGCGAGTACTTCGTCAACACGTACAAGCCGGAGACCCGCCCGCGGTTCGAGCTCGAGGCGCTGACCTGGCACGAATCGATCCCGGGCCATCACACACAGATCGCGATCGCGCAGGAGCTCGGCGCGATGCCGGCGTTCCGCAAGCTCGACGGCTCGACCGCGTACGTCGAGGGCTGGGCCCTCTACACCGAGCGCCTCGCTGACGAGATGGGCCTGTACTCGACGGATCTCGATCGAATCGGCAAGCTCAGCTACGACGCGTGGCGCGCATCGCGGCTCGTCGTCGACACGGGGCTCCACGCCAAGGGCTGGAGCCGCGCGCAGGCGGAGAGCTACATGCGCGAGCACACCGCGCTGACCGAGGTGAACATCTCGAACGAAGTCGATCGGTACATCGGCTGGCCTGGTCAGGCGCTCGCGTACAAGGTCGGGCAGCTCGAGATGATCCGGCTGCGCAAGCTCGCGGAGGACCGGCTCGGCGCGAGGTTCAGCCTGCCGGCGTGGCACGCGGTCGTGCTGGGCGTGGGTGCCGTGACGTTGCCGGTGCTCGGCGAGATCGTCGACGCCTGGATCGATTCCCAGGCGCAGTGAGCACCGAGGCGCCCAGCGATCGGCAGCTCCTCCGCGGCCTCGGTCCGTGGCAGGCAGCGTCGATCTGCGTCGGCACGATCATCGGCACCGGTGTGTTCCTCAAGGCCGCGGTGATGGCCCAGATCGGCGGCTCGGCGGCGTGGGTGCTCGCGGCGTGGGCCGTTGCCGGCGTGCTGTCGCTCGCCGGTGCGATGACGTACGCCGAGCTTGGCGGCATGTTCCCGAAGGCCGGCGGTGAGTACGTCTACCTCCGCAAGGGCTACGGCCCGCTGATGGGCTTCCTCTACGCGTGGAACCGATTCTGGATCGCGACGCCCGGATCGATCGCGGCGTACGCCGTCGGTAGCGCGACATTCCTGTCGCCGATCCTGCCGATCGATGCGCTCGGCGGGCAGGTCCCCGTCGCGATCGGTCTGATCAGCGTGTTCACCGCGGTGAACTGTCTCAACGTCCGCTCCGGCGGGAACTTCCAGACCGTACTCACGATCCTCAAGGTCGTGATGATCATCGGCATGGCGATCGGCGCGCTCTTGACGCCGAGTGGCGACTGGTCGCGCGTCACGGAGACCGGTGCGTTCCCGGGCTGGAGCGCGTTCGGCGCACTGATCCTCGCGGCGCTGTGGGCGTACGACGGCTGGAACAACTTGCCGATGGCCGCCGGCGAGGTTCGCGATCCGGCGCGCAACCTGCCGCGGGCGATCGTCGGTGGCGCACTCGGCGTGCTCGCGATCTACGCGCTCGTCAACCTCGGCTACTTCCGCGCGCTGCCGTTCTCCGAGATCGTGACGGCGAGCTCGACTGCGTACCCGGACGCACCGGCCGTCGCGCAGAAGGTCGCGACCCAGTTCCTCGGCGCACCGGCACAGGCGCTGCTCGCGATCGCGATCGCGATCTCCGCGCTATCGGCGATGAATGGGTCGATGCTCACCGGTGCGCGCGTGCCGTACGCGGTCGCGAAGGATGGACTCGCGCCGCGCGTGCTCGCGCGCCTCAACGCCGCACACGTGCCCATGGTCGCCGTCCTGGTCCAGGGCGCGCTCGCGTGCGTGTTCGCGCTGAGCGCGCGCTTCGATCAGCTCACCGATGCCGTCGTGTTTGCGTCGTGGTTGTTCTATGCGCTCAACGCCGGCTCCGTGCTGCTGCTCCGCCGCCGCGACCCGAACCGCGAGCGCCCGTTCAAGGTGCCGGGCTTCCCGGTCGTGCCGCTCGTGTTCGTCGCGCTCGCAACGCTGCTGCTCGTCAACACCGTGATCACCGCGCCGAAGCCGAGCGCGCTCGGCCTCGGGATGACCGCGCTCGGCGGCCTCGTGTTCCTCGTGTTCCTGCGCGGCCGAGCGAAGGCATCACTCGCCTCGGGTGCCGAGCCTGCCGAGTAGCGCGCCGAGCTCGGCGGCATCGGGCATCTTCACCTGCCGGCGATCGTACTTCGCGGCGAGCGCGCCGGCGTGATCGAACACGTAGAGCGTCGGCACTTTCGGCGGACGCCCGAGTGCGGTGAACAGCGCGTCGTCCGCGGGGATCACGCGGAGCCACGGTGCGTTCACGGCGACATACGCGCGGAGGGCCGTCGCGTTGCCGCGCTCGGCGTACTCCTCGTGCGCCTTGTAGCTGACACCGAGGACCCGCATACGGGGATGCGCCGCGCGCAGCGAGTCGATCACGGCGAGCTCTGCCTTGCAGTGCTCGCACCACGACGCGAGCAGAATGACGACCGTCGCGCGCGCGTCGGAGGCGCCGATCGGAATTCCGTCGAGATCGGCACTCCTCTCGATATTCCCGAGAACGGAGGCGGGCGTCCGATCCGTCGTAACTGGGGTAGCTGCGCAGCTAACTACCAGTAGTAGGATCATGGCGCGGTGCAGCGTCATCGGAACGTCACTGTCGGATTCTCTTGCACGTGATGGCAACGGTGATCACATTCGTTGCATCGTAATTCTCAGGAGCCATCGTTGACCACTCTCTATCTCGCCGCCATCGCCTTCGGAGTCACTCTGCTCGTCGCGTCACTCGTGATGGGCGGTAAGGACACCGACCACGGCGATGCCGGTGACGGTGGCTTTGGTCTCGGCGTGGCGCCGGTGACGTCGCTGCGGTTCTGGGTGTTCATGTTCGCGTTCGGCGGAGGCGCCGGCTTCGCGCTCACCAAGCTCGGCTCGAGTCAGCTCGTCGCCGCGCTCGGCGCCCTCGGTGTCGGCTGGGCCGCCGGTGCGATCGCGGTGTTCGTCGTGAAGAAGATCGGCAAGAACAGCGTGTCGAGCGGTGTCGAGGGATCCGAGCTTCTCGGAACCACGGGAACGCTCACGCTGCCTGTCGGTCCCGGCAAGCCCGGCAAGGTTCGCGTCGACATCAAGGGCCGCTCGGAGGACTTCGTGGCGACGCTGCATGATGACGGTGCCGAGCTCCCGACCGGGACGCAGGTCCTGATCGTGGAAGAAGGCGAGCGCGGTACGTTGCTCGTCGCCAAAGGCGAGATGTAACTTCGCTCCCGTCTGGCGAGGGGCTGGACGGTGCGTGTGGTTTGGCCGCGAGCGCATGTGCGCCCGCGGTCTGTGGTGTGTCGTGAGCAGTTCAACTGGAGGTTCGTATGGACAAGATTCCACCTGAAATCCTCGGCGGAGTAGGAGCCGGCGTCGGCGTCCTGCTCGTGCTGATCATCCTCTACCGCTATCTCCTGCGGATCTGCAGGCCGAACGAGATCCTGATCTTCTCCGGACGCAAGCACAAGACTCCGGACGGGCGCACCGTCGGCTATCGCGTCGTGTTCGGTGGCCGCGGCATGCGGATCCCCGTCGTCGAGAGCGTCCACGAGATGGACGTGTCGCTGATCTCGGTCCCGATGCAGGTGCAGGGCGCGTACTCCGAGGGCGGCATTCCGCTCAACGTGCACGCGATCGCCAACATCAAGGTGTCGACGGACCGCCGGTTCGTCGGCAACGCGATCGAGCGCTTCCTCGGTATGGGCCGCAACGAGATCGCGCGCGTCGTGAAGGAGACGCTCGAAGGTCACCTCCGCGGCGTGTGCGCGACGCTCACGCCCGAAGAGATCAACCAGGACCGACTCAAGTTCGCGCGCCAGCTCGAGCAGTCGGCGGGTCCTGACCTCGAGAAGATGGGCCTCGAGCTCGACGTGCTGAAGATCCAGCACATCGCTGACGATCGGAACTATCTCGAGAGCATCGGTCGCCAGCGGATCGCCGAGATCTTGCGGACGGCCGAGGTCGCCGAGTCCGATGCGGTGCGGCTCGCGGAGCAGGCCGAAGCCGGTGCGCGCGCTCGCGGCGAGGTCGCGATGACGAACGCCCAGGCAGCGGTCCAGCGCAAGCAGAACGAGCTCCGCCAGATCAAGGCAGAGGTCGACGGCGAGGCTGGATCCGAGGAAGTGCGTGCCGAGGCCGCCGGCCAGCAGGCGCGCGCCGAGGCCGACCTCGAGCTGCAGAAGATGCGTGGCGAGCTCGAGCAGCTCCGCCTCGAGGCCGAGGTCACGATCCCGGCCGACGTCGAGGCGCAGGTACGTGGACTGCTCGCGGCGGGTCAGGCCGCGCCGATCGCCGCGAACGGCGAAGCGATGGCGCAGTCGCTCCAGGAGGTCGCGGGCGCGTGGCGCGATAGCGGCGGCAAGGCGATGGACATGTTCGTCCTCCAGAACCTCGAAGGCATCTTCGGCGACGTCGCGAAGGCGGCGGGCCGGATCAAGGTCGGCGAGGTCAACCTCATCGACGGCGGTGACGGCAAGACGCTGCCCGCGTATGCCGCGTCGTACCCCGCCACGATGGGCAAGCTGCTCGAGGAAGTCACGAAGACCCTCGGCGTCGACATCGCGAAAGTCATCACCGGGAATCCCGGCAACGGCTCCTCCAACCCGGTCCGGAGCTGAAAGGAATCTCCATGCAGAACCTACTTCTCGTCGGAGCGGTCGGAATCGGCGGAGCGCTGCTCCTGATCGCTTTCATCGTCTCGCGCATCATCTACATCTGCCCGCCTAACGAAGTGCTGATCTTCTCCGGCGGTCATCGCAAGCTGCAGACCGGCGACGGTGACAAGACCGTCGGCTATCGCGTCGTCCAGGGCGGCCGCGGTCTGCGCATCCCGCTGATCGAGGTCGTCGATCGGATGAACCTCACGAACATGGTGATCGAGCTGCGCGTTCAAGGCGCGTACTCGCGCGGTGGCATTCCGCTCAACGTCCAGGGCGTCGCGAACGTGAAGGTCTCGAGCAAGACGATCCAGCTCGCGAATGCGATCGAGCGCTTCCTGTCGATGACGCGCGAGCAGATCATGCAGGTCGCGCGCGAGACCCTCGAAGGCAACCTGCGTGGCGTGCTCTCGACGCTGACGCCGGAAGAGGTCAATCAGGACCGCGAGAAGTTCGCCGGTGCACTCGTGCACGAGGCGGATCACGATCTCGCGCGCCTCGGGCTCGAGCTCGACAACCTGAAGATCCAGCACGTCTCCGACGACAAGGGCTACCTCGACTCGATCGGCCGCCGGCAGACGGCCGAGCTGCTCAAGACGTCGCGGATCGCCGAGGCGGAGAATCACGCGCTCTCGAACGAGAACGCGGCCGCGAACTTCATGAGCCAGGAGATGTCGAAGGTCGACGCCCAGATCGCGACGGCCCGCGCGGAAGGTGAGCGCCGGATCGTCGAAGCGCAGACGCGCAAGATGGCGCTCGTCGCCGAGTCGAAGGGGCAGGTCCAGGCGCTGCTCGCGAAGGCGACGGCCGAGGTCCAGGTCCAGCGCGCTCGCCTCGCCCAGGTTCGGTTCCAGCTGATCGCCGACCGCGTGAAGCCTGCCGAGGCGAAGAAGTCGCAGATGGTCGCGCAGGCGCGCGGCGCGGCCTCGAAGATCATCGAGGACGGCAAGGCCACGGCGTCGGCGATTCGCTCGCTCGGCGAGACCTGGGCGAAGACGGGCGACAGTGCGCGCCAGATCTTTGTCGCGCAGAAGCTGCAGGCACTCGTCGGCACGATGATGAGCACGGTCGGTGACGTCCAGATCGACAAGGTCACCGTCATCGACAAGGAGCTCGCGGCGAACGGCTCGAACTTCGCGGTCAAGGCTGCGATCACCGCGGAGCAGCTCAAGCAGATGCTCGGTGTCGACGTCGCTGCTGCGGTGCAGCGCCTCGCCGGCCAGGAGTCGAAGGCACTGCCGGCGCACGTCGTCTCTCCGCGCCCGCGCCCGCCGACGCTGCCGGGCGGCGGCAAGACCGAAGGCTGATCTCTCGTTGCCGGTACCGGAGCGCCGCGATGTCACCGACGTCGCGGCGCTTTCGCGTTTCGGCGTGATAAGACCGAGGTCCATGAACCTCGCGCAGGCGCTCTCGATTGCCAACGAGTTCTTCCGTACGGGAGACCTCCAGAAGGGGATGGGAGCGCTCGCAGATGTGTTCCACTCGTGCGTCGAGAACCCGGATGCGCGGGACCTCCTGCTGACGTGGGTCGTCGAGCGCGTCGGGCACCCGGACCCGGAGTTCGGTGCGCACATCGCGGTCGTCGGTGGTGCGCTCGTCGAGAACGGTGCCTCGGCCGCGATCCTCGGACGCGCGCTGGTCGCGCCGATCGAGTCGTCACTCGTGCACGCGCGGCGGTTGCTCGAGCGGGCGGAGAAGCTGCCGGACGAGCCGGGCGACGAGGCGATTCCCGTCGGTGACCGGCAGCTGTCGCCCGACACGCTGCGCGGAATCGCGGAGGACGACGTCGACGCGGTCAACGGCTGGATCTCGATGGACACCTGGTTCCGTCCGGCGGTCGCTGCATGGACGCGCGACACGTCGGTCCTGCGCGAGATCCAGACCACGGGAGGCCTGCACGCGCCGATCGCGGCTCTCGGGCGGACGACGGCGACCTCGCACTGGCTATCGCAGCTGATCGAGACGGTGATCGACGCGCCGTTCGTCGTGGTCATTCCGGAGCTTGGCGAGGCGTGGTCGTTCAAGGCCGACGGCGTCGTCGACATGGGACAGCTCACGGTGTTGCTGTCGGAGGTGCTCGCCGATCCGCTCGCACGGATCGGAGCCTCCGGCGTCGCGAAGGCCGACGTGCTCGACGTGATGACGGGCGCGGGCCCGCAGAAGGCGGAGGGCGCGTACTCGGCGTCGTTCTCGTTCTATCCGGTCGAGGCGCTCGACCCCGTAGACGGAATGCCACGCGATGGCGCGCACACGTGGAGTGCGCCTGGCGGGACGGGCACGCACAGCCTGCCGCCGGACTTTCTGCCCGGCACGCTGCCGGTGCGCGACGGTGCGCGCGTGCTCGCGATGGTCGGCCCGAACGCACCCGGCGTGCGGTTCGCGCGCGTGATCCCGGCGGTCCGCACGTTCGACGGTCTCGCGGCGAAGATCTCGGATGTCGCCCGCGTTCCCGACGAGCAGGCGAAGCGCTGGCTCGCGCTCCGCGGCGCCTAAAGGCTGAGTCCGACGCGCCGACGCGCCGTCAGGCAGTGCCCCGAGCCGAGCGTGAAGTCACGACAGGTCCGCGGGCGGTCGTCGTAGATCGCGCAGTGATAGCGCGTCGTCGTGCCGTCCTCGATCGCGCCGCCGTGCAGCGCGGCGCAGCGGTCACCGGAGCGCAGGATCTCGAGGTACGTCTCGCGCTTCACGATCAGCTGCGGCTGCTTCTTCACGACCGGGTCGCGCGGCGAGACCTCGACCGAGTGATACGCGGCGCGACAGCAGGCACCACAGGTCTGGCAGTCGAGCGCGGCCTCGAAGCGCTCGCACGCGGGCCACGCGTCCTCGACCTTCGCATTCGCGGTCAGCGTGTCGACCTGGCGGCAGCGCGCGCGCCCGCGGCTGTCGTAGCGCCACGCGCAGGTGCCGCAGGAACCCACCGCGGTTCCGGCGGGCAGGCCGGTCGGGTGGAGCGGCGGGACGGGCGTGATGCCGATCCACAGGGGCGCGAGCTCGGGCGCTGCGGTCGCGGCGGTCGTTGCGGTGACGGCGGGCGCTACGGTGGCGGCGATCGGTGCGGTGCGCGGGGCCGTGGCGAAGCGGGCGGCCTCGGTCGCGATGCGCGAGGTCGCGGCGAGCGCCTCGCCGAGCGCGGGTCCCCACGGTGGATGCTCGGCGCGCCGGAGTGCGGCGATCGCGGACTGAACAGATGGATCGGTGCGATCTGCGAGTACGTCACCCGACAGAACGTCCCAGAACGTGCGGAACTCGGTGGTCGGCGCGAACAGCGTGCGGAGGCCGTGGCGGCCGGTCAGCACGTACTGGACGCGGAGGCATGCGTGCTCGCGCCAGTCGTGGTCGGGCCCGGTGTTGTCCATGCCCCAGTCCGGGGACCTAAACGAGTCCTCGCCCTCGACGAGCGAGTGGCACAGTTCGTGGAAGATCATCTGGGCGAGGCTGTCGTCGGCGTCGAGCTCGCGGTCGACCGCGATCGCGAGCGTTCCGCGCCCATCCGTAGATGCATATGTATCTGGTGTACGAGTTACGCGCAGACCGATCCTGCGCGCGGCGTCGAGCCAGACCTGCGCGAGAGGATCGATGTAACGGCGCGTGACTTCACGTCCCACGCGAGCGCTCTAGCATGAAAACTTGCCGCCGCGCGCAGCGACAGTGATGGTGAGCATATGAAGGGGGACATCGCGGTTGCTGGCTTCAGGATGACGGCGGAGGAGTGGCAGGCACTCGATCCGACGTCACGCTCGGAGCTGGTCAATGTCATCACGCACAAGGACGAACCGCAGCTCGCGGCGGGCAGCGGCCCGATCCCGATGGAGCACGACGCGGGTCCCGATTCGGGCGCCGTCATCTCGATCACCGACCTCGATCCCGCGACAGGCGCGATCATGGTGATCATCGGTTCCGAGTCCAGTGCGGTCGTGCGGATCTCCGAGCTCGGTCCCGATTCTGCGCCGGTCGTGGCGCCCGGCGAGCACGATCCCTCGAACGACTTCATCTGACGAACTTGCTCCCTGGTCCGGAAACGGCCAGTCACCACGGATCGAGCGTGGTACCCCAGGAGCGTGCTGACGGATGACGCGCGCTACGACGCCCTGCTGACCCGCGACCCGCGGTTCGATGGTGTGTTCTTCGTCGGCGTCTCGACGACCGGCATCTACTGCCGGCCGATCTGTCCCGCGCGTACGCCGGGGCGGTCGCGCTGCATGTTCTACGCGACGCCCGTCCAGGCCGAGGCCGCCGGGTACCGCGCCTGCTTCCGGTGCCGGCCCGAGCTCGCACCCGGCAACTCGGACATCGATGCCGTCGATACGCTCGTCGCGCGTGCGGCGCAGCGGATCGCGGAAGGTGCGCTGAACGATGACTCCGTCGACGTGCTTGCGAACGAGCTCGGCGTGTCTGCGCGCCACCTGCGCCGTGCGACGGAGGCGAGGCTCGGGGTCTCGCCGATCGAGCTCGCACTGAGCCGCAAGCTCGCGCTCGCGAAGCAACTGCTGCAGGACACGGCGCTACCGATCACGGAGATCGCGTTCGCGTCGGGGTTTCGGAGCGTGCGCCGGTTCAACGCCGCGTTCAGCGCGCGCATGGGCCGCGCTCCGACGGAGCTGCGGCGCGCCGTTCTCGATCGCCAGGAGCGGACGGGTGCGGCTGGTGCATTGACGCTGCGGCTCGACTATCGCGCTCCCTACGACTGGGATCACGTGATCGGGTTCCTGCGCCTGCGCGCGATCCCGGGCGTCGAGCACGTGGCGAATGATGCATATCGCCGGGTCGTGCACATCGACGGCAACGTCGGGACGATCACGGTGCGCCGGTGGCCGGATCGCTCCGCGCTGCAGCTCGCGGTGTCACCGTCCCTCGTCACGGTCCTCATGCCGCTGGTCGCGCGCGTGCGCCGCCTGTTCGATCTCGACGCGCGGCCCGATGCGATCGGCAGCGTGCTCGCACGCGATCCGCTGCTGCGTCCGCTCGTTCGCCAGCGCCCGGGCCTCCGCGTGCCCGGCGCGATCGATCCGTACGAGGCGTCGGTGCGCGCGCTGCTGGGACAGCAAGTCTCCGTCGCTGCGGCGACGACGATGGCCGGTCGCTTCGCGAGCGCGTTCGGGACGCCGCTCGCACCTGGTATCGACGGGACGCTGACCGTTCGGTTTCCGACGGCCGCGGAGATCGCTGCCCGGTCCCCAGCCCAGATCGCGGCGATCGGCTTGCCGTTCGCGCGTGCATCTGCGCTGGTCACGCTTGCTTCCGCGGTCGCGAGCGGAGCGATCCGGCTCGACGGTCTGCGCGATCTCGATGCGTTCGTCGCCGACTTGATCGAGCTGCCGGGCATCGGCCCGTGGACTGCGCACTATCTCGCGATGCGGGCGCTCCACGCGCCCGACGCATTCCCCGCAGCGGATCTCCACGTACGCAAGGCACTCGGCGGCACGCCGCGCGATGCCGAGGCGCGCGCGGAGCCCTGGCGACCGTTCCGGTCGTACGCGGTCATGTATCTGTGGAGCACTCTGGGAGGAACCGATGCTGACGACGATGACGATGCAATCCCCGGTCGGTCCGCTGCGCCTGTACGCGCGCGCCGAGGCGCTGGTGGGCGTGTACATGTCAGAGCAGGTGGTGCCCGACGCGGCGCCCGATCGCTCGACGCGCGTGCTCGCCGAGGCGGCCGACCAGCTCGCCCAGTACTTCGCCGGTGAACGGACCGAGTTTGACCTCGCAGTCGCTGCGGTCGGCACGAGCTTCCAGCAGCTCGTCTGGCGGGCGTTGACGACGATCCCGTTCGGCGAGACCTGGACCTACGGCGAGCTCGCGCGCGCGATCGGTCGGCCGTCGGCGAGCCGCGCGGTCGGCTCCGCGAACAGCAAGAACCCGCTCGGGATCATCGTGCCCTGTCACCGCGTGATCGGTACGAGCGGCGAGCTCACGGGGTATGCGGGAGGGATGGCGGCGAAGAAGTGGCTGCTCGGCCACGAGCGCGGCCAACGGTCGCTGGACATGCCTCAGCCGCACACGCCGGGCTGCTGAAGAGAGCGCGTGCTAGCTTGCGCGCGTGGCCACGTGGTCGTTTCTGGCGCTTCTCGGGGCGGGTGTTGCTTTCCTGGCGACCCGCGGCGTGTTCCGCAGGTCGCACCAGACGGCCGCGGCGAACGCGGCCGGTCTGTCCCCCGCACCGGATCTGACGCACCTCACGAGCTCGCTGCAGCAGACGGCGCTGTGGACGCTATCTGACGGCGGGTTCGAGCGGCGCGTCGTGCATGGTGTGCTGTCGCGCAACGCGTATGACATCGACGTCACCGCGTTCGATCTGGAGACGCTGCGCGAGCGACGCGGCGAGTGGGCCTGGTTGCCGCTCGATCGTCCGTTCCGGATCGGCGCGATCGTCAGCATCGTCGCGTGCGAGGTCGATCGCAGCTTCCCGCACGTGCTGCTCAAGCGCGCCGGTGGTGGTGACGAGCTCAACGCCGACAGCGCGATCGATCGGGCGAGCCACGTCGCGAAGGCGGCGCGCGCGAGCCTCGGCATGTCGCAGTCGTATGCCGCGGAGCTGCCGAAGACGCTGTCTCCAGCGGCGCTGCCGCACGTGTTGCCCGAGAACTGGCGCGCCTACGGAGATGCGACGGTCCTCGGCGAGCTGCTCGCTGCCGGGTTCGCCCAGACGCTCGCGCAGGCGGGGCGCCGCGACCTCGTGATCGAGCTCCTCGACACCCTGATCTTGATCTATCCAGCGTCGCGCGATGTCGTCGGTTCCGATGCGTTCGCAGACCTGACGGCGACGGCGCTCGCGATCACCGACGGGGTGATCGGCGCATCGCGTGCGCTGTCCCCCCGCGGCGTCGAGCCCTGACCTCGCGATGCGGGCGAACATCATGAATGATCGTCGACGGTGATCGGGCGGACGTGAAGTTCGTGGTCAGAGGATCGGGCTGTCGCTGCAGGTCGAGATCTCCATGATCAAGTACAGCAGCACGCGCTCCTGAGGGTACAAGCCGCTGTGGCCACCGTTCGCGGTCTGAAACGGGGTGTACAGCACCTTGCCGCAGCCGGCGGGCTGATACGTGACGGCGATCGGGCGGTTTGCGGCGCCGGGCGTGGCTGGCTTGCTGCCGGTGACCCACACCTTGGGAACGTCGTAGACAGGGTCGCCCATCGTATCGACGCCGATCTGCACCGCGTTCAGCTTCTTGACCCAGTTCCACAGGTCGGTGACCTCGAACGCAGCCGGGTTGAACAGCGTGATGCCGGCGCCATTCTCGCTCGGGCCCGACTGGAGACCGAGCCATGCCGCGAGATCCGCATCGACGGCCTTACCGTCGCTGACGGCGTAGAGCTCGCCATCGGCATCGCCGATGGTGGCAAGCGTGCCGCTCAAGGTCTCCGGGTCGTAGGTTCCGGTGCTGTCGGTGTCCAGATCTCCGAGCTCGATCTGCGACGGGAACGCGCGATCGACCAGCTCCCCCGACCAGTCGGTCACGTAGAGCTTGCCGCCCTCGCTCACGTAGCGACGGACGTTCGCGAGCACGCTCTCGTCACGCAGCAGTGCATCGATGCTCCGCATGTCGACCGAGCACGGGAAGAACAGGATGTGATACTTGCGCATCTCGTCGAGGTGCTGCAGCAGATAGCGCACCGAGTCCGACGTCGTGCTCGCGTAGCGGTAGAACGCGATCTCGGGACCCTTCTCGCCGACCGCACTGCCGAACGCGCTGCCGTTCATCGTGCCGACACCGAGCTTCCCAAGGATGTCTTCGATGTTGTCGTTGGTGCCCTCGGCCAGCGCCATCTTGGGCATGTACCTGCCAGTCTCCGGATCCCACACCGAAGGCAACGTGCTCTGTTCGGACGTGAGGGCGAGCTCTCCAGCCTTGAGCTCGTACTGCGCTTCGATCCGGAACTGCCCCTTCTGGATCACCACCCAGTAGGTTCCCGGGGGGACTTCGAGCAGGAAGCCACCGTCGGCACCGGTGAGCACGCCACCATCAGGTGTCGCGAGGCACTGTTCGCAGTAGACGTGATCGGGGATCGGCTCGGGTCGCGCGGTTGCCACGTACACCAGCGCTCCTGCGATCGGAATCTCCTGTCCCGCGGGTGCTTGTCCCGGACCCTGATTCGGGGCCCACACGGTTCCGGTCAAGGTGGCGCGCGGTGCGGTGTCGCTAGACGCATCGGCGCCGGCGAGATCCTCGCCACGGCCCGCTGGGCCGCAGGCAACGAGGGTGAACAGGACGAGAACGGCGGTCAGGGTCTGGCGCATGGGTCGCTCCATCGGCAACGGGGCTGGCTTCGCGGACCCTCGCAGACCCCCATGGCTCTTCGCGGTCTCTTCGGGTCTCTCCGTGACCCTCACGAAAACGCTTGTGATGGTGGTCAGTTGCGACGCACGACACGTACGGGCTCGTCCGCGCCGAGCCGGTATCCCGTTTCCGTGGTCGGGATCCGGCGCGGTTGGGCGGGATCGAGCTCGATGAGCTTGCGCAGCTTGTAGATCGCGTTGTGCAGCCGCTTGTCGTGTTGCAGTGGGTGGTAGCTCACGCCCCAGGTCTGCACCACGAGCTGCTCCTTGGGGACGCCGTTTGGCGCGGCGGCGAGCGCCTCGAGCACTCGCCACAGTTGCGGCTTGTCGTCGAACGGAACGACGCCACCATCCGATCGCCACACGGAGCGCGCCGAGAGATCGATGCCCCAACCCGCCCGCCACGCGGAGGTCGCCCCGGCGAGCGTGATGGCACGCGGGCCCGCCGATGCCTCGCACAGCACCCGATCGATCTCGTCGGCTTCTGCTGGCTGACCGAGCAGCCATCGCGCGCGCCGCGCGGTCGGCGATGACGGACCCGCTGCGGCACGTTCGAGCTCGGCGACGCTCTGCGTGAACACCTCGGTGGCGTCGCGCGCGAACCGTTCCGAGTCCAGCTGCATCGCGAGCGTGGCGAGCCGAGCCCGAGCGGTGCTCTGTGCGCGATGGTCACGTAGCAGGTGCGCTGCCTCCGTGACGCCGATCAACGCCTCGGCCTCCCATGCGAAAAAGCCACTGGCCTTCGCTCGCTCGGCGGCGGCGAGTGCGGTGGTCAGCGCATGTGCACCGTTCCGTGCGGTCAGGCTCTGCTCCCACGTGAAGGCAGCGCTCGCGATCCACAACTCGAACGGCGGATCAGGGATCGAGTCGGGCATCGGAACGTGAACGTCACTTGCCCGCAGCGCGGCCCGTGCAACATGCAGTCGCGCGATCGTGGGCCACAGCCCGTCTGCTTCGTTGGAGATCATGCGCGGGGCGATCGACGGATCGATCAGGCGCGCGCGGGCGGTCAACGCGACCGACCACGCCCGCAGGTAGACGTTGTCGGCGAGCGCTGGCGCGACCTCGTCGAGCACGCGCTCCATCTCGTGGACCTCACCACGACCGAGAAGGCGTTGGGCGACGAGCATCGCAAGAAACCGGCCGTGCAACGATGTCGGCGTGGTCGCACGGGCGAGCGTCGCGAGCTGTGCGGTCGCACGCGTACCCTCGCCGCGATCGAGAAGGAGCGCGGCACGCAGCAGGTTGGCGCGCCTGCCGACGAACCGCCCGAGCGGATCGGCCTCGAGTCGACGCTCGAGCTGGCCGAGCGCGTCGTCGGCTGCGGCGAGCTCGCCGAGCTCGTGGCGCGCCGAGGCCACCGCAAGCAGCACCGTTCTGAGCACGGCTTCGTCGAGATCGGCGAGCGAGAGTCGTGCGAGCTCCTCGCGCGCCGCGGCAGAGCGGCCGGCGAGCGCGTACAGCCTCGCGGCGAGTGCGGTGGACGAGGCGGTAAGCGCAGCCCCGCCGCCGGGAAGCGCTCGTAGCGCGGCGATCGCCGCTAGGCCACGCGCGAAGTCGCCCTGGGTCGCACGGGCGCGCGCGACGATCATGGCCCCGTTACGGGGGTCCGGGGAGGCGCTGCAGGCCTCCGCTGCTTCGTCGAGCAGCCCGGCGCGCATCAGGCCTTCAGCCCACACCAGGTGATCGGCATCTGGAATATGGCCGGCCATCGCGCGGAGACAGTCGTGATCGCCAAGTTCGACAGCCGCACACAGCCGCCACCGCGCGAGCGTCGGTGCCATGCAAGCGAGCAGCGCCTTCGCGAGACCTGCGACGGGTCCAGCGTCGAACACAGCCGCGCCATGTGCGTCGAGGACGCGCGCCGCGGTGAGGAGGTCACCGTTGTCGATCGCGATCCGCGCGGCCTCGCCGATCGCGAGCGGCGCGCCGGTCGCGACCAGCTGGTGGACCAGGGCTCGTGCGATGGCCGGCTCGAGAGCGCGTGGTCCGAGCAGGGCTCGCGCCGCTGGATGGAGCAGGATGCCGGCCGGCAGGGTATCGGCGAGCCCGCGGTCGCCGAGCCGGAGGATGTCCTCGGTAGTCGCCTCCGGAACGATCGCGTGCACGAGCGACATCGAGATCGGCACGGAGCATGCCGCGAGAATGTCGAGCACACGTCTCGCTGATCCGTCAACTGCCAAAGCTCCCGCCTGCTGGTCCGCGAGGATCCGGCGCAGTCGCCACGCGGAGCCTTTCGCCGCGGCCGTCGCGACAGCCAGCTCGTTGTCTCCGATCGAAGGTTGCCAGGCCCTCGCGAGCGTCGTCATCGCGGTGATCGGAAGCGGCGCCACCTCGAGCGCGTATTCGAGCAACGCCTCGCCCGGCGGCGTCGAGCCGACGAACACCCAGCGGCTCGCGCGAGCGTAGTGCGCCACGAGTGACGCGAGCGTCCATCCAGCATCGATGCCACCGTCGACGACGACCCAAACCCCGGCTGCCTCCGCAAGATGGAACGCGAGCTCGTTCGGTTCATGGTCGCTGAGCACTCGCTTGGAGTAGAGTTGTCCGAGGCCGCGGATCAGTGCCTGCGTGGTGAGCTCCCCGTGCTCGGGACGAATGTACACGCAGCGCGGAACGCGGCTCTTGAACCGATGGTGGAGGACGTGCGTTGCGAGGGCGAGCTTTCCCACACCGTCGATACCGTGAAGCACGAGCAGCGGATGGGAGCGTAGCCGGGCCGCGATCAGCTCGGCTTCCGCCTCGCGTCCGATCAATACCGGCGGCGGGTTGCGGAGACGCAGTGCAAGCGGCAGCGGCGCGCGAACCATCGCCGAGATGTTCGCAATATCCAAGCTTTGGGTCCAGAGGAACCATTTCCCGCGACCCTCGCGACCGCCATCCCGGGTCGATCGTTTCGGACGAACGTCACAGCAATCCGATCGACCTTCGCCCACGTGAAGACAGGGGGGCACAAACGATCGCGGTGCTCAACGCAGTACGAGTGTTCGACGGGATCGCCCGAGGCCAGCGCGCCTCCGAGGGTGGCGCTGGCTTCATCGACGAATTCAATGGAGGCGCCGGGCTCGGAATATGGCGCCACCGGTGTCACGGCGGTATTCGAGCTCGACGTCAGCCCGCGCGCGGCGCGGACCATGCCGTCGTCGCTCCACCTGCTGGGGGCCCTCGACCCGGGCCCCTGACTACCTGTACTGCGCGTCGATGCGGAAGCCCTGCTTGTTCACAGAGCTGTCCGACACGAAGCGGAGGTAGTGGTACCGGCCGGCGAGCTCTTCGGTCTGCGCCGGACCGGTCGTACCGGTGTAGCGCTTCATCTGCTTCCACGCACCGTTGACCCAGCTCCACACCTCGAGGAAGTCGTAGTTCGCTTCGAGCGCGAAGCCCGCCGCAGCCACGAGGCGCAGCGACTGCGCACCGACCGGGAGCGAGATCTCCTTCCACACGCTGGTCGAGCTCGCGTAGGGGTGCGCCGTCTCGAACCGACCGTCGGTGACCGGCTTCCACGTCGGACCCGTGGCCCACGCGCAGGCGTTCTGGTTGCACGCCCACGCGCCTGGCACCGCGATGTGCGGCAGACCGTTGCAGTCGGCCGGAGCGTCGCAGTAGTTGTTCGCGACGCACGTTCCGCCCGCGTCGGGGAACGGATAGGTGAACTGGGACGCGCCGAAGCGGCACTTGTTGTCGCCCTGGCACGTGAGGCCAAGGATCGTGCCGCACGAGTCGCCCGGGATGCCGCACTCACCGTCGTGCGCGACGGCGGCGTTGGCGCAGCCCGCGGCGCAGCCGTTCGAGTAGGTCTGGCCCGAGGTGCCGCACACCGGGTCATAGAGCGCCGGGCACACGCAGCTCTGCTCCTCGACGCACGTGTTCTGTTCACAGGTGAAGCCACTGTTGCAGGTCAGCGTGCCGGTGGGCGTGCCGCACTGGAACAGCGCCTCGAAGTCGGCGATCAGCGCCTGGACGGCCGCATCGTGCTGGTTCTCGTTCGCGACGAACGAGACCGTGAAGGTACCGGCCGTCATCGTGAACGTCGACGTGTGGAGGTTGAAGTCGAGCTGCTTCTCGTAGCCCGCGCCGTGGAGCAGGCCGAGGTTCGCAGCGCGATCGACGAGAGCGGCGACGCGCGCCGAGTCGACGTTACCGATGACGGTGGTCTGCGGAGCGTCGGTCGGGCCCGGGTGCGTCTCGCTCGCGACCGCGCCGAGAACCGAGTGCGCACGGGCGTTGTGACCGCGGCGGGTGCCGTGGCTGATCTGGAGCTCGGAGTTGTTCACGCACAGCGGAACCGCAGGGCATTCACAGGTGCCGGGTGTCGCCGCGGTATCGACCGTGCCGGCGCCGCACGGCGGAAACCGGACGAGCGGGCAGCCGGCCGGGATGCCGTCCCACTCGATCTTGTCGACGATGAAGCCGTGGCGCGTGACGCTGCCATCGGTCTCGAGCCGTACCTTGACCGCGCCGGCGAGCGGGAACCACTCGGTCCAGGTGTTGTCGAGGTTGCCGTCGAACTCCTGCGATGGGGAGCCGGTCGGCTCGACCGTCACGAAGTCGTAGTTCGCCTCGGTGCGCAGCACGGAGAAGTGCAGGCGGGCGTCCTTGGCGCACGACGGGAGGGAGCCGAGCGGGACCGTGTAGAGCTTGTTCAGGTTGTTGGTGTACGGGTGAGCCGACTGCACGTTGACCGTGACCGTCTTGGTCGCGTCATCGGACTTCCCGAGCTCGGTCGGGATCGAGGGCGGCTCACTGTCGTCGACAACGCCCTTGGCGTCATCCTTCGCGGGCGCACAGGCCGCGCCGAGGACAGAGATAACTACTAGGCAATTCTTGAGCATACGTTGCTCGCGCGATAGGCAACATCTGGACCGCTGCAACCTCGACGCAACGCAGTGAATCAGCGACGAGAAGCGCCGAAACACGATGCGCCTACGTCACAGGGTGGCTACTCCAGCTTCCGGTGCGCTGTAGTGAGCGCAACGCGGCTTACGTTCACCAGGTCGACGCCGTGAACTTTCGGCGCTCCAGCCAGCCCTTCGCGCGCGCTGGATAGACGATGTTGCCGTCCGCGTCGTGCCACGTGTCGATCTCGATCGGCGCGCGTCCGCGAGCGACGAAGTCGCGGATCACCGGGCAGCGCGGGCTCGGCAGCATCCCCGAGGTCGCGCAGAGCGAGATCTCGTCGACGGTCTCCGGCCGTGCTGGCAGCGTGAGCGGTCCACGCTGGGCGACCGCGAGCAGAGCGTCGCGTGCGAGCACCCCCGCGGCATCCATCCCGACGATGCCCTGGGTCGGTGCGCCGTCGAACGTGCCGGCCCAGGCGCCGACAATCACCTCGCTGGTCGCAGCGATCGCCCAGGTGTCAGCGAAGCCGCGCGCCGTACCGGTCTTGGCGGCGACCTTGAACGGGAGATCGAATGGCAGCTCCATCCCGAACCCCGGGCGGCGCGCCTCGGGATCCGCCAGCATGTCCATCACCATCCACGATGTTTCTGGCGAGAACACCCGGCGCTCCGACCTGCGCGCCGGTGACCACCGATCGCCACCCGGCATCCGCGCGCTCACGATGCCGCGCGGCGTGCCGACGAAGCCGGCCTTGACCGTGAAGCCGTAGCTCGCGGTGAGGTCCAGCAGCCGGACCTTCGCGGCGCCGAGCGCGAGGCGGAGGCCGTAGTCATCCGGGGCGCCGGCGATCTCCCCGACGCCAGCAAGCCGCAGCACGCTCATCAGGCGGGCGACGCCGACCTGCTGCAGGACATCGATCGCGGCGAAGTTGTACGAGCTCGCGAGCGCCTCGCGATAGCGCACGGGCCCGTGCTCGATCCCCGCATCGGGCGAGAAGTAGTCCGCACTCGTGTCGCGTGTGTCCCACGCGATCGTGGAAGGTGATGCGCCGTTCTCGATCGCGGCGCCGTAGACGAACGGCTTGAGCGCGGAGCCGGGGTGGCGGCGGCGTGTCGTGATGTTGATCTGGCCGCTCGGGCCGTTCCAGTCGACCGAGCCGATCATCACGCGCACGCCGGTCGTCTCGGTGTCGAGGACGACCAGGCCCGCCTGATCGAGGTTGCGCCGGCGTAGCGCCGCGACTTGCTCCCGGACGCGCACCTCGAGGAGCTTCTGCAGTCGCAGGTCGAGCGTCGTCTGCACGGTGCCGCCGCGCGTGCGGACACTCGGAGGTAGCTGATCGAGGATCCAGCGCGCGAAGTGGGGCGCCGCGTTGGGCCGCGCGTGATGACCGATCGTGACCCGCGTCGCACGCGCTGCATCGGCCCGGGCCTCGCCGATCACACCACGCGTGACGAGCATCGCGAGCACCCGATCGCGCCGGCGGATCGCCGCGTCGATGTGCTTCAACGGGTCATACCCGGTTGGCGCCCGGGGGAGCACGGCGAGCAGCACCGCCTCGGCATCGGACAGGCCGCTCGGCGGCTTGTCGAAGTAGAGCTTCGCGGCGGCGGCATAGCCGTACGCGCCGTTGCCGAAGTACGCGCGGTTCATCCACTGCTCGAGGATCGTCCGCTTGTCGACGGCTCGCTCGATCCGCAGCGCGAGCAACGACTCGCGGAGCTTGGCGCCGATCGTCCGCTTCTCCCGCGCGGTGATCAGCATCCGCGCGAGCTGCATCGTCAGGGTCGACCCACCGAACCGGCCGCCCTGGAGATCGAGCCACGCCGCGCGCGCGATGCCTGCGCCGTCGACGCCCCCGTGCCGCCAGAAGCTCTCGTCCTCGGACTCGACGACCGCGCTCACCGCGATCGCGGGGATCTCGCCGAGCTTCGTCCACCGCGTGCGATCGGCGCCGATCGCCGGGAATGTCGCGATCTCGTCGCCACGCACGTCGACGAGGGTCAGCGGCTCGTTCATCGCGGTCAGGTCGTCACGATCGAACGGCCAGGCGACCACGAGGATGATCGCGACGTGGATCGCGATCACGATCGGCAGCAGCACGGCGATCACGCCCCAGCGCCCATAGCGCCAGGTCTTGCGCGCGATCACGCCGATCCGGTGAGCTAGGCCACGTTTCCGTAGGGTCTTCATGACTGTTGGACGACTGGAACCGCTTCTCACTTCGTGACGGTCACCGAGGTCATCTCGGTGCGGCCGCGCACGTCGGGGAAGTACATCGCCTCGACGGTCGCCGGCATCACGCGGAACGAGCCGTCGATGGTCGCGCGCGCCTGGTAGCTGAGCTCGTAGGTGCCCTGCCGCATGTCGTCGGCGAACCACAGCATGCGGTCGTCACGCATCTCCTGGTGGTCCCACGTGATCGCGTTCCAGTACGCCTGACGGCGCTGTGCCCATGGATCGGGGGTGGCGCCGGCGGGCGCGAGGTTCTGGCCACCCGCCGCGAGCTTCGGGTTGATGATCTCGAACCCGGCCGGAATCGGATCGACGAGCGCGATCCACTTCCGGTTGTCGTTCGCGGTGATCGACAGCTTCACGGTCACCATCTCGCCCGCCTTGAACGACGTCTTCGCGGAGCCCGCCGTGTCCGCGTACGAGCGGGTGATCGAGAATCCGTTCGACATCGACTTGCCGGCGTCGACGCGCGCCTCGGTGACGCGAACGCCGAGGTGGCCGCCGTTGTCGAGCTTGACCACGACGTTGTCATTCGCTGCGCTGCCGAGCGGTACGCGCACGGACGCGATCTCGGCGCCCTTGATCTTCTTCGCATAGACCTGCTTGCCGCCGACGGTGACGACCGCGGTCGACTCACCGATCGCACCGCGGCGACCGTACTCGGCGAGCGCGACCAGCGACCACAGGTTCTCCTGCGTCGATACCCATGTGCCGACCTTCGTGCGCTCGCTCTTGAGGCCCGCGACGAGCGGATCGATCAGCGACGAGCTCGGGTTGACCTCGAGCAGGGCCGCGAGCGTCATCGCTGTCGCTCGGACGTCGGACGTCATGTACATCTCGTATTCCTCGCCGGCCATCGACTCGCGGACGATCGCCTTGCCGTCCTTGATCGTCGTGCCCGCGACGATCTGCTGCTCGAGCTCGGCGATCTGCTTCGGATCCGCCTTCGCCAGGTGCATCGCACGGAGAAGGAACGCCTGGCCCCACTTCGGTAGACCCGTGCGCAGCGCGAACAGCCGCGCGTTGAGGCTGGCGTTGGCCTTGCCACGCAGCGCCATCACGTACGCGGACATCGCCAGCGTCGCGCCGTCACCGTTGGGCTTCACGTTGTCGTTGGCCCAGGTCTCGAGCGCCGCGATACCGCGATCGAAGACCTCGGCGGGAATCTTCTCGCCCGACTTCTCGGCAACGGTCAGCCCCCACAGCGCGTATGCGGCGAGGTGCGGATACGTCTGGGACTGCGGCCACAGCGAGAACAGGCCGTCGGCCTGCTGGTGACGGATCACCTTCTGCGTGCCGGCGCGGATGAACTGGTTCGCCTTCGTGCCCTTGAGGCTCGGATCGTCGAGCGTGTTCGCCAGGTCCTTCGCGGCGACGAGCGGGATGAACCGCGACATCGTCTGCTCGAGGCAGCCGTACGGATACTCGACGAGCGAGCGCAGGCCCGGCGCGAGGTCGCCGACGCCACTGCGGTCGACCGTGATCATGAGCGTGCTCTCGTTCTTCAGCACATCCGGTGAGCTGTTGATCTTTCCGCTCCACACGCCCTCGGTGCCGAGCTGGGTCTCGACCAGCAGCCGGTTGTCGATCACCCGCGGGCGACCGATCGGCAGGGTCACGCGGACTGCATCCTGTTCGCCGCCGAGCGCGACGGCGAACTCGAACGACGCCGAGGCGTTCTCTGACGCAACGGCGGCGAATCGCACGCGCACCGAGCCGTTCGCCGGGACCGCGATCTGGCGCTTCGTCGCATCGAGGGTGGCGCCGGTCGCCTTCGCGTTCACGGTCGCGGTGCCTGCGGTGTCCGTGCGGTTGTGGATCACGATGCCGACCGACGACGCGTCGCCCGAGCGCAGGAAGCGCGGCAGGGCAGGGGCCGCCATCAGCGGCTTGTTGACGGTGAGGCGCAGCTCGCCAGCGCCGAACCGCTCGCCGATGTCCGCGGCGATCGCCATCAGGCGGAACGCCGTCAGGTTGTCGGGGGCGGTGAACGAGAACGTGATCTCGCCGTTGTCGTCGGTGACGAGCATCGGCGCCCAGTACGCGGACGACACGAACTTGCTACGGACGCGCTGGCCACTCTCGTCCGAGCCGCCGTCGCCACCTTCATCCGGGTCACCGCTCTCCGGATCAGCGAGCCGCGCGATCCGGTTCCAGTTCGTGCCGGCATCGACGCCGAGGCCGTACGACGCGTAGAACGTCTTCATTGGATTTGGTGTCTGGTAGGAGATCAGCTGCAGCACACCCTCGTCCGCCGCGGACAGCGAGACCTCCGCCTTCACTGGCGCACCCTTGTGCGTGACCGTGATCTTGCCTGTGACCTTGTCGCCGGGGCGCACGGTCGCCTGCTCGAGCGAGACCGCGACGTCGAGCTGCTTGTGCTCGCTCGCGACCTTGAGCTCGACGAGGCCCATCTTGAACATCGGGCGGTGCTTGTCTCCCATGCCGCGACGGCCCGAGACGAGCGCGACGCTCGCGTAGACGTTTGGTGCCCACGCATCGGCGATCGTGAGCTCGAGGCCCTCCGACGCGGAGTCCATCTTCTTGACGCGCGCCTCGATGATGCCGTCGCGCTCGATCGTGATCAGCGCCGTCGGCTTGACGAGATTCGCCTGCGCCACGAGCCGCGCGGTGTCGCCGGGCTGATACGTGTGCTTGCTCGCGATCAGCGTCATCCGGTCGCCCTCGTCGCCGCTCCAGAACGCCTCGCCTTTGCCGATCACCCAGATGTTGCTCGCGACGGTGACGACGTTGCCGCGGTCATCCTTTGCCTCTGCCTTGATCACGTAGTCGCCTGGCTCGGTCGGGAAGATTCGCTCGACGTGCGAGCCCGCGCCTGCGATCGCGACCTCGCGCTCGAGGATCTGCTTCTCGGCGGCATCGCAGCGCTGGAAGCTGCGCGAGCCCACGTCGTTCCAGGTGCAGGTGCGGATCGTGCGGGTCACCGTGAGCTTCGCCTTGGCCGGTGCACGCGCTCCGTCGGGCGTCAGCGCGACGAGGTTGACGCCGAACGGCATGCCGACGGCCTGGACGTACTCGTTCGCGTGCATGCCGAGGTACAGCGACGTCTTGTGCGCGGTGATGATCACGCTCTTGCCCATCGTCTGATCGGCGCCGTCCGTGACGTTGGTCGACAGGATGTAGTCGACCGGACCTTCGAACGCGGTCGCGCTGTCGCGCGCGGCGATCTGCAGCTTGCCCTGCGCGTTCGTGTTGCCGGCGCCGTCGGACAGGAACTCGCCGTAGTCGTCGTGGCCGTCGTACCACCACCAGCGATTCGGGTCGGCGGAGAACGTGTATTCGTCGAAGCCCGCGAACCGGATCAGCTTGGTGCGCTTGCGTAGGCTCCACTCGACCTTCGCGCCGCCGACCGGTGCTCCGAACAGGTACTGGACGTCTAGGTCGAACGTCAGGCGCTCGCCGGGGCGTGGTGATTTCTGCGCGGCTGCGAGTGACAACTCGAACGTGGCGGGGCGGAACTCCTCCACCGTGAACTTCTCGCGAAACACCTGATCCTTGATCGAGGCGCGGACGTAGTAGTCGCCGAGCACGGACTCGGGCGACAGGGCCAGGTCGAACGCGAAGCCGCCGAACGACGACATCTTGGCCGTGGTGGTCAGCACGGTTTGCCCGCGACTGTCCTGGACCTCGATCTCGACCGGCTTGGCTCCAGGGACGCGCGGCGGCAGACCCTGGGTGACTTCGCGCGCGATGCCCTTGAAGTGAACCGACTCGCCAGGCCGATACAGCCCGCGGTCGCTCTGGATGAAGCCACGGATCTTGGTCGCGCCGCCGCGGCGGTCCTCGGTGACGCCGAAGTTCCAGATCTGGATCCCGTTCGCCCAGTTACCGTCGACGACCGCGAGGTCGCCACCCTTCTCGACGATGGCGATCAGGCGCTGGCTGCGGTAGCTGTCCCAGTCCTCGTACTCGCCGTTCTCGTCATCGACGGGCTTCTGCTGCTTGAGCAGCGCGCTGCCCGGGATCTTGATGATGCCGTCGGCGTTCGTGACGTCGACCCACACCTGCTTGCCCTGCGGCGAGTACACCGCGACCTTCGCGCCGGGGATCGGGTTGCCGGTCGACAGCGACGTGACCCACACGAGGCCCGACGACGTGCCTGTCTTGATCAGGACACCCATGTCCGTGACGTTCGCGAGCACCCGGTTGCGACGGGGATTCCACCAGCTGCGGTTCGGATCGGGCTTGATGTCGTCGGTCGACACCTCGGCGAGGAACATGCCGCGCATCCCGGGAGCGCTCGCGCACGTCTTGCCGAGCTCGAGCTCGTTGAGGAGCCACTTGTTCTTGCCGGTCGTCGTCGTCAGCTGCTTCTTCGGCGTCAGCTTGAGCGCCTTCCAGTCGAGCGGCTTGTCGTCGTTGTTGCCGCCCCACGGGTCGTAGTTCATGTCCGTCGTCAGGACCTGGACGATCTTGTCGCGCGGGATCGCGGCGCACTCGAGCTCGAACGTGCCGACGTTGCGCGACCAGAGTGGATAGCCCTTCGCGCTCGCCTCGAGCGCAAAGATGCCGCGCTCCATCGACAAGCGGGGCCGCGCGTCGCCGGTGCGGAACGCGTGCGTCGTCTCGCCCGCGAGCTTCTGGCCAAAATTGTCGACGAGGCCTGTGATCTTGATCTGGTAGTCGGTCTCCGTCTCGAGGTCCGCGGTGACGCGATACTCCATGCCGTCGCCGGACAGGTAGCCCTGGTCGAGGCCCGCGATCGCCGGCGTGCTCGTCACGGACTTGCGCGCCACCTCGAGTGGCACCGACGTCGAGAACCCGAAGATCAGCGTCACCTCGTCGGCGGGGACGTCGGAGCTCGCGGGCTGGAGCTTCGTCACGGTCAGCGGCGGCCGCGCGCGCACGGCGAGTGCGTAGGGCTTGTCGAGGGCGGCATTGCCACCCGCACCCGCGAGCCCCGCGCACGAGATCGTGTAGGCCGCGCCGGGCGCGAGCTTCCTCGCCGGCCGCAGCGCGATGTTGGTTCCTTCGTCGGTCGTCCCGAACGGCGTGGTCAGGGCGATGTCACCGGCGGCGCCCACGAGCTTGCAGTGCACGGCCGCGTCCGCGGCGCGCACGCTCTGGTTGAACGACAGCGGTAGCTCGCCCTCGGGTGCGAGCGACATCGCATCGACGCCCCACACGCCCTCGACCGCGAGCGGCCGGTGCACGAACGAGAACTGAAAGCCCGCGGTGCGCTTGCCGAGCGTCCCACCGAGCGAGACCTGGTAGCGCGTCGAAGCGGCGAGCGCCTCGGTTGGCTCGATCATCAGCGTCTGGCGGTCCTGCCAGAATCCCTTCCACGCGATCTTCGGCGAGATCGAGACCGTGGTCGCGTCGGCCGGCTTGCCGACCTGCGCCTCGTCGACGACCGGCTTGTCGAACCGGATCTCGACGGCCTCTGCCTTGTCGACCGGGCCCGACGGCGCGTACGACATGACCTGGAGATCGCCCTTCTTGCTGCCACCGCAGGCAACACCGAGAGCGACCGAAGCGGCGAGCGAGACACGAAACCAGCTCTGAAACGTCATCACGCGCGAACTAGTGCATCGATGATGCCGCCGCGTGTCGCCGCGATTGCGCGGGGTTGGGACCCACGTGGCCCATCGGACACAAAAGTGGAGACACGCAATACAGGGGGTGCCCCGGGTGTTGTTTTCTCACCCAGGTACCCGTGGGGTACCCGGCGGCCGAGCGCGACTTCGAATACCGTGCGCGGCAATGTCACGGTCGTACCTGCTCTGGATCGCTCTGTTCGCTACCGCCTGTAGCTCCTCCGACGACGACGTCGACACCGCCGAGGTGTTCGAGCCTCTGACCGGCCAGTCCGGCGTGCTGAACGTGACTGCGGCGAACACCGTGGTCAACCAGTACGGCGTGCTCGCGGCCAACGTCGCTGCTGGTGCAACGTCGATCACCGTCACCACCATCGCGGACTTCCCGTCCGGCGGACCGTTCACGACCGCGCTCGCGGCCGGCGATCTGCTGATGCTCTACCAGCCGCAGGGCGCGACGATCGATGCGACCGATACGGCGACCTACGGCAACGTCACGATGCTCGGCGGTGCCGGCACGTACGAGCTCGTGCACGTCACGTCCGTCGCAGGCACGACGATCAACCTCGAGACCAGCTGTAGCGGCCTGCGATTCGCGTACACCACCGCCGGCGCGACGCAGGTGATCCGCGTTCCCCAGGCGACGACCCTCACGGTCTCCGGCGCGGGCTCGCTCACGGCCCCTGTATGGAACGGCGCACGCGGCGGTGTCGTCGCGGTTCACGCCCAAACGACCGCGACGATCAACGGCGCTGGCATCAACGTCACGGGGCGTGGCTTCCGCGGTGGAGCGGCCGACGACGTGACGACGAATCCGCCGGGTACCTCGATCTTTCGCTCCGCGAGCAACGCGGCCGGCGCCGAGAAGGGCGAGGGCATCGCGGGCTTCCAGACTCGCTACGACATGGTCTTCAACGGCCGGTTCGGTCGTGGTGCCCCCGCGAACGGTGGTGGTGGCGGCGACGCGCACAACGCCGGCGGTGGCGGCGGTGCGAACGGCGACAACGGCGGCACGTGGACCGGCGCGGGCGTGATGACGAACGTCACCGGTGCGATGGCGTGGACGGTCGATCCCGAGTTCATCGCGAACGGGAATGCGCTGACCACGTCGTCGGGCGGTGGGCGCGGTGGCTACACGTTCTCCGGTGCGGACCAGAACGCGCTGACGGTCGGTCCGGGTACGGCGAGCTGGGGCGGCGACAGCCGCCGCAACGTCGGCGGTCGCGGTGGTCGTCCGCTCACGGCGGATCCCGCTTCGCGCGTGTTCCTCGGCGGTGGTGGCGGCGCGGGTGACGGGAACAACGGGGCCGCGGGTGCCGGTGGCGTGGGCGGCGGGCTCGTCGTCTTGATCGCACCGACGGTGTCGGGGACGGGCTCGATCCTCGCGAACGGGGCTCCGGGGACAAACTCCGGTGGCAATCCCGGCGATGCCCCTGGCGGCGGCGGCGCGGGCGGGAGTGTGATCGTGCAGGCCACGACACTGACGGGTGTCACGGTCCGAGCCAATGGCGGCGTCGGTGGGGATCAAACCCTGGCCGCGAACCTCGAGGCCGAGGGCCCCGGTGGTGGCGGCGGCGGCGGCTTCATCGCGACGTCCGGTGGTGCGGTCACGCGCAGTGCGAACGGCGCGCTCGGCGGCACCACGAATCGCGCGACGTTGACGGAGTTTCCGACCAACGGTGCGACGAGCGGTGCGCTCGGCGTAGCGAATGGCACTGTCGGTCAGCTTCCGATCTGTACGACGGACGATCTCCGGATCACGAACACCGACGGTGTAGCGACCGTCGTCGCGGGCACGGTGCTCACCTACACGGTGCAGGTCACGAACGGCGGCGCCGACATCGTCGCCGGCGCGACGGTGACGGAGACGTTTCCGGCAGCGCTGACGAACGTGTCGTGGACGTGTGTGGCGAGCGCTGGCGGCAGCTGCGAGGCGCCGAGCGGCACTGGCAACCTTAGCGAGACGATCACCGTCGCGAACGGTGGCACGATCACGTACACGATCACGGCGACACTCGCGCCGGATGCGACGGGAACGGTGTCGACGACCGCGAGCGTGGCGGCGCCGGCAGGCGTCGTCGATCCGGCGGCGGGCAACAACAGCGCGACCGACCTCGATCAGATCACCGCGCAGGGTGATCTGTCGATCACGATCACGGACTCGCCGGACCCGGTCGCCGCAGCCGGGATCGAGACCTACACGATCACGGTCACGAACGCGGGCCCGAGCACGGCGACCGGAATCACCGTCGTCAACACGCTCCCCGCAGGCTCGTCGTTCACGAGTGCGACGGGCACCGGATGGACGTGCTCGGCGGTCGCGCTCGTCGTCACGTGTACGCGTCCGACGCTCGCACCAGGTGCCGCTCCGGCGATCACGATCGTCGCCGTGATGCCGGGAACGGCCGGCATGGTGATCGACACGGCGACGGTGACGTCGACGTCGACGGATCCGAACGCGATGAACAACACGGCGACGCAGACCACGACGGTGGCAGCCTCCGCCGATCTCACGCTGTCGATCACCGACACGCCGGATCCGGCGTTCACGAGCTCCGCTGTGACCTACACGCTCGGCGTGATCAACGTCGGTCCGCAGGCCGCGGCGAACCTCTCCACGACGTTCACCGTTCCCGCCGGCACGACGTTCGTCAGCGCGACGGGCCTCGGCTGGACCTGCAACCTCGCCGCGGGTCTCGTCACGTGTACCCGACCGGCGCTCGCACCTGGTGCGGCACCGTCGATCTCGATCGTGGTCACAGCGCCGCCCACCGTCGGCACGATCTCGGCGACGGCGTCGGTGTCCGCGACGACCGCGGATCCGATGCCGGGCAACAACTCCGCGACGGAGATGACGACGATCATGAATGGCGGTGGTGACACCGATGGTGACGGGACGCCGAACTCGGTCGATCTCGACGACGACGACGATGGGATCCCGGACTCCGTGGAGCAGGGCGCCAATCCCGCAGCGGATCGCGACGGCGACGGCGTCATCAACAGCCTCGATCTCGACAGCGACAACGACGGCATCCTCGATGTGATCGAAGTGTTCAGTGGGCTCCCCGACGCCAACCGCAACGGGCGGCTGGACTGCCCGGGCGGCTTCGGGACGAACGGTCTGTGCAACGACGTCGAGACGGCGCCCGACAGTGGCGTGATCGACTGGAGCAACGACAACCTGGGGCCTGATGCGCCGCTCGACACGGACGCCGACGGGATCCCGGATTTCCTCGACATCGACAGCGATCAGGACGGCATCCTCGATCTCGACGAGGGCAACTCGGGCTGCCTCGATGTCGCACCGTCGAACGGCCGCTGCGACGGGCTCGACACCGACGGCGATGGTGTCGTGAACTCGCGCGACGCGACGAACGGTCACGGCGTCTCGACCTATCCGGATCGCCCGGACACCGATGGTGACGGCCTACCGGACTACCGCGACCGCGACGCCGACGGCGACACGATCGTCGATCTCGTCGAGGGCAACTCGGCATGCGTCGACACCGCGGCACCGGCCGGTGCGTGCGACGGCGCCGATGCGAACATGGACGGCGCCGCAGACGACGCCGCGGCGACACGGCCCGACACCGACGGCGATGGCCGCCCGGACTACCGCGACGTCGATGCGGATGGCGACGGCCTGCGCGATAACGTCGAGGGTACGATCGACACCGACGGCGACACGCGCCCCGACTTCCGTGATCTCGACAGCGACAACGACGGCATCCCGGACGTGATCGAGGGCAGCAGCGGTTGCCCCGACACCACGCCGCGCAACGGCCGCTGCGATGGCCCCGACGCGAACAACGACGGTCTCGTCGACACGGCGACCAACCAGACGCCGCCCGACACCGATGCCGACAGCGCGGTCGACTTTCGCGATCTCGACACCGACAATGACGGCATCCCCGACCGCGTCGAGGGTGGCTCGAACTGCGTGGACACCACACCGGCCAACGCCGTGTGCGACGGCCCCGACGCGAACGGCGACGGTCTCGCCGACACCGCGGTCCTCGTCGCGCCGCCGAATGGCGATCTCGACCCGACACCGGACTTCCGCGATCTCGACTCCGATGACGACGGGCTCACGGACCTGACTGAGGGTGGCAGCGGCTGCGTCGACGCCAGCAACAATGCGGTGTGCGACGGCCCCGATGGCGATCGCGACGGCATCGCCGACTCGATCGATGGCGCGGCGACGTTCGGCGATCCAACTCCGACGGTCCCGACGAACACCGACGGAGTCGACGAGCCGAACTACCGTGATCTCGACAGCGACAACAACGCGGCGCCCGACGTCACCGTCAGCGGATGCATCGACGTCGCCGCACCGATGAGTCGGTGCGACGGTCCGGATACCGACGGCGATGGTGTTGTCGATCAGAGCGATGGCTTCACGGGCTTCGGCATCGGCGCCGATCTCGATGGCGACGGCGTCGGCGACTCCGTCGATCTCGACGACGACAACGACGGCATCCCGGATGCGGTCGAGCAGGGCGTCGACACCGATGGCGATGGCACGAACGACGACCGTGATCTCGATAGCGACAACGATGGTCTGCCCGACGTGGTCGAGGCGGGGCACGGCGTCGCCGATGCGAACCACGATGGAACGGTCGATTGCCCCGGAGGCTTCGGCGCGAACGGCCTGTGCGACGCGGTCGAGACCACGCCCGAGAGCGGCACCGCGAAGCAGCCGCCGATCGACACCGACATGGACGGCGTCGCGGACTTCCGCGATCTCGACTCCGATGACGACGGCATCTCCGATCGCGGCGAGAACGGCACTGGCTGCCTCGACGCGACGGCGAACGGCGTGTGCGATGGCAGCGATCCGGATCGCGATGGCGTCGTCGGCTCCGCGGACAACACGAACGGCTTCGGCTTCGGTGTAGGTGGCTACAACAACCCGCCCGACACCGACAACGACGGACTGCCCGACTATCGCGATCTCGACTCCGATGGTGACTCGATCTTCGATCTCGACGAGGCCGGCTTCGGCGAGTTCGATGAGAACGACGACGGCATGGTCGACGGGGACGACCCGGAGCGCGACGGCATCAAGACGCCGGTCGATACGGATCCAGGCTTCGGCGGCGGCGGCTCGGGCCTCGATACCGACGGCGACGGCACGCCCGATCAGCGCGATCTCGATGCGGATGGCGACGGTGCGCCCGATGTCGACGAGGCCGGCGACGATCCGACGAACCCGGTCGACACCGATGGTGACGGTATGCCGGACTTCCAGGACGACGACTCCGACAACGACACGGTCACCGACCCGTCGGACAACTGCCGGATCGACGTCAACACGGACCAGATCGACGCCGATGGCGATGGCCTGGGTGACGAGTGCGATCCCGACGACAACAACGATGGCTTCAACGACGGCATCGGTCTGTCGGGCGGCGGCTGCACCACGACCGGCGACAGCGCGGGGGGGGCGCTCGCGCTCCTCCTCGCCCTCGGCATGGGTCTCGCGGCACGTCGGCGCCGTGGCGTCGCGGTACTCGGTGTCATCCTCGTCGCGACGCTCGTCGGTCGCACCGCGTCCGCACAGGTCTCGACGAGCTATCCCGCCGAGCGGTTCCAGCTCACCGGTCACCGCGATGGTCTCCTCGGCGTCCCGTGGGCCGACGTGCGCGGCCACCTCACGATCGATGCTGCGTTGTGGATCGGCTACGAGAACGACCCGGTCAACCTCTACCAGATGAGCGATGGGGAGCGGGTCGCGTCGCTGGTCGCGAACCGGTTCGGTGGCGAGCTCGTCGTCGCGGTCCATCTGTTCGACCGCCTCGAGCTCGACCTCGGTGCACCGCTGATCGTGTCGCAGTCCGATGACGTCGGCAGCTTCATGAACCCGAACGGGGACCTCAGTGGCTTTGGCCTCGGCGATCTCCGTGTGACGCCAAAGCTCACGCTCGTCCACGAGGGTCGCTCGCCGGTCTCGCTCGCGGTCCTCGTCGCGATCACGCTGCCGACCTCGACCAGCGATGACTACGGCGGCGACAATGGAGCGACCTACTCGCCGGCTGCCGTGGTCTCTCGCGGTGGTCGCTACGGCGGTCGGATCTCCGTCGCTGGTGGCTACCGCGTGCGTCCGATTGCCCGCGCGCTCGACCTGGTCGTCGATGACGAGCTGTTCGCGCAGGCGGGTCTTGGCTATCGCTTCACCAACAGCCTCGAGATCGACGGGACGTTCGATCTAGCGACCGCGGCCGACGATGCGCTCGGCGCGTTCAATCGCAACTTCGCCGAGCTCCGCGGCGGACTGTCCGTCGATGCCACGCAGCACGTACGCGTGTTCGGCATCGGTGGGGTGGGCGTCGCCGAGGGCTTCGGTACGCCCGACTGGCGCGTCCTCGCAGGCGTCCGCATCAGTAGTGCGCAAGAGCCCGAGAAGCGCAAGACGATCAAGGTGGTCGATCCGCTGCCGCCCACGCCGCCGCCGCCCGTCGACGAGGATCCGGACAAGGATCTGATCTTCGGCGCCGCCGACGCGTGCCCGATGGAGCCCGAGGACGTCGATAGCTTCCAGGACGTCGACGGCTGCCCGGATCCGGACAACGACGCCGACACGATCCTCGACGTCGAAGACGCGTGCCGCGACGTCCCGGGCGTCGCGATCATGAAGGGCTGCCCCGATCCCGATCGCGATGGAGACACCGTCGTCGATCGCCTCGACAACTGCCCCGACGAGCCCGGCCTGGTCGAGAACCAGGGCTGCAAGGCGAAGCAGCTCGTCAAGATCGTCGACGGTCGCATCGACATCCTCGACGTCGTGTACTTCAAGCTCAACAAGGCGTTGATCGAGAAGCGGTCGAACAAGCTCCTCGACCAGGTCGCGGCCGTGATCACCGCTCACCCGGAGATCACGAAGATCCGGGTCGAGGGTCACACCGACAGCCAGGGCAACGATGCCTACAACAAGAAGCTGTCGCAGCGCCGTTCGGACGCCGTCATGGCCTACCTGATCAAGAAGGGCGTCGCGGCTGAACGCCTCGAGGCGAAGGGCTTTGGCGAGGAGGTCCCGAAGGATACGAACGAGACGAAGGAAGGCCGTGCGGTCAACCGGCGCGTCGAGTTCACGATCGTTGGCGGCGCGGGCGTGACCGTGAAGCCAACTGGACCCGACGGCAGCACGCTCGAGCCCTGAGCTGCGCGTTCTCTAGTCGTCGCCACCCGGCGGGATCGTCGCGAGCATTCGTGTCGCTTCGGTGCGGACGAGGCGCAAGAGGCTGGTCAGCTCGTCGGGCTCGAGCTCGACGAGCGCCTGCAGGTGACGTCGCGTGTTCGCGGCGAGTGAGCGGTGCACGCTCACGGTGCCAGCGACCAACGTCAGCATGAACACGGCGTACGTCACGATCTCGGGCTACTCGGCCTCGACGTACGACCTCACGGTCAGCTACCGCCTTCCGTACTAGAACCAGCCGAGGCGCATGCCCGCACCGAAATACGGCAGGTCGGTCGTGATCACACGACCGCTCGAGCTGCGCAGCATCGCGACGTCGACCCCGAGGTCGACGAACATCGACACGGCGCGCAGGTTGATCTCGAAGCCGGTCCCGCCACCGAGACCCGGACCCGAGTACGAGTCGCGCGGTGTGTCGCAGACCGCCCAGCGCGGGCCGCCGTGGACGATGAAGTCGATCCCGATCTTGCTCGTGAACCGCGGCCGCAGGATCCGCCACGCGCGTCGGACATCGAGGTTGCCGACGACGAGGTCGACGGACGGTTCCTGAAACGTCAGGCACTTCCCGGTCGGGCATGGAGGCGCGTACGGCTGGTCCGGGAGGAACAGCGAGACCGACGCCTCGAGCGCCCACGGCCCGCGGACGTAGCCGCCGCCGAGATGGAGCCGGGCATCCCAGTTGCCGAACTGCGCGAGGTCGCCACCATAGACACCGCCACCGACGGTCTCGATGAAGTAGCCACCGTCGGCGGAGGCAGACCCGGTCAGCGCCAGCAGCACGAAGAGCGAGGAGCGCATGTCTACCCGTCGCACGCTCGGGGGGGTGGCCACCAGCCCGAGGACGTGGCACCCGCTGAGCGGTAGAGACCCCGGCCTTGCTAACCCGGCGTATCGACGTTGGTAGATCGGGGCTCCCGTCCGTGCGTGTAAGGTCCTACGGCATGGTGCGACTTGCCCTCGTCCTCGCGTGTGCGCTGGCCATCGGGCCGGGGTCTGCGCACGCGACGAGCGGCAGCCGGGTGATGGGGATGTACCCGACCAGCAGTGGTGGGGCGACGGCCGCCGCGCCGCTGCCGATGCTCGAGAGCAAGATCGAGGTCACGGTACGTGGACCGATCGTCGAGACGATCGTGACCCAGCGATTCCACAACCGAACGGCCAACGCGACCGAGGCGACGTACATCTTCCCGCTACCTGCCGACGCCGCCGTGTCGGCGATGTGGATCACGACCGGCACGCGCACGATCCGCGCTTCGATCGAGAAGCGGGACGACGCGCAGCGCCGGTACGAGGACGCGGTGCGCAAGGGCGTCGCGGCGGCGGTGCTCGATCAGGAACGCCCCGACGTGTTCACGCAGACGGTCGCCGCGATTCCCGCGAAGGGGATGGTCGAGATCACGCTGCGCTACGACAGCGTCGCTCGCCACGCGAACGGCATGTGGGAGCTGGTGCTGCCGATGGTGGTCGCACCGCGCTACGTGCCTGGCACCGTGAGCGGACGGCCGACGACGGGCACGGGTCGCGCACCGGACACCGAGCGCGCCCCCGACGCCTCCCGCGTGACGCCGCCCGCAGGGCCGAATGCCGGTGGTGCAACGGCAGTCGCGCTGACGTTCGTGGATCCGGTCACCGATGTTGCGAGCCCCACGCACGAGCTCTCCGGTAAGGGAACGGCGTACGCGTTCGCGGATCCGCACAGCGATCACGATGCGGTGATTCGCTGGCGCGCGACCGCGACCGGTGCGGGCTGGATCGAGGCCGCGGCCGACGGTGGCTTCGCAGCCGTCGTCGTCGAGGCGCCGGCGGCGGTGGCAGCTCGCAAGGGAACTACGCGACTGATGCTTGTTCTCGATCATGCCGCGACGATCAAGGGTGATGCGACGATCGTCGTCCAGCCGTACGTGCGGGCGCTCCTCGGTGGTCTCGGTGCTGGCGACCGGATCTCGGTCGCCAATCAGTGGCGCGCACCGAACGATGCGCTTCGCACGATCGAGCAGGCGTGGACGCGCCCCGGTGGCCCGTTCGATCTGACGCGCGTGCTGCAGGGGACCAAGCCCGACGGCGCCCCGCTCGTGCTGGTCACCGATGGCCTCGTCGCCGACGACCGCGCGGCGATCGCTGCCGCGAAGAAGCTCGGCGTTCCGATCCACGTGATCGGGGTGGGGCCAGCTCCGGCGCGCGGGCTCCTGACGCAGCTCGCGGCCGTCACCGGTGGGACGATCCGGTTCGTGCTCCCCGCCGACGATCTCGCGTTCGCGGCGCGCTCGACGATCGCCGATGTCGCGAACCCTCCGGCACCGCTGACGGTGAGCTGGGGAACGCTGGCCGCGAGTGACGTCGTACCGAGCATGTTGCCGCGCCTCGGTGCGGGCCAGGCGATGGTCGTGCTCGCACGGATCAAGCGCGTCGCGACCGCGAACGCACGCGCACGCGGCGAGCTGTTCTCGCTCGAGGCGACGTCACCGTCGCGCAGGCTCGACGGTGCGACGACGGCCGCGGGGCCGCTCGCCCGGCGGTGGGCGCGGACGCGCCTCGATGATCTCCTCGTCGGAGCGACCAGCGAGGCCGCAGTGACGAAGCACGCGCTCGCGTTCGGGCTCGTCTCTCCATACACGTCGCTCGTCGCGATCGGTGACGAGGTCGTGGTCGAGGGTGGCGTCCGCCACAGCGTGTCTGTCCCGGTCTCCGTGCCGTCGGGGATGAGCTGGGTCGACGTCAAGCGCGAGACCACGCTCGACGTGCCGACGGGTGGCGAGGTCAGCAAGAAGCTCGACGAGGACGACGGCAAGGATGCGCCGACGAAGAAGCCGAAGAAGAAGGTCGCCGTCGACTCGACGAAGCAGAAGGCGCCGCCCCAGGCCGCGCCGTGGCCCGACATCGCGGGATCTGCGGGCGACGACGACGGCGAAGGCGCGGACGAGGAGGAGGATCCGTCGAGCTACGCGCGTCACGCGCCGGCGCCGGGCGTGGCGATGGCCGAGAGCACCATGTCCGACAGCGAGGCCCACGAGATCGGCATGTCGTCCAGCCGGCGCGCACTGCGGATCGCCGCGTCGCTCGGTGGCGGTGTGGCGACGCAGGCTGGCGAGTCGGCGGGCCTGATCTCCCTCGGCGTGCGGATCGAGCTCGGTCGCCGCCGCACGCTGCTCGGTGGCGAGACCTCGCTGTGGCTCGTCGATGGGCTGAACGTCCAGGGCCGCACGCTCGTCACCGTCGCGCGGCTCGGGATCGTGCGCTGGCTCGAGCTCGGCGCCGGCTTCGGCGTGCACTACGGTGCGACCGGGATCGGACCCGCAGGGTCGATCAGCCTGCGGCTCCATGCCCCGCCAGCGCCGTCGGTTGCGGGCTACCTCCGCTTCGACGGTGCGTTCCTGACCGACGATGCTACGCAGCAGGGTCAGCACACGCTGACGCTTGGCATCGAGCGCTCGTTCTAGCGGGCGTAGTACCGTGCGCGGCGGATGCGACAGATCAAGCTCGTCATCGAATATGACGGCACGTCGTTGTGCGGCTGGCAGCGCCAGCCCAACGGCCCGACCGTGCAACAGCACATCGAGGAAGCCCTCGCGAAGCTGCTGCAGCACGAGGTGCGGATCACCGGCGCATCGCGAACCGACGCGGGCGTCCACGCACGGGGGCAGGTCGCGAGCTTCTCGACGGAGCGACCGATCGAGATCCACGGGATCCGCCGCGGCCTCAACTCGATGCTGCCGGACTCG
>JANOPP010000235.1:0-2416 GCA_031421915.1 Myxococcales bacterium | reverse complement strand
GGCGGTGCGCAAGAACCGCGTGCTGTCGCCACTGCAGGGCGACCTCGATCACAAGAGCCTGCTCGAGGTCTGGAGCAGCAAGAAGTTCGCGCACCTGTTCACGGCCGCCGAGCGCACGGCACTGAAGCGTCACGTCCTGTGGACGCGGCTCGTTACCGCGCGCCGCACCGATGACCTCGAGGGTCGCGACGTCGATCTCCCGACCTACGTCCGCACGCAGCGCACCAAGCTCGTGCTCAAGCCGATCCGTGCGTGTGGTGGCGAGGGCATCCTGATCGGTCGCGACACGACGCAGGCGGCGTGGGATCGCGCGGTCGCGAAGTCCGTCTCGGGCAAGGCCGAGGCGGTCGCGCAGAAGTACATCAAGAGCGCGACGATCGATTCGCCGGTCGTGCGCGGCACGCGGATCCGGCACGAGCGGCACTTCACGAACTTCGGCCTGTTCGCGTCGGAGACGACGCTCGGCATCCTCGGCCGTGCAGCGCCGTTCCCGGTGGTCAACGTCTCGCGCGGCGGTGGCGTGCTCGCCGTCCTGATCGCCTAGCGACGGCGGCGGCGGAGACCGAGGACGATCGCGACGACCGCGAACGGGAGCGTACTCGCCGGACTCCCACCGGTGCGGCACGCGCAGCCATCCATCTCGTCGGCTGGATCCGTACCGCCGTCACCACCGACGCCTGCATCGCTCGTCGGGTTCGTCGTGTTACAGGGGCCGAGCGAGTGCTCGACCGCGCCTTTGGTCAGCGCGCCCGCGGGCCGCGGCCGGCCACAGTAATCGTCGGTGACGAGTGGATTCGCCGCGCCTCCGCTCAGCATGCCGACGCCACCGATCACGGTGAGGTCGCCCGTGAGCGGCATGCGGTACATCATCTGGAACACGCCGAGGATCGTGTTCTCGACGTTGTCGCTCTCCATCGAGACGGCACCGTCGCGCTGCCGGATCAGGTTGCTCATCACGTTGCCGCGCGCCTCGCCGGTGGTCGTGTTGTAGCGAAAGTCGACGCCGGTCGTCTCGATCATCGTGTTGTAGAGGACGTGCGAGCTCGCCGAGCGGTTGAGGTACACGCCGACGTCCGAGCAGTTGACGATGATGTTGTTGCGGATGATGCCACCGTCGTGCTCGACGTTGCAGGGCGTGCCCGCGTTGAACGCCGGTGCGCAGAACTGCGGTGCCGTGCCACCACCACCGAACGAGAGACCGATGCGGTACCCGGGGTCGTTGATTCCACCCGCGGCGCAGATGACGAGGTTCTGCTCGAAGATGCCGCGCTTGCCGCCGCCCTTCATGAACGCCATGTAGCTGACGTAGTCGCCCAGGCCCTTCTCGGCGTCGTGGAGATAGTTGCGCTTCACGACCCAGTCCTCGCCGGTGTCGATGTTCAGCTTGGTGGTCGGGTTCGCCGTCATCCGCTTGCGCGTGTCGCCGACATCGTTGCCCTCGACGAGGCCGTTGTTTGGCGTGACCCAGCCGGCGCCGATCATCGACGCGTTGACCTTGAGCTGCGCGTTGAAGTCCGTGACCTTGGAGTTCTTCAGGACGAAGTAGTGCGCCGCGCCCGAGACGTGGAACGCATGCTCGCAGTTGTTGTCGTCGGGGCACACGCCCTTGATGTCGAGACCCTGGAACTGCCAGTGGGCGCCAGTGACCTTGAAGCCTTCGAGGCCGTTGAACTCGATCTTCGCGCCCATCGGATTCGCGGAGCGCACGATGACGGGAGCCGCGGTGGTTCCGACGGCGCTGCACGTCGCGCCCGTGAGCGCGTAGGTACCGTCGGCGAGGATGATCTCGTCTCCGGCGACCGCAGCGGAGATCGCGGCGGTCAGCTGGGCGGGATTCGCGACCGGCACCTCGCGGGCGTGCGCTGTCGCGCTGACGAGAACGAGCGCGAGAGCGAGGCGGCTGAAACCCATGCCGCAGTGTAGCTGACGTCGGCCCCGACTAGCGATTGCAGGTCGGGAGCGTCTGCGAGCCACACGTCGGTGCAAGTGCTCCTGTGACAATCGCCTCGGTCCACGCCACGACGTCCTCGATCCGGCGCTCGAGAACCGTGTCGTGGGTCGCGATCGTGTCCGCACAGATCGTCGGCTCGACGCCCTCGGCGCGGAGCTTGGCGACGTCGCATGCTGCCTCGCCTGCGGCGGGCATCACCTGGTCAGCGAGGCCCTGGACGATCATCACCTTTGCGCCGAGCGGATCCGCGGTGACGAAGTCAGAGGTCAGCCAGGTGTGGAACGCGGCGCCATGGCCCGTGCAGCCCGGCGTGCCGTCGATGCTCGCGAGCACTTGCTGTCGAAACGTCGCGTCGACGAGATCGCGCAGTCGCGGCTGCTGGACATCGAGCGAGCCGCCGAGCGGCACCGTGCACAGCGAATCGATCGCGCCGATGATCGACTCGCGCTCGTTTGCGGGGAACGA
>JANOPP010000234.1:0-13890 GCA_031421915.1 Myxococcales bacterium | reverse complement strand
GGATGCGCCGGCTGACACCACGTTGCCACGCAGGGAGGTCGCGAAGCTCCCCGCGAGTCCGGAGACAAGGTAGAGCGCGATGAATCCCGCCGGGCCATACATGCGCTCGACGTGGCGCCCGCCATCCGCGAGGCCGATCATATTCATCGCGAGGTGCAGGATCCCGTAGTGCAGGAACATCGACGTCACGAGGCGCCACTGTTGGCCATCGAGCGTCATCGGGCCGTAGTTGCCACCGTGCGCGAGCATCCATTGCGCATCTGGATGCATGACATCGGCGCCCGCCGAGAGCGCCCAACCGAACACGGCGACGTTGGCGACCGCGAGCGCGATCGTGACCCACGGAATCGCCCGCTTCGGTGCGATCGGCGCGCTCGATGCGACCGACTCGCTCGGTGTGCTCGAATCACCAGGTGCACCGGTTACCGCGGTTTCTTCGTCCATGCTCCGGTTGTCTCACAGTGGGCCCGCTGCCGCGTGGCTGCCACACTCGACGTGTCGGCCGGAACTATCTGGGTACCTTGCTCGCCCGGGATCGAGAGATGACCGAGCTATCAGCGCGCGTGACGATCGGAACCCTGACGGTCGCGCATCTCACCATCGCGGTCATGCCGGCAGCCTTCGTCGGCAACCTACGCACCGAGCTCGCAACAGCACAACAGTTCCAGCTCCTGCAGAGGTGGCACTTCCGCCGGCTCGGAGACGATCTGACCCGCGTCTCTTCGAGCGTACCTGCTCTCTCGAACACGTGAGGGGTTCGGCGAGAGGAGCGTCGACTGCGAAGCCGAACGGAACGGAGCTGCATCTTCAGCGTGGATCGAGGATCGGCGCGGGCGCCTCGCGCGTAACCGATACTAACGATCGCGGTCGGCGAGAACGGCGGCGCCCAGCGCCAGCGCAGTGGATTCGCCGATCCCGGCAACTGCCGCTGGCGTGACGTCGCACGCGGATCCCACGTTCGGCCGCGACGTCCCGGGGTCACGGCGTGACCGTGACCGTCCCGATCATCGAGAACGGGTGCGCCGAGCAGAAGAACGGAAACTGCCCCGCCTCATCGAACCGCACGCAGCCGACCGTGTTGCCCTGAACCATGAACCAGGCCTGAGGCACGGCGAACGTCCCCGCGACCACGTCGTGTGGATTGAGCGGTTCGAATTCAATGATGTCGCCGACGTGGATCGTGGGCGCCTCCGGGTAGAAGTCGCTCTTGGAGGTCCGCACCGTCACCGCGATCGCGGCACCAGTGCAGGACACGTTGACGATGTTCGCGGGCACTCCTGGCGCGTCGGCTGGCGCATCACTCGCCTCATTCGCGTCACTCGCGGCGTCGGCGTGCACATGCGCGTCCGGCCTTGCATCGACCACGTGCTCGCAGCCATCGACGGGGAATATCTGCGCGTCCCGGGCGACCGGACGCGAATCACCACAGGCTGCGAACAAGCACGCAGCGAACGTCCACCTCATCGAGCTTCGCGGCTCGACCAGTTCAGGTGGAGACGGCCATCGCGGTGTACGCGGGCGTTCTCGGCCTTCGCATGGCCCGTCAGTCCCGTCCCCGCTTCGGTGATCCGGGGGTGAACATGCGTGGCCGGTGCGAGCACGGCGTCGCGGCCCTTCACGAAACTCTGCTCGCGCACGATCGCCAGGTAGGCCTTGTCGAGGGCGAGCGCACGCGACCTCGTCGGGAACAGCGCCCAGGCGAGGTCCTTGTCGCCACCGATCGCGGCTCGCGCGATCTCGCGCGTGGGCTTGCCGTCGACAAAGAACCGCGCGAGCAGCTCGTCGTTGCTGCGTGTCTCGTCGCCGCCTTGCACGCGCGCAAAGTACGTCGCGAGCTCGGGTCGCGGATGACCTACCTGCGGGCGATCGCGGAGGCCGCGAAGATCTTGATGCCGCCAGCCGTCGGCGCCTGGCACCTTGCGCGCGAAGCTGAACGTCTGGTCGATCGTCACTCCGAGATGACCGTGACAGCCCATGCAGACGCGATGCTCTTCCTCGCTCTGCACGCGGAGCGCCCCGCTCTGGTCCTCGATATGACCTTGGAGCTGCCAGCCCCACGGCGTGACGAGTCCGACTTCCGGATCTCCCTGATACACAGGCAGCTTGCCGGCTGCCTTGTCGTCAGCTTCCTCGTCGTAGGCGCGCTGACGTCCCCAGTCGTCGGGGTTCTGCGTCTTGCGCATGTACCGGAGCTCCTTCATGCGCGCGGCCATCATCGTCGGCGCGTCCGGATCGAGATAGCGCACGCTGTGGAGGATCTCCGTTCCCTGCGGATACGCTTGCGCGACGGTCTCGATCGCCGACGCCCTCCCGGCGTAGTGTGCCGGCAACCGCCGTACCCGCGTCGTGCCCGCACGCTGGAGGCCATCGCCGTCGAGATCGAACCCGAGCAAGCGCTCGTCGACCGGCTCGATCTCGCGATCGATCACCTTCGTCGCATAGTCCTCGACCGCGATTGCAGCTTCGACCAGCGATAGGTTCAGGCGATAGATCTCGCGCGAGACGGTGCCATCGGCGGCGCGGCGAAACGCGTCCGGTAGTCGAATGAAGACATCGCTCGTCGATCCGTTGGTCGGCAAGAACGCACCGAGGAACGGCTGGAACCGCACTGCACGCCACCCCGAGCCATCGCGAGCGAAGCCCGCGCCATCAAACCCACCAGCGAGATCGAGGTCTGGCCGATACCCCGTGTAGCTCGCGGGCATCGCTGCCATCGCACGCGCGAGCGGTGCGTAGTTATCATTCCGGACGTAGCGGAGTATCTCCTCATCGGGAATGCTCGCGATCAGCGCGCGGCGATCCTCGAACAGGTTCGTCCAGCGATTCTCGAGCGCGACGTCGGAGAACGCGTAGCCCTCCTGGAGGTTCGAGTCGTCGAGTGTGGTCCGGCCGACACCCGCGGTGTGACAGGCCCAGCATGGGTTCGAGACGCCGCCGGTGCGCGTGTAACACATCGGAGGAATCGCGGCTTCGAAGTTGCCGACCTGCCCCGTGGTCGCAGCAGCGTACGCGAGCGGCCCGGTGGCCTCGAGGTTCGACACCTCGCGCACGGCCGTCCGCTCGGGACGAGAGGATGACGTCTTACCCTGGCCGCAACCCAGCGCGAGCCCGACCACGACCGCCCACACCTTCACCATCGACGTCATCCTCTTCATCCCTTCCGTTGCTCAGCGCGGCGGCCAGTTCGACAAGACGTCCTCGCCGGGATGCTGCACGTTGAAGAACATCGACCCCATCCCTGGCGTGAACGTCGGTGCGGTTGCCTCCGCATCGCTGGGGGTCGCCGCGATCCGGAACGCGAGGCCGTAGGTCGGCGTCGCGGTCACCTTGTGGGCGTTGTCGAGGTCTAGGTAGTAGACGCCGTCGGCGTTCTTGCGCGACGACGATCCGAAGTAGCCGTCGGTGCCGAACCAGACGCCGCCGTTCTTGTCGATCGTCAGGTTGTCCGGGCTACCCGCGTCGAACGTTCCGGCTGTCAGGCTCCCCTGCCAGGCCTGCCAGTACGTGAACGTGCTCGAGCTGGCGGGCGTCGCCGACGCCGTCTCTTGCATCACGAAGATGCCGCCAACGCGATCACCACGGTTGGGCTGCACCGTCGCGGCGGGCAGCAGCACGCCGTTCTGATCCAACGCCACGGTTCCCGAGTGGTTCGTGAACGCTACGTAGAGGCGCGGCGTGGTCTGGCCCGGGCCACCGAACGGGTTGTACTCGAGGTCTTCAGGCCGGTTGAGCTCCATCGCACCGACCTTGAGCGACGCGGTGAACAGCGCCTTGCGCACGTCGTCGTTGGTCGGGAACCCGCCGATGCTGTTCCAGCTCTGGTCGACGAGCGCCTGCCCCACCGTCTTGGTCGCGGTGCCGAGCGCTGTCGCGTTCGGCGCGAGATCCGTCGACGTGATCGACAGCTCGACCCAGCGCCCAGTGCCCGGTGCAGCCTCGGTCGGCGTTGCACCACCCGCGAGCAGCCGGCGGCCCTGCGCGTTATCGAGACCCGCGAAGTGCGAGACGTAGAGCTTGCCGCTATCGAGGAGCGCGCGGGTCTGCGCCTTCGTCATGCCCGCGGTGTAGTTCGCCGCCGTGACGAACTTGTAGATGTGACCCGAGCGACGATCGTTGCCCGAGTAGATGACGATCGGCTGGTTCGGAATCAGCTTCCAGTCCGTGCCCATGGCGAAGGTCGCGTTCTCCCAGGCAGCACGGCCCATGTAGCCGACCTTGCGGTGACCGACGCCCGCGGTGGTCTTGCCGTAGTACTCGTTGGCCGCGAGCCCGGGGTCGATCTCGACGACATAGCCATACGCATCCTTCGGGTGCGATGCGGTGCCGCTCGTGAACTCACCCGTCGCCGACGGCGTGAGGTTGAACGAAACGTTGGCGCCCGGGTCGAAGCCGCGGCCAGTCGTGAACCGATTGCCGGAGCTCCACGCCGACTCGAGATCGCCGTAGCTGAACCCGACGTTCTCCTCGCCCGTCATGATCGTGCCCCACGGAGTCACGCCGCCCGAGCAGTTGCCTTGCATGCCGACGACGACGTCGGCCGGAAGGGCCGTGCCGAGGTCATCCGTGTCCGGGCTGACGTCGAGGCCCGTGACCTTGATAAGCGTCGAGTCGGTGGCGTCATAGCGCACCGGCAGCGTCGACTTGTCGAGGGACCACTGCCCGCTCGCCGGATCCTTGACGATCCGCATCCAGGTGCCACCGACCTGCTTCTTGTACTCGTCGGTGTAGATCGCGAGATCGCCCGCGGTCCACGCGTTCGAGGTCGCAGCACCCGTGATCGTTCCCCAGTACGACAGGAACCGCGCGAGCGTCAGGTGCTGACCGGACGGCGCGGCGGCCGCCTGCGGGCGACCGTTCGAGACATACTCGTGGTTGACCCAGACGAAGCCCGCGTTGTCGCTGCCGGTCCAGTACGGAGTTCCCGTCCAGCCGTCGCCAAGGAACGCGATGTAGTCCGCGTTGGCACCGAACCGGGGCGTCGTCGACGACGTCGTCATGTTGTCCCAGGTCAACGGATCGAGCCACTTCACCACCACATCAGGCACGAGCCCGCTGATCGCGCGAACGGTGTCGGTCGTCGCGACCTTGAGCGGAAACTCGAACGTCGCCGGCAAGGTGTTCGTCGCGTAGCGCGTGACAAGCGCCTTGACGTAGTCCGCGATGTTCGTGGCTCCTGTGTTCGCGGCATCGCAAAACGACAGCGAGACCATCGACGAGAGCGGCGCGGAGTTCGGTACGCCCTCGGTCGACGGCTCCACCGAGCTGCCGACGGGACACGCCGCGCCATTGCGGCCGTCCATGCCCGGTGCGCCCGTCACACCTGCGGTCCCCATGGAGCCCGCGGTGCCATCTCCGCCACTCGGTCCTGACGGACCCGCAGGCCCGTCCTCTCCGCTGCAACCCATCGTGGTGGTGAACAGCGTTACGGCGATCATCGATCTCATGCGCATCGGAAGCTCCGGCTGTGAAGTGACATGCACCTTGGCGAGCGCGCGTGACGGGTTGGTCGCTCGCGAGAAACAACTCCGCCGGAGATCGGACAACCTTCACTCAGGCATACCTCCGGCTGCACGGTCCGACGAGTTGCCGGACCCCGAGGCCGACCCCGAGCGCGACCCGCCGCTGCTCAGCGCTCGCTCGGGAGGACGGGCGCCGGTTTCGCTGCGTGGCAAGATGCGCAGACCACGAGCATCTCCCCGTAGACACGACCGCGTTCTGCCAGCGTATCGGTCGGCTTCTGCTTGCGCGCTTGAACGGCTAGCTGTTGGAGGCGCCGCGCGAGCCCTGCACGGTCGTCCTGTCCCTTCGGGAACGGGAACGGAGTCTGGGCGAGCACGTCGGCGCCGGCACGCCACGCCTCGTCGCTTCCACCGACTGTCCCCTCCCAAAGCCGATCGGCCGCCCACTGATGCCGCGCCATTCGAGCGTCGATGGTCGGTCCATCGGCGGGGGCGGTTGGCACCTTACCGAACAGCGGAAGTGCGCCAGTCGCCGCATGACAATCGGCGCACGCGACGGCGAGCCGTGCTTCTCGACGACACGCCTCGTCCGTGCTCGGCGCATCTGCCAGCGACTGCGCGAGCTCGCGAACCTTCGCGGTCTTGGTACCGAACGTCGACAGTCCCGGCTCGTCACGGCCGATCGCGATCACGCGCGCAAAGGACTTCGCATCGGTCAGCTTGCCCTGGATGACGAGCCGCTCGATCGCCCGCATGAGATCGAAGTTCTGATGCATGTGGAATCGCACCATCATGTCGTGCTCGAAGCGCTCCTCTGCGGGCTCGGGCTCTGAGTGCCTGCCGACGTCGCATCCAGCGAGCAGCACGACAATCATCAAGAAGCGCGGGTGCATCATCACTACACCTCGTGCATGGGCCGTACCGCCGTAGACTGCTGGCGATTCGAGCTGCTCAGACATCGGGCACAAGCACGATCTTCCCGTCGAGCCCTCCGCGTTCGAGGCGAAGGTGTGCGTCCGCAACAGCGTCGAGACCGATGCGTTCAGCGACACGTGGCTTGATCTCGCCGCGTGCGAGCATGTCGAGCAGAGTGCCGAGGTCGGCGACGAACCAGTCGGGATGCTTCTTTCGCAGCGACGTGATTGAAACGAAGCTCGCTGACCGCGCGCCCGAGAACTTGTTCCACCACCACAGCTTCGCGAACCAGAGTCCGAGCAGCGCTAGCGGCGCATTGCTCTTCACCGCGGCGGAGAATCCATACGCCGACAGATGACCTCGTTGGCTGACACCTCGCCACGCACGCGAGAACCCGCCCTCACCAATGCCGTCGAATACGACGTCGAAACCCTCGGGCAAGACCTTCGCGAAATCGGCCTGATCGCTGTCGACGTAGGTCGCGCCCAGCGTTCGCACGAGGTCAGCGTGGCGGGTGCGCGCGGCTCCCCACACGTCGCAGCCTGCGAGCTTTCCGAGCACGACCAGCGCCTGGCCGACGGCTCCTGCCGCGCCGATGACGAGCAGTTTCTGATGGTTTTGAATCCGCGCGTCGCGGTGCAAGAGCTGGTAGGCGATCATCCAGCTCAACACCAGCGTGGTCGCCTCGCAGACGTCGAGTGCAGCATCGACGACGGTGACCCGATCAGCCTGGAGCGTGCGGTACTCGGCATAGGAACCAGTCATTGTTAGATCGGCGACCCGCTGTCCAATCGCCAGCATGAGAACACCAGGACCCACTTTCACAACCTCGCCGACCAGGTCGTAGCCGAGCACGAGCGGCGGCTTATCCTTGAGGTCCGGGTAGCGGCCCTTGCGCAGGATGACATCGGTGAACTGCACGCTTGCCGCAAGGACCTTCACGAGAACTTCACCGACCCCGGGATCCGGCATGGGCCGCTCGACGACTGCAAACCCGTCGGGGCCGCCGAACTTCTGGAGCAGCAGTACGCGATGTGTCGGAGGGAGTGTCATGCGGCGCCTCGGGGAGTTGTCGAACGCGTTGTCGTGAGTCCTCATGCCCGGGCCAGCGCCGGAGCGGACATCTCTCTCGATCTCGTGCGGATCCAGGCGCCACCCACAACCCCGATCACGACGCCGAGCCCAAGGTACAGCACCTCAAAGGCGGCTGGTTCGATGGCAGCCTTGGCCAAGCGGCCCATCGGCGAGGCCGCAGTCTTCGCGGGTTCGTCGAGGCCTGAGAGCTCGCGACGCGCGGGATCACGCTCGAAGGTAACGAGTGCGCGTGCCGAAAGCTCCGACATCGCTCATGGCGATTGCATCGGCCATGCCCGCAAGAACGGCAAATCTCGAAGCGAGCTACCTCATTCGTTCCCGATCCGTCGAGCGAGGCGGAGGCGTCTCGTGCCGAACACGCTCGCAGGGCGGGCGCTGTGAGCGAACACGCTCGTCTCCATCCTCGTACTGATGCTGCTGCACTACCTCCCACGGGTTCAGGCTGCGCCACGCCTGTCCGACGCCGTCGAGCGAATCACCGGTGAAGCCGCCACAACGCTAGATGCCTTCGTGGAATCGGAGCTGCGGAGGTTCTTCAGCGCGAAACGTGCCGGAGCGCCGGAGCGCCGCGACCGGGTTGAGCCTCAGAGAATGACGTAGCCGATCATGACCGTGTCTGACCGACTTTCGTCGACTGTGATGGGCGCCGAGGGTGTAGCTTGCCGCACGTGGGGGGTACCGAGGAGCGCGAGCCATGGGTCTCGGTCGACGACGTCGCCGCGCATCTCGGGGTCGTCAAGGATTCGGTGTATCGCTGGATCGATCGGCGAGGACTCCCTGCGATCAAGCTCGGAAAGCTCTGGAAGCTGAAGCTCTCGGAGGTCGACGCGTGGGTGCGTGCGACCGCAGAGGTGGCTCTGCCGCCCGTACCAGCGGTCCCGTCGACGTCAGCGCTGCACGCTCGATCGCTTCCGGCCAAGCGCGTGATCCTGGTGGTTGATGACGATCGCCTGGTTCGCGAGACCGTCGGCGATTTCCTGGCCGACGTCGGGTTCACCGCCGTACTCGCGTCAGATGGTGAGCAGGCGCTGACGCTGCTGGCGACCGCCGTGCCTCGGCCGTCGTTGATCGTCCTCGACCTCGGGATGCCAAACGTCGATGGATGGCGGTTCCGCGACGAGCAACTACGACAACCTGACCTCGCCTCGATCCCGGTGATCGTGGTGACTGCCGTGTCGAACGCAAACGTTCATGGGGCGCTTGTCCTGCGCAGCCCCTGCGTTTGCGGCAACTCGCAACGACGATCGAGAGCCTTCTGGGAACCTCAACGGGGTCCAAGGAGGCCGTCGATGCTTTGTTCACGCGAACCGAGTAGCCGCACGCGCCGTGATCGTGCCGACGCCCTCGTGGGGACGTCGTGACCGGAGGTCCCGAGGACTGTCTGGTCGGAGGTGGGCACGTCGGCGCGCAGATGCGCTCGATGACGTGGGAGGCGATGCCGATCGGCGCGGTTGCCGGGTGGCCGCCGAGCCTCCGTACCGCGATCGCGTGCTTTCGACGGGCACTCCGACCGTGACCTTGAAGAGTCGCGTCGCCACGCCCGACGGCGCACGGTTCTACGATGCGACCGTCGGCCCGTGGGTCGACGCCGATGGCAGGAAGCGTGGCGCAATCACGGTCTCGACGGATGTGACCGACCTGGTGCGCGCAAAGGTCGAGACCGAGACCAGCGAACGCCGGCTCTACGACCTCTTCATGCAGACGCCGGCGCCGATCTGCGTCTTGCGCGGACCCGATCTCGTCTACGAGATCGCAACGCCGGCTCGATCGCGCCGGAGACTCTCGCCGAGCTGTTCGAGGCGTTGCGCGAGCGTGCGGCCAACCGCATCGGTGCACGTGGTCTCGGCCTTGGCCTCTACATCACCAGGGAGGTCGCGGTCGCGCACGGTGGTTCGATCTCCGTGGAGTCGACTGCGACCGAAGGCACACGGTTTGTTGTCGAGCTTCCCCGACGCTCGGACGTCCGCGTGACGTTCGGCGACACGTCACAGCAGCTCACCAAGGCACGATCATGATCGACCAGAACCGCAACCAACCGCTCTTGTATGCGCTCGTCGTGGCCGTCTGTGCCGCGATCTTCGTGATCGATCTGACGACGAGCAACGGCCTCGCGATCTGGTGCCTCTACCTGTTCCCTCTCCTGCTGTGCTCGATCGGTCGATCGGCCATGGCGCCACTCATCGCGTCCGCATTCGCGACCGGCCTGATCCTCGTGGGCTACGCGGTGGTCGGCGACCGCGAAGCTACAGGGGGCGACTGGCTCGCGCTGGAGAATCGCTTCCTGGGGCTCGGCGGCCTCTGGGTGGTCGCGTTCGTCGTGCGTTCGACGGTGTTGACCCGAGGAAAAGCTGTCCGGCTGGAGTGGCTGACCACGGGGAAGAGCTCGCTCACCAAGCGGATGGAAGGCGAGCAGACCGTGGAAGGGCTGGGTCGGAGCTGCCTCGACTTCCTCGCGGACCATTGCGGCGCGCAGATCGGAGCGATCTACGCCGAGGGGGATCCGGGTGCGTTTCGGCGGGTCGCCGGGTTTGCATGGACAGGCGATCTCGCGACGGATGCCGGCGTCGTCCGGCTGGGCGAAGGCCTCGTGGGGCAGGCTGCCGCCGGCAAGCGCGTTGTCGAGATCACCGATCTGCCCGACGACTACGTCAAGATCCGCTCCGGGGTGGGGGGTGCGAGGCCGCGATCGATCGTCCTGGCCCCGATGCGGTCCCTCGGTGAGGTCAGCGGAATCGTCGAGCTGGGATTCTTTCGCCCGCCTTCGCTGGAGATCACCGCGATGCTCGACCTGGTCGCGGACCAGATCGGAGTGGCGTTCCGCTCCGCGAAGTACAAGGCGAACCAAGACGACCTTCTCGCAGAGAGCGATCGGTTGACCGAGACCCTCCGCGACCAGCAACGAGAGCTGCGCGCGCAGAAGCTGGAGCTCACCGCGAGCAACGAGGAGCTCACGGAGCAAGCGCGCGTACTTCAGGATCACCGCACCGAGCTCGAAGTGCAGCGGTCGGTCCTGACGATGTCCAACGCGACTCTCGAGGATCAGAAGAAGCAGCTGGTCGCGACCGAGCAGCAGATGACCGCCAAGGCAGCCGAGCTCGCCCGAGCGAGCCAGTTCAAGTCCGAGTTCTTGTCGAACATGTCACACGAGCTGCGGACACCGCTCAACAGCTCGTTGCTGTTCGCGAAGCTGCTCATCGACAACAGGGAGCAAACCCTCACCGCCGACCAGGTCGACTACGCGAAGAATATCTATGGCGCGGGGAACGACCTGTTGACGCTGATCAACGACATCCTCGACCTCTCGAAGGTGGAGGCTGGAAAGGTCGACCTGTTCTTCGAGCCGATGCCTGTGGCTGCGCTGCTCGATCACCTGGCAGCGCGATTTCGCCCGCTCGCCGAGCAAAAGCAGCTCGCTCTGCCGGTGATCATCGCTCCTGGGTGTCCTGCGACCTTGGTGACGGATTCACAGCGCATCCAGCAGGTGCTCGGAAATCTCCTGTCGAATGCGATCAAGTTCACCGACCGCGGCTCGGTCCAGCTCCGCGCCGCCGCCGAGGGCACGCAGCATGTCGTGTTCACCGTCGAGGACACGGGCATCGGGATCCCCACGCATCAGCACGAGGTCGTGTTCGAGGCGTTCCGCCAGGCGGATGGCACGACGAGCCGGAAGTACGGTGGAACGGGCCTCGGGCTCTCGATCTCGCGTGAGCTGACGACTCTCCTCGGAGGCCACTTGCGTCTGGCAAGCCAGCCCGGCGTCGGGAGCTCGTTCTCCGTCATCGTCCCGGTCGTCCACGATGCCGGCCGCGTGCTCCGTGAGCCCACGCCCGCCGCGCCGCGCAGGCAACCAGACCCCCCTCCCGCCCCCGCACAGAGCATCGATGATGACCGTGGCGTTCTCACGAACGCCTCCCGCACGGTCCTCGTGATCGAGGATGATTTCGCGTTCGCGACGGTCTTGCGGAACCTCGCCCACGAGCTCGAGTTCACATGTGTGGTTGCAGGAAGTGCCGAGGAAGGGCTTCGACTCGCGCGCGAGCTCCGGCCGCTCGCGGTCCTGCTCGACGTGGGTCTCCCCGATCGATCGGGCCTCTCGGTGCTCGAGATCATGAAGCGCTCGCCTGCGACGCGACACGTCCCGATCCACATGATGTCGGGTCACGACTACGTGCAAGTCGCAAAGGAGATGGGGGCGGTGGGCTACATGCTCAAGCCAGTGAAGCGCGAGGAGCTCGTCGACGCCTTTCGCCTGATGGCGGACACGAGAGACCGCCCCATCAAGCGCGTCCTCATCGTCGAGGATGATGCGGCGCAACGGGACGCGCTCACACGCCTCGTGGGAGGGAAGGACATCACGGTCACGGCGGTCAGTGGCGGCGACGCCGCTCTCGAGGCGCTGCGGCACGAGACCTTTGACTGCATGGTGCTCGATCTCATGATGCCCGGGGTCAGTGGATTCGAGCTTCTCGAGCGGATGTCGGTCGACGCGACGGCCTCGTTCCCACCGGTGATCGTGTACACGGCGCGCGCCCTGTCGCCGGACGAGGAGCTTCTGCTTCGCAAGAGCTCCCGATCGATCGTCATCAAGGGGGCGCGCTCCCCCGAGCGATTGATCGAAGAGGTCACGCTGTTCTTGCATCAAGTCGAAGCCGAGCTGCCCGTCGAGAAACAGCGAGTCCTTCGTGCTCTCCGGGATCGCGAGGCGGTGTTCGAGGGTCGCCGGATCCTGCTCGTCGAAGATGACGTCCGCAATGTGTTCGCGCTGACGAGCATCCTGCAGGGCAAGGGTCTCGGTGTCGAGATCGCGCGCAATGGGCGGGAGGCCCTCGAACGCCTCGACTCGCTCGTGAATGTCGATCTGGTGCTGATGGACATCATGATGCCCGAGATGGATGGGCTCGAAGCGATGCGTGCGATCCGGGCCCAAGCTCGGTGGGCCTCCCTTCCGATCATCGCCTTGACCGCCAAGGCAATGCCCGACGACCGGCAAGAATGCATCGCGGCCGGAGCGAACGACTACCTCTCGAAGCCGATCGACGTCGACAGCCTGTTCTCGCAGCTTCGCGTGTGGATGCCGCACAGATGACGACCGGCGACACTCTCGAGACTGACGAGGTCGGGCTCGAGCTGCTGCTCGACGTGGTCTATCGGCTGTACCACTATGATTTTCGCGGGTATGTCCGCTCCGCGCTGGCACGCCGTCTCGCCGACGTGTTGCCGGCGATCGGCGTTCCGACACTTCGGGCGCTCCGTGACCGGATCGTTCGCGATCCCCAGGCTGCCGCGCTGCTCGTCAGCAAGCTCACGGTCCAGGTCAGTGACCTGTTTCGCGATCCTGACTACTTCCGCGAGCTTCGCGACGAGGTGATCCCGCATCTCGCCACCCATCCATCGATCCGGATCTGGGTCGCGGGGTGTAGCACTGGCGAAGAAGTCTATTCGCTCGCGATCCTCCTTCACGAAGCCGGCGTTCTCGAACGCACCAGGATCTATGCCACCGACATCGATCGCGAGTCCCTGCGGATCGCCACGGCCGGCGTCTACGCCATCGATCGGGTGCCGACCTTCACGCGGAACTACCAGCGCTCCGGCGGTACCCACTCGCTTGCCGACTACTACACCGCGGGGTCCGGTCGGGTGAGGTTCTCCGACCGCCTGCGCGCTCACATCCTGTTCGCCGATCACAGCCTGGCCACCGATGCGGTCTTCGCGGAGGTGCACCTGGTCTCGTGTCGAAACGTCTTGATCTACTTCGACCGCGACCTTCAGGACCGTGTGGTGACGCTGTTCCGCGATGCGCTGATCCCGCGCGGCTTCCTGGGGCTCGGTGCGAGCGAGACGTTGACGCTCTCGGCGCACGAACATGTGTTCGAGACGCATGCTGCCGATGAGCGAATCTACCGCTTGAAGAAAGAACGGGTACCGAATGCCGGAGCGTGACAGCCAGCTCGTGGCGGATGAGGCAAGCGAGCACCAGCCTTCTGGCCTGGGCTCGCATTCGAAGGATGCCGTGCGTCTGTCCCGCCAGACGATCTTGCTGGTCGATGACACGCCGAGCAACCTGCTCGCATTTCAGGCCATCCTCGAACGCGACGGGGTGGACATCGTGTGCGCGAGCTCGGGACGCGCCGCGCTGGAGATCCTGCTCGAACGCGAGGTCGCGATCGCCATCCTCGACGTGCAGATGCCCGAGATGGACGGCCTGGAGCTCGCAACGTTGATCCGCGGCGTCGACCGGAACAGGCGCCTGCCGATCATCTTCGTGACCGCCGGTTCGCGCGACGAACAGCACATGTTTGCCGGCTACCAGGCGGGGGCGGTCGACTTCCTCTTCAAGCCGGTCGATCCGGACATCCTATGGCGAAAGGTCGATGCCTTCCTCGAGCTCGACCGGCAGCGGGGTGAGCTCGCCGAAGCGCTG
>JANOPP010000233.1:0-18920 GCA_031421915.1 Myxococcales bacterium | reverse complement strand
TGATCCTCGCGCGCGATCACGGTCTCGACGTACATCTGCTCGCGGGTCTCGGGCGTGCGCCAGCGCGACAGGCGGAAGGCATCGCCGGAGAACTTGAGCTCCGCCACGAACGGCGGGATCGCGGCCGTGATCAGCACTGCGAGCGCGATCGGTGAGAACGCGGCGAGCAGGGCACCGAGCCCGAGCAGCGTGATCATGCTCTGCGCGAGCTCGAACGTCTGCGAGACCAGCGACAGCGGACGCGACGATGCTTCGCGGCGCGCGCGGGTGAGCTTGTCGTACAGCTCGGAGTCCTCGAACTGAGTCAGGCCGAGCGTCAGCGCCTTCTCCAGGATCTCGACGTTGATCTTCTGCCCGAGGAGCTGTCGCAACAGACTCCGCATCATGCCGAGCAGGCGACTGACGATCGCGAGCGCGAGGACGAGGCCGAGCTCGAGGCCGAGCCACTCCAGCGCGGAGACTTGATCGCTCTCGGTGCTGGTGCGCGCCGCGAGCACGATCGCATCGATCAGGTGCTTGCCGACCCACGCGATGCCACCGGGTAGGATTCCCGCGATCAGGCTGCCGATCGCGAGACCGATCGTGAGCCTCTTGCTCGTCTTCCAGACCAGCTGGATCGCGCGCCGGCTGTACTTGAAGACACCGAGGTAGTTGCGCCACGGCACGCCCTCGTCGGGCGGCTTCTGCAGCATGGGCGTGTGTGGATTCTTGTCGGTCTTGGCGGTGAGCATCCCGCCGCCGGAGCCATCGCCGCCGCCGGCACCACCGCCGCCGCCTCCGCCACCACCACCGCCGCCACCGCCGCCACTCATGGCGACCCGGGTGCGTACAGGGACGGCGCGGTCATGTCGCCACTGTAGTGTGGGAACGGGTCGCGCGCCCACTCGCCAGGTGGGTAGCTTTCGCAGAGTTACACGGTCCCGTGACCTCGCCCCTACGTTAGGATCAGCGGCGATGGGCGAACAGCGGATCGAGAGCGAAGGTCACTTCGAGATGCTGTACGACTGCGAGCATTGCGGCACGAAAGCGCTGCTCGCAAAGACCCAGCGACACTGTGCCGAGTGCGGCGCCCCGCAGAATCCCGACAAGCGGTACTTCCCCGAGGAAGGCGCCGCGAAGCGTGTCGACGGTCATCAGTACGACGGCGCCGATCGGCACTGTCCGTCCTGTAGCGCGCCGATGGGCGCGAAGGCGCACAACTGCACGCAGTGTGGCGCGCCGCTCGACGGCTCGAAGGAGGTCCGCGGGGTCGTGGGCGCCGCGCCGCCACCACCGAAGAAGCGGAACAAGTGGCTGCCGATCGTTCTCGTGATCGCGGCGATCGGTCTGATCGTGTTCACGCTGTGGTTCTTCGTGTTCCGGACGAAGTCCGCGACGGTCAAGGTCACCGCGCATCGCTGGGAGCGATCGATCGGGATCGAGCAGTTCGGCGAGCAGCAGGAGGCCGACTGGCGCGACAAGCTGCCGTCCGACGCGCGCAACTCGAGCTGCATCCGCAAGGAGCGGTCGCAGCGCAAGGTCGACACCGGTGAAGAGGACTGCCACACCGAGCGCAAGGACAAGAAGGACGGCACGTTCGAGCAGATCAAGAAGTGCACGCCGATCTACCGGAGTGAACCGGTGGAAGACGACTGGTGCCGGTACACGGTGCGGCGCTGGAAGGCGCTCGACCCGGTCCGGACCTCGGGGATCGGGATGACGCCGGTGTGGCCCGCCGGCGATCTGCCGCCCGCGGAGGCTGGTTCGGTCCTCGGTGCCCGCCGTCAGGGCAAGCGCACCGAGACGTTGATCCTCGATCTCGGCGGCGATAGCTGCGACGTGTCCGAGGCGACGTGGAAGAAGTACAAGGACGGCGAGGGCGCGAAGGTCGAGGTCCGGGCCCGATCAGGAGCCGTCGTGTGCTCGTCCCTGTGACGTACACCGAGGTGGTGCGTGCGCTCGCTGTGGTCGTCGGACTGACCGCCTGCTACCAGCCTGGCACCGAGGTGCCATGTACGGTGCGGTGCGGGGCGGCGCAGGAGTGTCCGGGTGGGCTCGTCTGCAACACGGCGACGAACCAGTGCGCGCTCGTCGGCGGCGGATGCAGTGTCGATGCACCACCGGGAACCATCGATTCGCCGGTTGACTCGTCGGTCGACTCGCCGATCGACTCGATGCTCGATGCAGCGCCGATCATCCCATGCGTGTTTTCCCCGGCCCCACCCGGCTCGATGATGCTGGTCCCCGGCGACTGGTACATCGCGGAGCGCGCAGCCCCGCGCGCCGTGATGATCGCCGCCGGCATCATCTCGCAGACAACCATCCCGGACACCATCAACCCCGCGAGCTACACGCCCCTGTACGCTCCGTCCATCGTGCTCTACAGCGCTCCTCGCCTCGCGCCCGGTGGTAACGAGCTGTTCCTGGTGATCAAGTCGGGGAGCATCGCGATGGGGAGCTCCACCCGCAACGTCACCAGCAACGTCTGGTCCGTTCCCCTCTCGATGAAGATGAAGGAGCCGAACGGCGTGACCGACGCGACCTTTCTCGATGGCCACGTCCCGAGCGCCCCGACGACCACCAACCCGCGCCGGATGCTGGTCTCGCTTTCAGGGATCGACGAGTATCGCGAGACCGCGCCCAACGAGTGGCGCCGGATCGCCTCGTATCCAGCGAACATCGACGGCGTCGACGTGCTCGGTCATGCGCTGCTCTCGCCCGACGGGCTGCGGATGACGTTTCGCGGACAGCGCCCGAGCAACAACGTCGCGGGGTACTACCTCGAGCGCGCGTCCGTGAGCTCGGCGTTTGGTACCCCGATCCAGATCCCGACGAGTGACGGGCTCTCGGTCGCGACCCCGTACCTGACCCCCGACTGCAAGCACTACTACTACGCGGACCCCAACGGCGGGTACATCCATCACGTCGTCTACCTGTAGCTGTCCTCACTCCTCGATCGGAGCCGGCGGATGCGCGGGATCGATCCCGGCATTGATGCAGCCCTCGCGGGATCCACGCGAGCACGCCTTCGTGAACAGGAGCTTCGCCGCGTTCTCGTCGTGCGGCCCGCCCTCACCGAGCGCGCGCATCGCCCCGAGGTTGTTGCAGCCGACCGCGTCGTGCCCGGCGCACGCCTTCACGAACAGGTTCGCTGAACGTCGGAGGTCGGGACGAACGAGCTCGCCGAGCCGGTAGATCTCGCCGAGCAACGTGCACGCCTCGTGGCTCCGGTAGTCCTGGCACAACATGTAGTAGCGGCCGAGCACGTACTCGATCTCGAGCTGCGACGCGGGCTCCGGCACGAACGTCGCCAGCTGGTGGCACGCGCGGATGCTGCCGCCGTCGCAAGCGATGCGGAGGAAGCCCTTCGCGCGCGTCACGTCGCGCGGGATCACGATGCCCTCGCTGGCGATCCGCGCGACCTCGATGCACGACAGGTGCTCGTGATCGAGGCATTGCTTCTCGTGATACGCGAGCGCCTTGTTCGGAGCGCGTGGCACCTTCGCCGGATCGATGGGCCGCTCCCACCGGTCGCCGACCGATGCCACCGCGAACAGCGGCGCAGGCGCGGCTTTCACCGGTGCCGGTTCCGGTGCGGGCGCCTCGGTCTTGCGGCACGCTGCGATCAGCGCCAGCGCGATGCACGCTCGAACCACGTCTCGATTCTCGTGGAGCTAGCCGCGAGCTCGGCGCCGCAGCTCTTCCACGGCAACCGCGTCTCCGGTGGCCGTCTCCTGATCGGTCAGGGTGACGCGCCCATCCGGGATCTCGAACGAGTGGAGCTCGTTTCCAAACAGGTTTGTCCACCTCGCGATGGCTGCGCCCTTCCCGCCGAGGCGTGGGCGCGTGTCGATCGTGAAGTTGAATTTCATGGTGCGAGTCTTTCGTTCATCCGAGGCAGTTACAAGCGGATTCCTCGAAGTCTCGCGCGACTCAGCGCTTGCGTCGTGACGTCGTCGACTGGACCTTGCGCCGGCGGAGGCGCGTCGCGTCCTTGAGGCGGCGCTCGGTGCGCTCGATCATCTGGATCTGGCTGTGCTTCGCGCCCATGCCGGTGCGCTGCACGTAGCTACCGTCGCCGTTCATGTCCCATGCGCCGCGCTGATCGGAGAGCTGGGTGTCGAGGATGTGGCGGAGCTCGGCCTGGAGCCGAAGGTCCTCGACGGGGATCAGCACCTCGACGCGCTTCTCGAGGTTGCGCTGCATCGCATCGGCAGAGCCCAGGTAGTAATCGGGCTTGCCGTTGTTGTGGAAGTAGTAGATCCGGGCGTGCTCGAGGAAACGGCCGATCACGCTGACGATCTTGATCGTCGAGGACACGCCGGCAAGGCCGGGCCGCAGGCGGCAGGTGTCGCGGACGATGAGATCGATCGTCACGCCGCGCTGCGACGCGCGATACAGCGCACGCACGATGTCGACATCCTCGAGCGCGTTGAGCTTCCACTGGATGTGGCCGCGCCCGCCGCCGCCCTGGATCGCGATCTCTCGCTCGATCTTCTCGAGCAGTGCCTGCTTGAGCTGCTTCGGAGCGACGAGCAGCTTCTGGTACTTGCGGCGCGGCTTGTAGCCGGTCGTCAGGTAGTTGAATAGCTCGGTGAGGTCGCGGCCGATGCCGTCCTCGCACGTGAACATGCCGAGGTCGGTGTAGAGGCGCGCGGTGCCCGCGTGGTAGTTGCCAGTCGCGACGTGCGCGTAGCGGCGCAGGCCGTCGAAGTCATTGCGGACGACGAGGATGATCTTGGTGTGCGTCTTGAGCCCGACGACGCCGTAGGTGACGTGGATGCCGGCGCGCTCCATGCGCGTCGCCCACTTGATGTTCGCTTCCTCGTCGAACCGTGCCTTGAGCTCGAGCACGACCGCGACCTGCTTGCCGTTGCGGGCGGCTCGCACGAGGTGCTTGATCACCTCGGAGTCCTTCGACGTCCGGTACAGCGTCATCTTGACGGCGCGGACCTTGGGATCATCCGCCGCTTCCTTGAGGAAGCGCTCCACCGACTGCTGGAACGACTCGAACGGGTGGTGAACCATCAGGTTCTTCGCATCGCGGATCGCGTGGAAGATGTTGCCGTCGGTGAGGAAGTCGATCGGTGCGCACGGCGCGTGCGGTGCGTCGCGGAGCTCGGGGATGTCGAGCGTCGCGATCTCCATCAGGTCGCGCTGGCCGAGCATGCCCTCGGCCTCGAATACGTCGGCCTGCTCGTCGAGCCCGAGCTCCGCGGCGAGGCGGCCGCGCAAGGTCGGCTGCATGTTGCGATCGACCTGGAGGCGAACGACGGGCGCGAACTTGCGCTCGCGCATCTCGATCTCGATCAGCTCGAGGAGATCCTCGGCCTCTTCCTCGTCGCGCTCGGTGATCGCGTTGCGCGTGACCCGGAACAGCGAGCACACCTCGATCTCCATGCCCGGGAACAGCAGGTCGAGGTTGTTCGCGATCACGTCCGCGAGATCGACGAACGTCCGCGACGTGCCAACCCGGATGAACCGCTGCGTACCGCCGCCGATCGGGACCTTGACGCGCGCGAGCAGCGACTCGGTGTCGTTCTCGTAGCGGAGCGACACGAGCAGGTTGAGGGACATGTTCGAGACGAACGGAAACGGGTGCGCCGGATCCATCGCCTGCGGTGTGACGAGCGGGAAGATGTTGCGGACGTAGTACTCGCGCACCCACGTCTGCTGGTGCGAATCGAGCTCCTTGTAGGGAGCGATCCACACGCCGAGCGCCTTGAGCTCGGTGATCACCTTGTCGAGGATCTGGATCTTCTTCTTCTCGAGCGCGGTGATCAGCTCGAGGCAGTCGACGATCTGCTGCTGCGGCGTACGCCCATCGGGCGTCATCGTGTGGACCTGCGCGCCGACCTGCTGCTTGAGACCGCCGATGCGCTTCTGGAAGAACTCGTCGATGTTCGAGCTGACGATCGCGATGAACTTCACGCGCTCGAGCAGCGGGCCGCGATCGTCATCGGCTTCGTGGAGGACGCGCCAGCAGAAGTTGAGGTAGGTCAGCTCGCGGTTGAGGTAGAGCTCCGGCGCGCCGAGGTCCGTCGGGATGGTCTCGCCGATGCCGTTCGCGGGCGGGGTCCGGCCCTGCTGCTCGATCACGCGGAGCGAGGGCCGTTCGACGCGGTCAACCGATTCGACGATCGCGGCGAGCTGGTGCACCCCCGAGACTTCGGCGGCGATCGGGAGAGGGCGCTCGGCGGACATTCTATCGAAAGTATACCCGCTCGGTGACGGATGCGTGACACTCGCACGCTGCCGAGCGGACCACTTATCTAAGAAATCACAGGGGCTTGGGCGCCGGGAGGTCGGCATCTGGAAGACTCGGGTCACGCGGTGGGACCCCGGTCTGCGGCGGGGGCCCGATCTTCTCGACCGAGCGGTCCTCTTTGCCGCTGAACCCGTTGAACCAGCGCCTGGTGCCGCTCTGCTGGACCCAGACAAACCCGCCCTCGATCCCACCGCTCTCGATCGGCGTCGGCGCGAGGTCGCGCTTCCACAGGATCTTGCCGAGGTCGATTCCGATGCCGACGATCCGGCTCCAGCCGTCTCCCGAGATCAGCTCGTAGGAGCGGACGTGATCGGTCAGGGTGATCGGGCCCGGCGCATCCGGCTTGACCGGTCCCTTGTCGGGTGCGAGGTGGATCCCGCCGAGCTTGCTCGAGTCATGCATCGAGAGAGCGAACACCTCGGCGCGCTGATCGCGGATCACGCGCACCAGGACGACCTTCTCAGACCACGCGATCCCGGGAACGCCGGCGCGTCCACCATAGGGAGGGACGAGCGCCTGCCACTTGAGATCGCCAGCGACGAGGAGCTCGATGAACGCGCGTGCGCCACTCGCCTCGGCACGGACCCGAACCATGGCCTTGTCGTCGAGCTTGATCTCGTCGATCACGACGCCTGGCGTGGGCTTGTTCTTGAGCATCACCCACAGGCCGAATCCCGCGACGGCGGTGCCGATCGCGACAATCAGGGGACCGAGCCACCCGAAGCGGACTCGACGAGCCACGAGCGCGCCCTCAGTTTCCGCCGACGGGCTTGCCACCCGGCGTCGGCTTCGTGTGATCGAACGGCTTGGGACGCTCGAGCCCGGACTTCACGACCGTGTCCTTGGCCTGCGCGAGCACGCGGCGACCGGTCGCGAAGAACACGGTGACCTTGCCCGGCTCGTCGATCTCGACGATGCCCTGGCCAAAGCTCGGGTGATCGATGCGCTCGCCGACCGCGAACCGCTCGCTCGCTCGATACGGCCTCGAGGGCTTGGTCAGATCCGCCGCGACGGCGGGCTTCTCGAACCGCTCGACCGGGTCACGCGACGCGCGCGGCTCCTTCGCCGGGCGATTCGCACTCGGCAGCTTCTTCACTGCAGGAGCGCCGTGCGGTGACTTGTAGCGGTGGTAGCCGCTGCACTGCTTGCACTGAACCTTGACGATCTTGTCGCCGTCCTTGGCGACCACGACGTGCCACACGTCCCCGCACTTCGAGCAAAGAGACTCGACGTCAGCTCCAACTCCGGCGCTCATCTGCGGCGAGCATAGCAGCTTGTGGTATGCGACAAGCCATGAGTCAGGCCGCAGCTGACAGCCTCGTGCGTGAGGGCGACGAGCTGCTGCGCAACGAGCGCTACGAGGATGCCGTTGTTCGGTTCGAGAAGGCCTCGCAGGTCTTTCCATCTCACGGTGCCGCGTGGAAGGGGCTCGGCCACTCGCTGCTGCGGCTCGGCCGCCCACAGGACGCGGCGCGTGCGTTTGATCGTGCGATCGGGATCACGCCCGAGAGTGCGACCGCCCTGTGGGGTGGTGCGGTTGCCCACGCCGAGATCGGGAACCAGGTCGTCGCGCACAGCTACCTCAAGCGGACCCTCGTGTTGCAGCCAAGCTGGGCCGAGATGGCGCTCGGGATCCCGCAGCTCGCGGCGTTTCTCCAGACGTCGACGCGCGCGGCCGAGAAGCTGCACGCGCACTTCGGTCCGTTTTCGACGCGCTCGTATCGCCACAACGCCGACGACACCCGCGTCGTCGAGGTCGGCCGGATCCCCAAGCAGCCGCAGTTCGGCCAGTGGACGTTCGTCACGCTCGGCCTGTCCAATCACACCTGGCCCCAGGAGCAGCGCCCGCGGATCGAGCTCGTGCTGGCGTCGACGATCGACGAGGACGTCTGCGGACAGATCCTCGCGAACCTCGCATTCCACCTCGGCGAGACGCAGTTCTTTCCCGAGCCCGGCGTGATGGTCCGCGACGTCGTGGGCGCGCTGAAGGCCGGTGACCTCTCGCAGCGCTTGCCGCACGTCTACATCATCGTGCCGCGGCTCTGGGATCTCGCGCTGCCGATCGAGGACGGACCACCGCCGGTGACGCTCGCGCAGGTCGTACCCGTCAGCGAGACCGAGTACGCGCTGTGGCTCGACGATCCGGCCGAGCTCGAGCTCGCGCTCGTCGCCCGCGGTGTCGATCTGGCGGACCTGCGTCGCTCGGGCGCGTGACGCCCTACGGCAGATCGCGCGTCGCGACGTTGAGCGTGAACACGCCGGAGCGAAACCCCGTCATCGGTGCGCGGTTCGGGAGCGCGAAGCCGGCCGGCACGTTGTCGTCGTCGAACCCGACGTAGAGCATCAGCCGACCGTTGCCGTTCATGGCGACGTCCGCGCCGGTGAGGAGTCCGAGATCCTCGCCTCCGCCGTTCGGATCAGCCGGCAGCCACGCGAGGTCGCGGTTGAACGCGTAGTTGACGTTCCAGTTCTCGCCGTCGGTCGACTCGGCCTTGTACACGCCAGCCATGTTGTTGAAGTCGATCGGCTGCGCCGCGACATCGGCGGGTGCGTCGCTGCGGACCCACATCTCCCAGCGGCAGTGGACCGCGTCGTAGATCACCGACGGCTGCTGACCACCGCTGGTCAGCGCCGACGTCTTGAGCAGGCTACGCACCGGCGCCTCCTCGATCGTCCACGTGATGCCGTCGGCCGAGGTCGCGTGCGCGACACCGAACGTATCGGTCGTGGCGCAGTTCACGCCACTGCAGGAGAAGCTGGAGAAGAACAGGTGATAGATGCCGTCGACGAGCGCGAGATCGGGATCCGCGACGATGCCGTCGGAGCCGGTCGGATAGACCTGCTTGCCGGTGAGCACGAGGCCCTCCTTGCCGTGCGGCGACTCGACGGCGGAGACGCGGGTGAACGCCTTCCCGTCGGCAGAGAACGCGGCACCGATCTGATAGTTCGCGAACGCGCCCGTGACGAACGGGCCGTCGGAGCCGGAGTACAGCATCAGGTAGCGGCGCGACGGCGGTGCCGCGGGGTTGTAGATCACCGTCGGGGTCTCGGTGTTGACGCGATCCCACGCGGTCACCCCCGTCGCCTGCGAGAACACCGGCGCATCGTCGATCGTCCACGTCATGCGATCGGCGCTCTCGGCGCGTCGGATCACCGCCTTCATGTTCGGGTCGCCCGTGTACATCGTGCCGTGGCCCGCGGCCCAGTACGCGACCCACTTCTGCGTTGTCGCGTCCCAGTGGACGTCGGGGTCGGCGATGTGGATGTCGAGCTTGCCGTCGAGGAACGTCGTCCCGGGGAGCACGCGCGGATTGCCGGCGCGGCGGATGAACTGGCCGATCGCGCCCTGTGCCTGGCAGTTGCCCTGGGGGGCATCGATGCGCGCATCGATCGGAGGGGCGTCGGGAACTGCCGCGTCATCGCCACAGGCGCCAAGGAGCGATGCGAGAAGGATCACGGACAGCAGGGGACGGCGCACGGGGCGCGCAGCATGCCACTGGCACCCTTCGCTTGTCAGGTGCGTTCTGGTTGTGCAGAATATCGGAAATGAGTCGCCTCGCCTCGGTCGCCGCCGTCCTGCTCCTCGTTGCCTCCTCTGGTTGCGAGAACGCGAAGTCGAGGCTCGATGGCAACACGAAGATGGGTGGTGACAAGCCGGCCGCGGCCGTCGCTGCCGATCACTCCGGTGATGTCGAGACCCGCCTGCGCCGCCTCGAAGAGGCGCACGCCAAGAACGCGGAGGCGCTCGACTTCCTCGCCAAGGTCTACGCCCAGCAGAAGGCGCAGCAGCAGCAGAAGGTCGCCGAGGAGCACGACCCGAACGCGATGTTCGCCGTCAACATCGAGCAGAACATCAAGTCAGGCCTCGTCGAAGGACCGACCACCGCCATGGTGACGATCATCGAGGCCTGGGACTTTGCTTGACCCTACTGCCAGAGGGTCAGTTTGACCCTCCAGGAGCTGGTCAAGGAGTACGACGGCAAGGTGCGCGTCGTGTTCAAGAACATGGTGGTCCACCCGCAGACCGTGCAGAAGGCCCACCAGGCCACCTGCGCCGCGGCGAAGCAGCAGAAGTTCCTGCCCTACTATCACGCGTTCTGGGAGAAGGGCTTCAACGCCTACGCCCAGTCGCGTGACGCGTCGAAGCTAGGCGAGGAGAACATCCTCGCCATGGTCAAGGAGCTCGGGATGGACCCCGGCCGCTTCAAGACCGACATGGACAGCCAGGAGTGCGTGGCGTTCGTGCAGGCTGACATGGCCGAGCTGTCGAAGTTCAAGGTCAACGCGACCCCGGCCTTCTTCATCAATGGCAAGTTCGTCGGTGGCGCTCTCCCCAAGGAGGGCTTCAAGCAGATCATCGAGCAGGAGCTCAAGACCGCCGAGGCGTCTGGAGCGGGCGGGGACTACTACAACAAGGTCGTCATGGCGAAGGGCGAGAAGGCGTTCAAGTCTGCCTCCGGCCCGGCCGAACAGGGCGGTGGCCACGACGGCCACGGCCACTGATCGTCTCGATCGGCGATCGCACGTCAGCAGAAATCGAGCACTGCGGGAATAACGTAGTGGCTTGGTTGCGGCGTCAGGACGTGCAAGAACCCCGGGCATGAAAGCTCACTGGTTGGTCTCTGCGCTCCTCGTCACCTCCGCCTTCGGTTGCGAGCAAGCCAAGTCAAAGCTCGATGGCGTGAAGGGCGAGGCCGCCGAGAAGCCCGGCGCTGTCGCGGTCGCCGCGGATCACTCCGGTGACATCGAGACGCGGCTGCGCCGCCTCGAGGAGGCGCACGCGAAGAACGCCGAGGCCCTCGTGTTCCTGAACCAGGTCTACGGCCAGCAGAAGGCGCAGGAGGCCCAGAAGGCCGAGCAGGAGCACGATCCGAACGCGATGTTCGCGGTCCAGATCAAGCAGGACATCGCGGCAGGCAAGGTCGATGGTCCCGCGTCGGCGCCGGTCACCGTGATCAAGGCGTTCGACTTCGCGTGCCCGTACTGCGAGCGCACCGCGGGGATCATGGACGACCTCGTGAAGGAGTACGCCGGCAAGGTTCGCGTCGTGTACATGGACCTCGTCGTTCACCCCGACGTCGCGACCAAGGCGCACCTCGCGACCTGCGGCGCGGCCAAGCAGCAGAAGTACAAGGCGTACAAGAACGTCGTCTGGGAGAAGGGCTTCAACGCCTACGCCCAATCGCGTGACCCGTCGAAGCTCGGCGAGGAGAACCTGCTTGCGATCGCCGCCGAGGCGGGCGTCGACGCTGCCAGGCTCAAGACCGACATGAACAGCCCCGAGTGCCAGGCGCTCATCCAGGCCGACATGGCCGAGCTGCAGAAGTTCAAGGTCAACGGGACCCCGGGCTTCTTCGTCAACGGCAAGTTCATCGGCGGCGCTCTCCCCAAGGAGGGCTTCAAGCAGATCATCGACGAGCAGCTCAAGATCGCCGAAGCATCGGGCGTCTCGGGCGCCGATTACTACGAGAAGGTCGTCCTCGCGAAGGGCGTCCCCCAGTTCAAGTCGGCAGCGGGCGGCGGTGGCGACGGTGGCGGCCACGACGGCCACGGCCACTGAGCGAACCGTTCACGCCCGCGCCGAGCGCTACTTGCGCAGGCGCTGCCCGGTTCCGGGCTGGTAGTCGACGATCTCCATCTTGATGTCGCCGTAGTCGGTGCGCGCCGTCAGCTTGAGCGGTACGCGATCGTTGTCGTCGCTGATCCAGATCGAGAGGTCACGCTCGTCGCTGGTCGTGTCCTTCACGCCCGCGCGCGTCAGCCTGAACGTGTGACCGTCGAACCGCAGCGCCGGGAGCTCGCCGAGCTCGGTCGTCAGCTTCTCGTTGCCCTTGATCGTGATCTCCATCGCCCACATGTAGCGGCTGCGGAGGACCTCGATCTTCTGCTTGGTGCCGGCGGGTCCTTCCCAGCTACGGAGCGCGACCAGGAACGCGTTGTAGTCCCAGACGTCGGGGAGGCTGACCTTCTGCGGCTCGGGAGTTGGCGTCTCGTCGTTGAGCGCGAACGTGATCGGCACCTGATCGCCGGAGCGGCCCGCGAGATCCGCGATCGTGTGTTCGACGTTGACCTTGCTGTTGGTCTCGTACTCGTCGACGGCGAACCGCAGCGAGCGGCCCGTCGCGACGTCGATCCACGACGTGAAGGTGTCGTCGACCGAGGCGACCAGGCTCGCGAGCCCGACGGACTTCGCGTGGACCTGGACGACGATCGTCTGCTTGCCGTCGAGATCCGTGAGGTCGCCGACGCCGATCGTCATCACCGCGAGCTCGACGCCGCGCAGCTCCACCCGATAGGTCATGCGCTCACCGGGCGTGACGAGCGGAGCACCGGCTCCGTACGTCGCGGCCTGGACGATCGGACCCGTCGGTCCCGCCGGCGTGCTCGGCTTGGGGCACGCGATCAGCCAGGATCCGACAACCGCAACGAGAACCACCCTGAGCACCGGCGGACGGTATCATCATCTGGCCAAGGATCTCACGGGCCTACAGTGTCGACGGAGAGTCTTGGGTTCGGCAGAACAGGCTGGTAAGGTCCGCGCCACTCATATGGAAACGAAGCAACTGGACCGCGTCGTCATCCGGTTCACCGGCGACTCGGGCGACGGCATGCAGCTCACCGGTTCTGAGTTTGCGAAGGCCGCGGCCGAGGCGGGTAACGACATCTCGACGTTCCCCGACTTCCCCGCCGAGATTCGCGCTCCGGCCGGCAGTCTGTTCGGTGTCTCGGGCTTCCAGTTGCACTTCTCGTCGTCGGAGATCCACACGCCCGGTGATGCGCCCGACGTGCTCGTCGCGATGAACCCGGCAGCACTCAAGACGAACCTCAAGGATCTGGTCGAGAACGGCACGCTGATCGTCAACACCGGCGCGTTCATCGAGTCGAACCTCAAGAAGGCCGGCTATCAGTCGAACCCGCTCGAGGACGGCAGCCTCCAGAAGTACAAGCTGCACTCGGTCGACATCAGCCACCTGACGATGGCCGCGCTCGACGGCAGCGAGCTGTCGAACAAGGAGAAGGGGCGCGCGAAGAACTTCTTCGCGCTCGGCCTCGTGTTCTGGATGTACGGCCGGGAGACCGAGCCGGAGGTTCGGCGCATCCACCAGCAGTTCAAGAAGAACCCGCAGTTCGCCGAGGCGAACGTGAAGGTGTTCAAGGCCGGTTACCACTTCGGCGAGACCGCCGAGGTCTTCCAGACCCAGTACAAGGTCCCGCCGCACGTGTTCAAGCCGGGCATGTACCGCAACATCACGGGCAACGAGGCGATCGCGCTCGGGCTCGTCGTCGGTGCGGAGCTCGCGGGCAAGAAGCTGTTCTACTCGGGCTACCCGATCACGCCTGCGTCGTCGATCCTGCACTCGCTCGCGAAGTTCAAGAACTACGGCTGCATCACGTTCCAGGCCGAGGACGAGATCGCGGCGATCGGCGCTGCGCTCGGTGCGGCGTACGGCGGTGCGATCGCGGTGACCGCATCGAGTGGCCCGGGCATCGCGCTCAAGGGCGAGGCGATCGGTCTCGGCGTGATGACCGAGCTGCCGCTCGTGATCGTCAACGTGCAGCGCGGCGGTCCGTCGACGGGCCTGCCGACGAAGACCGAGCAGTCCGATCTGTTCCAGGCGGTCTACGGTCGCAACGGCGAGTCCCCGATCCCGGTGATCGCGGCGAAGAGCCCGGGCGACACGTTCTACTGCGCGATCGAGGCCGTGAAGATGGCGACCCGGTACATGGTGCCGGTGATGCTCCTGTCCGACGGCTACATCGCGAATGGGAGCGAGCCGTGGCCGCTGCCGAACCTCGAAACGCTGCCGCGGTTCGACGTTCTGCACCGCACCGATCCGACGAACTACTTCGTCTACGAGCGCGATCCGCGGACGTTGGCCCGCGCGTGGGTCGTCCCCGGCACACCCGGTCTCGAGCACCGCATCGGCGGCATCGAGAAGGACGCGCTGACCGGCAACATCTCCTACGCGCCGGAGAACCACGAGAAGCAGACGCACGTCCGCAACGACAAGGTCCAGCGCATCGCGCAGGACATCGGCGAGATGGACATGTACGGCGCTGACTCGGGCGACGTGCTCGTGATCGGCTGGGGCGGCACGTTCGGCGCGATTCGTCAGGCCGTGCAGACCCTCCAGACACAGGGCAAGAAGGTCAGCCACGCGCACCTGCGCTGGCTGTCGCCGCTCGAGCCAGGCATCGCCAAGGTCATCAAGAACTTCAAGCACGTGATCGTCGCCGAGCTCAACATGGGCCAGCTCAAGACGATCCTGCGCGCCGAGTTCCTGGTCGACTGCATCGGACTCAACAAGATCCAGGGCCAGCCGTTCATGGTCCGCGAGCTGCTCGAGGCGATCGACAAGCAGCTCGGCGTTGCTGCCACCGTTACGACGACCACGACCACGACCACCACGATCGCTGACCCGATCCAGATCGCGTGAGGAAGCCATGAGCGAAGCAGTCAAGCTGAAGCTGTCCAAGAAGGACCTCGAGACCGACCAGGACGTTCGCTGGTGCCCGGGCTGTGGTGACTACGCGATCCTCGCGACCGTGCAGCGCACGCTCGCGAACCTCGGCATCAAGCGAGAGAACACCGTGTTCGTGTCCGGCATCGGCTGCTCGAGCCGGTTCCCCTACTACATGAACACGTACGGGTTCCACACCATCCACGGCCGCGCGCCGACGGTGGCGTCCGGTCTCAAGATCACGCGCCCCGAGCTCGATGTCTGGGTGATCACCGGCGACGGCGACGGCCTGTCGATCGGTGGCAACCACATGATCCACGTGCTCCGCCGCAACATGGATCTCAAGATCATCCTGTTCAACAACCAGATCTACGGGCTCACGAAGGGCCAGTACTCGCCGACCTCGGTCGTCGGGACGCGTGCTCCGTCGACGCCGTCGGGATCGATCGATCACCCGCTCAACCCGATCTCGCTCGTGCTCGGCGCGGGTGCGACGTTCGTCGCGCGCGCGGCAGACACCGATGCGAAGGGCATGGCCGCGATCCTCGAGCAGGCGTACGCCCACAAGGGCGCCGTGTTCATCGAGATGCTGCAGAACTGTCCCGTGTTCAACGATGGTGTATGGGAGGGCGTGAAGGACGATCCGAAGGGCAAGCAGATCAAGCTCGAGAACGGCAAGCCGCTCCTGTTCGCCGACGGCACCAAGGGCATCAAGCTCGGTCCCGATCTCGCGCCCATGATTGTCGAGGTGGGTGACGGCCCGGGCAAGACGCCCGTCTCCGAGATCCTTGTCCACGCCGAGAAGGGCTCGCCGGTCTACGCGCACCTCCTCGCGCAGCTGGTGTTACCGAACTTCCCGATCCCGATGGGCGTGCTCTATCGCGAAGACAAGCCGACGTACGACACCCTCGCGACCGCGCAGGTCCAGGACGCGACAGAGAAGCTCGGTCTCGGTGATCTCAACAAGCTGATGTTCGCGGGCATGACGTGGGAAGTCGGCGCGGACGGCACTCGCCACTAGCAGTCGCGCTCGCGGCTGCTCTCGGCCTGGTTGGCTGCACGTCGGGGCCGCCGCCGGGCTTTGCCGGAGGCACCGGCGACCGCTGGGCGTTCCCGCTCGTCGGCGCACTCGAGGACGATCTGCTGATCACGCCCGTCACGATCGACGGGCGTGGACCGTTCCTGTTCGGGATCGATCCCGATGCGAACGCCTCGCTGATCGACGAGCAGCTGGTCAAGGAGCTCAAGCTGCTCACTCGCAAGGGACCGGATCGCGTCGACGAGAGCGAGACGCAGCACCCACGGTTCTACGCCGAGGTGATCGCGCTGGAGCTCGGCACGTTGATCGTCGAGCGACGCGACGCGATAATCGTCAAGGTCGGGACGCTCGACGTCAACGGTCGGCGGATCCACGGAATGATCGGCAAGGATGTCCTCGCCGACTCGCTCGTGTTCGGCTTCGATCGCGATCAGGGCTTCGGCTACCTGACGACGGTCAAGGCGTTCAAGCCACCGCCGGGCGCGATCGCGCTCACGTTCGAGATTCTGCCCTCGCGTCTCCCGAACGTGCAGGTACTGCCGACGCCGCGCCGGCTCGTCCGCGCATCGATCGCAGGTGAGCCGTTCACGCTCCATCTCGATCTCGGCGCGGCCGCCAGCCAGCTCCGCGAGAGTCTGTGGGCTCGCGCCAAGCTCACATCGAAGAACGTGAACGCCGCGGTGATCGACGAGGTCGGGATGCCGCGCCTCGTGACCAAGGCCGGGATCAGCGAGAGCGTCGCGGTCGGCAGCGCTGCCGCGGCCACGCTCGCGTTCGTGCCGTATGCCGACAAGCGATGGAGCGATCGCGAGATCGACGGCACGCTCGGCCTCGACTTCTTCCGCGCCTACACGGTGTGGCTCGACGGGGACGGCAAGACCTGTCACGTCGGTCCGCGCCGTCCGGTCGAGCCCAAGACCCGGATCACGCGGTGGGAGAGCGGGGCGCTCGACAGGTGCACGCAGCTCGGCTGCGTCACGGTGCGCCTCGTCGATCCCCTCGCCGGCAAGCCCGTCGATCCCGCTCGCCCGCACCCGGGCCTCGTGCTCTCGATCACCCGTGAGGAGCCCGCCGGTGGCATGGGGCTCGAGGTCATCCTCGAGGCGACGGGCCGGCCCGAGCTGCCGCGCCTCGTGGTCAACCTGCCCCCCACCGCGGATCGCGTGATGGAGCACCTCAAGCCCGAGTGGGTAGGTGCCTCGCTGGTCGTCATCGATGCGAGCCCGTACCCGCGGCAGTGTCCCGCGGAGGGCGGTTGCGTCGATCTCCTGGCCCGCTGAGCTTGACGCAGGGCGCGTGACGGCGAAGATCCGTCCGTCATGGCCTACGTCGTCAGCACCGAGGATGTCGATCGCACCATCACCGCTTTCACGCGCCTCGATCAGCGCGGCGACAAAAAGGCGATGAACAAGCTCGCGCAGCGTCTCCAGAAGGAGCAGCCGTTCCTCCTCCAGCACGCCGCCGCGGTGCGCACGGAGCACGGAGATGCCGTCGGCGAGGCCGCGGTGTTCTACGCGACGCTGATCTGGGCAATGTTCGATCGGGGTCAGGACGGCACCCTGCCGCGCCTGACGGCGCAGAACCTCGCCGAGGCCGACAAGATCGTCACCGAGCAGCTCGCCACCGTCGAGGGCCTCGCCGACAAGCCGGTCCACGAGCGCGTCGCGCCGAGGCTGGTCGAGACCCAGCCGCACATCTACGCCAAGCTCGCCGAGCTCCTCGCCGAGGACGTCAAGGAAGCGGCGATGACCCTCGAGACCGCGACCACCATCGTCAAGCCGACCGAGGTCGTGATCGAGGCCTTCGATGCCGCGATGTCCGGCCGCCGCCCCGGTGAGAAGCAGGGCACGATCGCCGGCACCGAGAAGCCTGGCCGCAACGAGCCGTGCCCATGTGGCTCGGGCAAGAAGTACAAGAAGTGCCACGGCGAAGCGGCCTAGGCCGAACTGAAACTAGTTCCTTTTCTTGGCTTCGAGCCGCGCGACGCGCTGCTGGAGATCTTCGATCTCCTTGCCCTGCTTGTCCTTGACGTAACGGACGATCTTTCGAACCGAGGCCGCGGTCTCGTGGGTCAGTACATCAAGCCGCTCGTTCGTCGTGTCGAGTCGCTCGATCGTCGTATCGAGACGCTGGACGGTCGTATCGAGCCGCTGGACCGTCGCATCGAGTCGCTCATTGGTCGTGTCGAGCCGCTGGATCGTCGTGTCGAGCCGCCGGTTCGTTGCGTCGATCCGCTCGTTCGTTCCACGAACGTCGTCGCGGATATCGCGCAGGATCTGAATAGTGAGGTCGGTGATGTCTGAATCGGGCACGACTACCTCCTAGGGTAGCGCCCGCGAACCAGCACACCCAAGGCCAATCACGGCCATCACCTAAGCGCACGATCTCACACGGTGCCGAGCCACCTCGCGGGCGCCTGCCGGACATCGAGTCCGCGGCCCGTCGGACACGCGGACGCCGAAACGCCAAAACGCCCCGTCGAGTGACGAGGCGTTGGAGCGGAAACGGGTGGGACCCCTTCCCTTTGTCTCAGCGCGGGGGCGTCGCGAAGCGCGAGTCGCCGGGGAACGGATCCGCGGTCTCGCGGGTCATGATCTCGCCCTCGTCCGGCATCGGCGCGACGGGGATACCGAGCGCCATCAGGCCAGCGGTGTCGTTGTAGCGAAGCTCGGCGATCGCGATCGGGCGACCCGGTGCGCGAACGAACTTGGTGAACGACGCGGCCGAGTAGCGCTGCTCGCCGAACTCGGTACCGAGACCCGGGCGCTCCTTCTGCGCGGGGCGCTTCATCTCGACCGGAGGGGCGATGTTCTGCTCGTCGAAGCGGCGCGACGGTGCACCACCACCCACGTCCATGTTGCCCGGCGGGGGCGACGGGGCGCGCGAGACCTGGCCCGTCGACGGAGCGTCGTCGGTCGAGGGCGCCATCTTCTTCGATTCGCCGCGCGTGGTCGCAGTCTTGGCCGGGCGCGAGTCCGGGCGGCTCGCGACGCTCTTGTCCTTCGCGCCGTCACGACCGCCGCGGCTCGCGGACGGACCGTAGTAGTCGCCGCCCTCTTCGCTGGCGTCGACATCGTCCTCGTAGTCGTACGGCTTCCGGTAGTTCGGGCCGTCCGTGATGATGATCTGCTGCTGCTCGACGATCTCCTGCTCCTCGAACAGGGCAACGGCG